>JBASXE010000391.1:0-3223 GCA_049276875.1 Roseovarius sp. | reverse complement strand
CAGGCGGAGATCATGCAGGTCTGATGTCCGGCGCGTCGGACATCGCGGAGGACGGGCCCAAACATGTGGCTGTGATCATGGATGGCAACGGACGCTGGGCGCAGGCGCGCGGGCGGCCGCGTCTTTTCGGCCACCATGCAGGCGCCAAGCGGGTCCGCGAGATTGTCGAGGCGTGCCCCGATCTTGGCGTCAAGTACCTGACAATATTTGCCTTTTCCACGGAAAACTGGAAACGCACGCAGGTCGAGGTCGCAGGGCTGATGAGCCTGTTCCGCCGCTACATCACAAAAGAGGCCCGTGCGCTCCGTGATGAAGGGGTGCGTGTGCGCTTCATCGGGGACCGGGTGCAGCTTGATCGCAAGCTCGTATCTCTGATGGATGAGCTTGAGGGAATGACCGCCCACAATGACCGCGTACATCTGACCATTGCACTCAATTACGGCAGCCGTGATGAGGTGAGCCGGGCCACCAAACGGCTGGCCGAGGAAGTGGCCTCCGGCAAGCTGAACCCGGCGGATGTGACCGAAGAGACGCTGACTAAATTTCTCGATACGCGCGTTCTGCCGGACCCGGATCTGGTGATCCGCACCAGCGGTGAGGCGCGTATATCCAACTTCCTGCTGTGGCAATCGGCCTATGCGGAATATGAATTCATCGACACGCTCTGGCCAGATTTTTCGTCCGAGATTTTCGCAACCCTTGTGGCGAGTTATGGCAACCGCGAGCGCCGCTTCGGGGCCGTCCCGGCATGAGCGGCGTGGCGCGTTGGGGTGATCTCGCCCCACGGCTCATATCGGCGGCGGTCATGATCGTTATCGGCGTGATCGAGCTTTGGCTGGGGGGGATATTCTTTGCTGTGGGCGTCTGGCTTCTGGGCGGGGCCATGGTGTGGGAATTGTCGCGCATGATCACACCTGCGGCGCGGCGCACAGCGCTGGCTCTTGGCGCGCTGAGCTTTGCCGCGCTGGCGGTGACGTGGATCGCGCCGGGTATCATGGTGCTGCCCCTGCTTCTGGCCACCGCTTTGGCGGGCGCGGGTCGGATGCCCAACCGACAGGTAACCTTCGGGCTCTTTGCTGCCGCGACGCTTGTGGCATGTTATGCCATGGTCAGCCTGCGCGATGGGGCGGGGCTTTTGTGGGTCTTATGGGTCATCGCGGTCGTTGTGGCCTCGGATGTGGCGGGATACTTCGCGGGGCGAAGCCTTGGTGGGCCAAAGTTCTGGCCCGCCATCAGCCCCAAGAAGACATGGTCCGGCACGATTGCAGGCTGGGCTGCTGCGGCCTGTACCGGGCTTGCCTTCGCGGGGGTGCTCGACGCTGGCGCAGGGCTTGCGGTGGTGTCTGTGCTGGTCGCACTCGCCGGGCAGATGGGCGATATCTGGGAAAGCTGGATCAAGCGTGGCTTGGGTGTGAAGGACAGCTCGAACCTTATCCCCGGCCATGGCGGCGTTCTGGACCGGTTTGACGCAATGCTGGGCGGCGCGCTTTTGGCGGGGCTCCTTTGGGCGTTTGGCCTTTTGCCGGGGCTTGCATGAGGCGGGTGAGCGTTCTGGGGGCGACGGGCTCCATCGGGCAGAATACGCTCGATTTGATCCGCCGCGCGCGGGGTGATTATGAGGTCGTGGCGCTCACCGGTGGCCGCAACATCGCGCAGCTTGCGGCGGATGCGCGGGAATTTGGCGCGCAGGTCGCTGTGACCGCATATGAGGACGCGCTGCCCGATCTGCGCGCAGCGCTTGAGGGCAGCGGGGTGGAGGCTGCTGCCGGGGCAGGGGCGCTTATCGAGGCCGCATCGCGCCCAGCCGATTGGACCATGTCGGCCATCGTCGGCCACGCGGGCCTGGCACCTGGGATGGCGGCACTTCGTGAAGGTTCAACGCTTGCGCTTGCCAACAAGGAATCGCTGGTGACAGCCGGGCCGCTTCTCTTGGCCACGGCACAAGCACGCGGCGCGCGTATTCTGCCCGTGGATAGCGAACATTCGGCGGTGTTTCAGGCGCTTGTCGGTGAGGACATATCCGAGGCTGAGCGGGTTATCATCACGGCCTCGGGCGGCGCGTTCCGCGATTGGCCGCTGGAAGATTTGCCGGGTGCCACCGTGTCTCAGGCCTCATCCCATCCGAATTGGGATATGGGCCAGCGGATCACCATCGACAGCGCGTCGATGTTCAATAAAGCCTTGGAGCTTATCGAAACAAAAGAGTTCTTCGGGTTCACTCCGCGCCAGATTGAAGTGCTGATCCACCCCCAGAGCCTCGTGCACGCCCTCGTGGGTTTTCGTGATGGTGCGCTCATGGCCCATATCGGCCCGCCCGACATGCGTCACGCCATCGGCTATGCGCTCCATTGGCCCGCGCGGCGGGATCTGCCCGTGGAGCGTCTCGACCTTGCGGCAATAGGATCGCTTGAATTTCGCGCGCCGGACCTGCGCCGCTATCCCGCTCTGGCCCTTGCGCAGGAGGTGATGCAGGCGGGTGGTCATGCGGGGGCCGTGTTCAACGCGGCCAAGGAACGCGCGCTCGATCACTTCATCGCGGGGCACACGGGTTTCACCGAAATGACCGCCCATGTGGCCGAAGCAATGCAGGTGATGGCACCTCATGCGGAAGGTCTGGGCGATATCACGCTTGAAACCGTCGCAGAGGTGGACCACCTTACACGTAAGCAGATGGACACACAGATCCGCACCCGAGCATAGAAAAACGCCAGCAAATAGGACTATTCCCCAGTGATGACCGCTCTTCTTCCGCAGTTTGGCGGCCTCTTCATGACGCTTCTGGCCTTCGTGGCCGCCCTGTCCGTGATTGTCGCGGTTCATGAATACGGCCATTACATCGTCGGGCGCTGGTCAGGCATCAAGGCGGAGATCTTTTCGATTGGCTTTGGTCCCGTGCTTTTTGCGCGAACTGACAAGCACGGCACGGTCTGGCAGATCGCAGCGCTCCCCTTTGGCGGATATGTGAAATTTCTAGGCGACGCCTCTGCGGCAAGTTCCAAGGACGAAACCGCTATGGCTGAGGCCGAGGCCGATCCGGTGCGCCTGCGTCAGACGATGCACGGCGCCCCGCTCTGGGCGCGCACAGCCACGGTGTCGGCGGGGCCGATCTTCAACTTTATCATGTCCATTCTCGTCTTTGGCGCCATGATGATGACCCAAGGCCGTGTGGCTGAACCTCTCAGTATTGGAGAGTTGCGTCCATTGCCCGCGCAGGGCGTGATGC
>JBASXE010000390.1:0-2378 GCA_049276875.1 Roseovarius sp. | reverse complement strand
GTGCGCCCGTACCGCTTGAACTCGATCTGCGGTTGAGATTTCAGTCGATCCTTTTGCAGCCAGCTCACGCTGATGCCCAATTCGACTGCCTTCTCTGCCTCGCTCTTGTTGAACACGCGGGTCTTGGTATCTTCGGCCATATTTGCACCTCCTTTCATTTCGAGTGGCTCGAAAGATTGATAGACGGTGCCGCAATGGTTTTCGCGGGCGAAACAGGGGGCGCAGGGGGCGAAATGCGCCCCTTGGCCGCCCCCTGCCAGATCACTTGGTTCCGGGCCAGATGATCGACATTGGAGTCTTCTTGCCGAGACGCTTGAGTCCTGATCTCTGGTCTTCAAGGTGCTTCAAGCAGGGTAGCAGCTGGGCGACCTCGGCCATCGTCTTCTTCGAACGGAAACCGTCGGTGTCGTTGCCTGTAACCCAGTCATCCGCAACGCCCCGCTCGATGACGGCGCGCAGCTGCTCGACCGGGTCCAAGCTCGACAGTTCCACGGGGTCGGGTGCCGCGTCTGGTTCGGAACTGGGCCAGATGAAATCGTCGGGTTTGGGTAGATCGTACCCGTCCCGATCGGCCAGCATCCGCGCTTCGGACAGTTCAAAGAATAACTGCTTCGTGGTCACACCATCGGCAGGGCGCAAGTCTCCGTTGTCGAGGTAGCGCCACACGCGGTCAACACGATCCCCATCTGAAAATTCGATTACGAACGTCACGTTCCAGCGGTCGATGATGTGTGTCCGTGCGCCCGGACGCGGGCCCGCGGCGCTCATTGTTCCGCCCCCATCAATGCAGCTTCAATGGTCTGGCCGAACTGCGGCAGTTGTGGTGCGAGGGACCGCAGGTAGTCCTGCGTCACGTCTGATGTCGTATGGCCGATCAGCATCTTCTGCGCGATTGCCGGCACCCCTGCGACCTCGGCCGTGGCAAGGTAGGTTCGGCGCAGATCGTGAGCCGTCAGCCTGCGCCCCGCGATCGCCTCATTGATCGGATCCATCGCTTTGCGGACATCGGACATATGCCCGGCACCCACACGGGCGGGGAAGCACCATGGGCTGTCTGGATGGAATAGCCGTTGATGGTCGAGGATCCGCTGCATCATCGGCGTGATCGGGCGCACCAGTGCGGTGCCGCCCTTCATGCGATCTTCATTGATCGTGATTTCGGTGGCGGTGACATCATCCCACCGCAGGCCGCAGGCTTCATTAAGCCGTAGGCCTGTAAGGAACAGCATCGCCAATGCCGCGTGGGCGGTGCCTGTTGGCCCCCTGCCCTTCATCTCGGCCAGCACGGCATCGATCCACGGGCGGCGCTCACTGGGCAGCAAGGCCCCCGTGCGGGGCTGTGACCGGCGCACCGTGCCCTTCTTTTTGCGGGTGATCGGTGTGACAGGGTTGCGGGTCGGTGCCGTGTCTTCTGGGTGTTCGTCTGCCCAAGTCTGCCAGATCGCCTTGACCGACCGCAGCATCTGATTTGCCGTCGCGGGGCTATGGGTCGTCAGCAAGCGGGCATAGGCGGTGCGGACATAGTCCGTTGTCACGTCGATCATCCGCACGGGTTTACCGTTCGTGAGATAGCCCACGGCAGAGCGGTAACTGCGGATCGTGCTGGCCCGCAGTTCGGGGTTCACGCGGGCGTGTAAATCGACAGCCTGATCGACCGTCATCAGGGTGAGGTCGTCGCCCTTGCCTCGCGCCTCGTTCCGTTGGGCCTGCGTCGTGTAGGTGCCCGCGATGATCTCGCCGATGATCTGCTGCACCTCGGCGCGGATCGCCGCGACATTGATGTCTTCGGCATAGGGGCCGATCGTCACGCGCCAGACCTTGTTCCGAATGCGGCGCTCGATCCCGACCACCCAATCGCGGCGTTGCTTGCGAACGATCAGGCCCCGCGCCTCGGTATCCCGCAGGATCACGTTCGTTGCACCTGCCGCATCATAGGCGCGTGTCGCGCTCTTCAATGATGTTTGGGTGAACTTGAACGACCTGGGCAGGTCGGTCTTGGGTTGGGCCGCGTTCAGCGGTACAACATTGTCAGCCATCGTTGATGCTCCATTCATCTTTGGTGGTCAGACCCCGTGTGCGATGTCAGTCGCTTGCGGGGTCGATTCTTTTGACCAGTTGACCTTTTAGGGTTCTCTACCCCCGGAAACAGTTACATAGAGCACGCTCTCATTGCAACACCGTGCAAAACTGGGCTAGTCAATCTGTTGCAGGGTCGCGCTAAACCCCTGTTTTTGTTGGATAGTGCTAAACGGTGCGAGGCAGTGCAAAGAGCAGTTACAGGACCTACAATCCTACGCGCAAGAGTTCTCCATGTGGAATTGCTGGCACAAAGTTGTCGTCGCGACCGGTCATGTCCGAATTTGCGATCATACTGTTCA
>JBASXE010000389.1:0-1878 GCA_049276875.1 Roseovarius sp. | reverse complement strand
CCTATCGGGAGGGTGCGCCGCGTACTATGATCGAAGCGGCCGCCATGGCGCGGCCGTTGATTGCTACGGACGTGCCGGGCTGCCGGGCGGTGTTGGATCGTGACGTTTCGGGCTTTTTCTGCGAGGTGCGCAACGATGAAAGTCTCGCAACTGCGATGGAGCGCTTTCTCGCCCTTTCGCCCGACGCGCAGAAAGCCATGGGCGCAGCAGGTCGCGCCAAAATGCAACGCGAATTCGATCAGGCGCTGGTGGTCGATGCCTATCGTGCAGCGCTGGATGTCGTCGCAAGCGGGCGGCGGAGCACACACTGATGGATACCATCTTCTTCATCGCCTCGAAACTGATCGGCGCGCTGCTGCGGCCCGATACCTGGATCATCCTTGCAATGGCTGTGATCGTCTTGGCGCTGGTGATGAACCGGCGCCGTCTTGCGCTTTGGGTTGGAGGCGTCTCCCTGGCTCTGCTGGTCGCGCTCGCAATCCTCCCCCTCGGTGATCTGCTGCTGCAGCCGATCGAGCGGACCTTCCCAGCAGAGCCAGCTCTGGACAAAATCGACGGGATCGTCGTGCTGGGCGGTGGCGAGAACGTGCGCGCCAGCGCCTTCTGGGGCCAGATGCAGTTGAACGAAGGCGCCGAACGCTACACAATCGCGCTGGCGCTCGCAAGGCGGTTTCCTCAGGCACGGCTTCTGTTCATTGGCGGCAGTGGTGCTCTGCGGGACTTGGGCGGTGCGGAGACGTCAGAGGCTGACATTGCTGGACGCTACTTCCTCGACCAAGGCGTGGCGCCAACGCGTCTGCTGCTTGAAGGACAGTCCCGCAACACAGCGGAGAATGCACACCTCAGCTTGGCGCTCGCCACTCCGGCTCCCGAGGAAACCTGGGTTCTGGTGACCAGCGCCTTTCATATGCCGCGCGCTATGCGCAGTTTTGAGGCTGCAGGATGGACGGGACTGGTCCCGTGGCCTGTCGACTACCGGACATCAGCCTTCACAGATGGGGTGGGGTGGAACCTCACCGACAACCTGGGGGTACTCAACACCTCGATCCGGGAGCACGTCGGGCAAATTGCATATCGCTTGTTTGAGCGCTGAAACTGGGCAAGCGCGGCGTTGGCACATGCTGCAGTGCAGCCTGCCATTACGTTTTTTATAGGCTTGGGGTCCATTTGCGGCAGGTTGGCAGCCACCGCCAAGTGTGGTTGCACTCTCCAAATTCTATCAAGACCCCTGGTCCACAGCAAGTGGGCGGGTGAATGATTTGGAGCTATCATCCGAGGTGCGTTGTCCTTGAGGGCGCAACTTGCTTGCAGGGACGATTTCCAGGTAGCGGCTGTCCGAAGGCATTCGCCGGCGGTTCCAAGAGATCTACCTGTCCACGAGGAACATTGCGCAGGATGTTCGTTAAGCTGGAAGCCTTCGATATCCTGGCAACGGCTTCATTATGGGGCTTCTCGGAGTGGCTGCTGTCTGGTAACGCTACAAACGAGCAACGATGGTGGTGCAACATCATCTCCTCTGGTAAACATCCCGAGACGCCCAGAAGGCAAGCCATCGAACAAAAGTCCAGGACGATGTGCAGTTCCGCGTCCTGCGGCTTCTGCATTACAATACCGAGCTGTCTCAGCGCGAGTTTGCGGGAGCCGTGTCCGTCAGCAATGGTAGTGCCCACTACTTGTTGCGCGCGCTTCTGGACAGAGGGTTAATCAAGCCCGAGCTTTTCACCGCTGCCCAAGACAAACGGCGCTATGCCTACATCCTGACCCCGAAAGGGATCGCCGCGCTTGCCTCCATCACAAAGCGCTTCCTCGAACGAAAAATTCAGGAATACGACGCCTTGAATGCCGAGATTGAAACGATCAGGGAGGACCTGGGTGACG
>JBASXE010000388.1:0-2060 GCA_049276875.1 Roseovarius sp. | reverse complement strand
CCCGTCCACCAGCTCCGCCATCAACGGCCCAACCAGATCCGGACGCGCGCCAGCAAGATCATTTAGTTCGTCGGGGTCCGCCTCCAGATCGAAAAGCTGGGGCGGATGCCCGTCATAGACACAGAGCTTCAGCGCGCCCCGGCGCAGCATCCGGTGTCGCAGGGCCTCGGTCTCGATGTTCATCAAGCCGCCGTAATAGCTCGACACCGCGCAATCCTCCCACGCGCCTCCGCCGATCAGCGAACAACCCACCTGCCCCGGCAGCGCCCCGGCCCCGGCCCAGTCCAGCAGGGTCGCCGACAAGTCGAAAAGCGACGTCACCCGCCCGCTGACCGCGCCCTGTGCAAATCCCGGCCCGGCGATGATCATCGGCACCCGCGCGCTTTCCTCGTAAAACGTGCTCTTCCACCAGAGCCCGCGTTCGCCAAGCGCCTCCCCGTGATCCGACACGTAAATGACGATCGTATCCTTGCGCCCCGCGACCGCATCGAACACCCGTCCCGCCAGCCGGTCGATCATCCGCACCAACCCGTAATAGGCCGTGCGCGCCCGCATCGCGCCCTCGTCGTCGATCACGTCCACCTGCCCGGCGCGCGCCCAGTGCTCCAGCGCAGGATGGCGCGGCGTCTCCGCGGCAAGACGCGGCGGCGGCACACGGCCGTCGAATACGTCGTAATCCTCCGGCGGCGCGATATAGGGCGGGTGCGGGCAGAACAGGCTGGCAAGCACAAAGAACGGCCTTCCGGTTCGGTCCCGTGCCGCGCACAGGTCTTCAATCTCCCGCACGCCCGTGTCCGCAACGGCCGTGTCAAACGCCTGGTACGAGGTCTCCCCCCGGCCCGACCCGCCGATCTGGTCGCCCCGGTTACCCCGCGCCGCCGTCAGCGGCCCGATCTCTGGCGCTCCCGACCCCGGCCAGCCAGGTCCGATATCGCCGATGGGGCGCGCCTGAAATCCGTGTAACTGATCCGGCCCATAGAAATGCATCCGGCCGACAAGACGGCAGTCATACCCCGTAGCGCCCATGGCATGAGCGATGGTCGGAGTATCCGACGGCAGGAAATCGTCATTGGTCAGAACGCCGGACTGGTGCGGCTCAAGCCCCGTCAAGAACGCCATGCGCGAGGGCACACAAAGCGGTGAGGGGCAATAGGTCCGCTCAAACCGCGTGCCGCGCGCGGCCAGCGCATCGAGGTTCGGTGTCTCGGCCAAGGCGTCCCCCGCGCAGCCCATGACGCGGGCGGCGTGCTGGTCCGTCATCACCATGACGAGATTGGGACAGTCGTGGCCCGAGACAATTGGTCTAGACAATTTCACGAATCTTTCATATTGGTTGGTCCAATAAATCCAGTAAATCACCAAATTCTCTAGGGAGGAAGCAAAATGTTCAATAAAACTGCGAAGTTTGCGGCCATGCTGGCGGTTGGTGCCGTCGCAACGCTGACACCGGTTGGGCCAATTGGTCTGGCCAGTGCTGAAGCACAGGATTTTCCACGCAAGCCGATCGAAGTGATCGTGCCCTTCAAACCCGGCGGACGGACCGACGCAGTCGCCCGGCTTCTGGGAGAGAAAATTCAGGAAGATGGCCTCCTGTCGCAACCGTTCGTGATCGTCAACGCCGATGGTGGTGCGGGTGCGAATGCCGTGAACCGTATGCAGCGCGGAGATGCCGACGGTCACACCATCGTCCACTGGCACCACCAGTCCCTGATCGCCATGGCCATGAACCTTGGCGACTTCGGCCTCGATGACTTCAAATCCATCGGGTATACGGGCGGCGGCAGCCCGGTATGGGTCGTGAAAGCCGACAGCGATTTCCAGACGCTCGGCGACGTCATTGCCTACCTCAAGGAAAACCCGCGCGGTCTGGTCGAAGCCGTCGGTATCGGCTCCAGCCCCCATTTCGTCGGTGCCATGCTGGCCCAGCAGGCCGGGTTCGAGACCCGCTATGTGACGGCGAACTCCGGCGCGGACCGCCTGCGCCTGATCCTCGGCGGCAACGCCGACATCGCGCTCTTTGCCGCCTCGGAATACATCGCCCAGGGCGAAGGCCTGCGTCC
>JBASXE010000387.1:0-1737 GCA_049276875.1 Roseovarius sp. | reverse complement strand
GGAGGGGCCATTCGCCCGCCGCCGCATTTACACCCGCATCGGTTTCCGCGGCAAAGGCGTGGACGCCAGTGGCGTCGACAAATACGCCAACCGTGGGCGCGCCCTTATTCGGGGCATTCTGGAATCAGCGCGCGGCATCAAGGCCAATGACCAGTCAGAGGCCGCACGCACTGCGCGCCTCATCCGCAGCCTTGGCGATCTCAATAGCCTCGATTTTGTGGCCAAAATCGGCATCGACAAAAATCGCGATGAGCCTGACGAACCCGGCCGCAATGTAATCAAGGCCGCTGTGGGGCCAGAGCATCGCCAATACGCCGAGATCATGGGAGGCCAGCCGGCACCTATCCATTCACCCTCGGCTGCGCCACAGGGCTATAGCGGTGGCGTGGTTCAGGACCCCTATGCGGGGTCTGATACCGCCTCTGACGGCGGCGCACCCTTCTGGGCACGCTGAGGGAGGCACGCATGATCCCTCGTGATTATCAAAGGGCGGCGGTTGACGCCGCCCACGATCGCACCGCCGCGCATGGCAACACGATGTTGGTGCTGCCGACCGGCGCAGGAAAGACGGCCATCGCAGGCTTTTTCATTGGCGAGGACGCAGAGCGTCAGCGCGATGCTAAGGTTCTTGTTCTCCAACACACCGATGAACTCATCGAACAAAATCGCGCCGCCATCTCGCGCATTTCGGGCCTGCCATCCTCTGTCGTCAAAGCCGAGCGAGATGACTGGGACGGACAGCTTGTCTTCGGGAGCGTGCAGACGCTGGCGCGAGCCAATCGGCGTGAGGTCATGCCGGCCGTCTCGCATCTCATCATCGATGAATGCCACCGCGCGGCCGCGACCAGTTATCAATCTGTCATCGACCATGTTCGCGCCTTGAACCCGCTGGCAAAGCTCTTGGGTCTTTCCGCCACGCCCGGGCGTGGTGACGGGCGCAGTCTGCGCCGCACCTTCAGTAATGTCGGCTATCATCTGCGGATCGGTACGCTGATCGCGCGCGGCCTGCTTGTTCCGCCACGCACCTTTACCATCGACCTGGGCGTCGATGATGAACTGGCGGGGCTCGCCAGCACGGCAGGTGACTACGACATGCGCCAGGCTGATAAGGTCCTGAACCGGTCTGTCCTGAACGAAGCCGTGGTCGAGCATTGGAAAGACAAAGCGTCTGACCGACGTACGATCTTTTTCTGTGCCACCGTCGCACATGCCGAAGCCGTGGCCGACGCCTTCATTGCAGAGGGCATTTCCGCTGCTGTCATCTCTGGCGACATGGCGGGTTCTGAGCGAAGCGATCTCATCGCGCGCTTTGATCGCGGGGACCTTCAAGTTCTCGCCAATTGTATGGTCCTAACCGAAGGCTTTGATAGCCAGCCCGTGGGCTGCATCGGCATACTGCGCCCGATGTTGCACAAGGGGACATTCATCCAGGCCGTCGGCCGAGGTCTCCGCCGTGTCGATCCTGAGCGCTATCCCGGCATCATCAAGACTGATTGTATTGTGCTGGATTTTGCCGGTGCTGCACTCCGCCACGGGTCCTTGGAACAGGACATTTCTCTCGACGAGGATGAAACGCCCGCAGGCGCACAGCCCTGGAAAACCTGTCCCTCTTGGCCTATCTCGCGCCGGAGGTGCTGAAGCGGCTGGTCTATAAACGCGAGGTCACAGCCGTGACGCTGATGGAGATTACGGAATGCGCCGCTTTGCCCTGGAGGGATCAGACGGAGGTGGTGTTTG
>JBASXE010000386.1:0-2470 GCA_049276875.1 Roseovarius sp. | reverse complement strand
TCCCCTTCAGCGTGGTCAGCCCCAGATCGGTCAGCACAAACCACTGCGTCGCCCCCGGATCCTCGTAAAGCCGCACCCCCTCGATCCGCGCTGTCAGCGCATAGATGCCCGGCGGCTGATCGCTGAGCACATCTCCCATCGGCAAGCGGGTCGTCATGGTCTGGTTAAGCTGGTTTTGCACCTCGCCCACCCCGGTCCAGATGTCGGTCGCGACCTCCTCGGAGAATTCCGACAGCTCATAATCCGTGAGGGGCCGCCCGAAATAGTCATCCTGAATGGCGCGCAGCAGGTTCCGGTCGCTCACCCGGCGCAGGGTCAGCTGAACCTCGGCAAGATTCACCGTCTCGATTGGCAGGGCGGCGTCGGCGGCGCGCGGCAGCACATATGCGCGGCCCGGAAACACCACGGAGGGGGCGCGGTCGCGGATATATTGCGTGATCTCGACATCTTTAAGAAGCGCCTCGCCATTGGCTGCAGGCAGGCCCTCGCGGAAGGTCACGCTATAGCGCGCGCCGTGGCTCAGCCCGTCGATGCAAATCTGCCGCCCCTCCACCTGTACCACGAGGCCTGCGTCGGGAAGCTGTACGAAAGGTGCGTAATCCGTGCCCGCCTGAATCAGGTCTTCGGAGAAAAGCGCACACATGCGCGGGTTCTCAGCGTCATTGTCGGCGCTGTTTTTGGTGATGCGGAAGCCGTATTTGGCCGTTGTGGCCTCCAGTGCGGCCACCACATCCTCGCGCGGCGAGAGGGCATTGGCCAGACGCAGGGCTGCCACACTATCGCGGCCCCGGCGTTTCGCTTCCAGCGCCTCGGCCAGCATCATCAGCGATGAGACCCGCCCGCCCGTGCCTTGCGCGCGCAGATAGCCATTGGCGGCGGCCGATACGGCGCGCCTGTTATACCGATTGTTGTCCTTGGGCTGCAGCATCAGCAGGCGCGCATATTCCACCCATTGATCCGCCGCATCGGTGAGCGACACCGCCGCCCCCATCCAACGCATCGCGTTCAGCGGATCGCCCTTGCCCATGCGGTCACGGCTGGCGCTCACCATCTGCTCTGTGGTCCATGTGCCCGCAATGTGCAGCCCGCCGATACGCAGCGCCAGATCATGCGCGCTGCTCAAGGTGGTCTCGCCCAGAAAGCTCAGGTCCGTCTCGCGCGCATCTGCTTGGGCCAGAACACCCGCATCGGTGGGCAGAATGCGGGCCGATTGCGCGCCGTCATAGGGGACCTCCTCGCTGACGCTGCTTTTGGGAAAGCAGGCGTTGGAACGGGAATTGAACGTGAAGGCGTTACAGTCGGGATTCGCCAAACACGCGGTGCGGCAGGCGTCGAAACTGGTGTCGAAAAGCGGTGTGAGGTCTGCGCCGTAATAGTCGATATTGTTCGTCAGCACTGCGCGGCGGTCGGGAAGGGCCGATTGCGCGGCGGCCTCGCCAAGGGTCTGGGCGGCGAAAGAAATTGAAAAGGCGATAAAAAATGCACGGCGGAGCATGGCGCCCTCCTGAATGAACCTACCTCGATGCTAGCATGCAGGCGCGCGGGTGGCAATGATTCAGGGGCAGCTCTTAAACACTTGTTCACCTTGTGCCCCCATCGTCTTGTGCCCCCATCGTCGGTGCCAACAGAGGGTCCGGCGCGGCGGAGGATGGGCAAGAGCCTTGCCAATAAACTTGCAGAGGAACGGCGCGCACGGCTCGCGGCCGAGAGGCTGCTGGAACAAAAGCAGGTGGAGCTTCAGGCGGCCAACCGCAAGCTCGGCAAACATGCGCGCGCCCTGTCGGATGAGATTGTCGAGACACGCGCCAAGTTTGAGACGGTCGAGAGTGAGAACAAGCGGGTCAAATCGGACCTGCATGTGGCCAATGAAAAGGTCGAGATCGCCGAACGGCGGCTCTGGCATTCGATCGAGACGATTCAGGACGGGTTCGCCTTTTTCGACGCCGATAGCCGTATGATTGCGGCCAACCCGGCCTATATCTCGGTCTTTGATGGGCTTGAGCTTGTGGCGCCGGGAATTTCATATGTAGAGATTCTGCAGCTTTGCACCGATGAGGGGATCGTAAATATCGGCGATCTGGACCCCACCGCATGGCGCGAGACCATGTTGGATCGCTGGCAAAGCTTGAACCCTGAACCCGAGGTGATCCGTTTGTGGAGCGGGGAATACATCAAGCTGGTCGATCAGCGTGGTCATGGCGGGGATGTGGTGAGCCTTGCGCTGAACATCACCGAGACGGTGCGCTATGAACAGCAGTTGAAAGAGGCGCGGCGCCGGGCGGAATCCGCGAACCGGGCGAAGTCGTCTTTCCTTGCCAACATGAGCCATGAGATTCGCACACCGATGAACGGGGTCGTGGGAATGGCTGAACTGCTCAAGGATACCGAGCTCAACGAGGAACAATTGCTCTACGCCAACACGATCAAGAATTCGGGCGAGGCGCTTTTGGTAATCATCAATGATGTGCTG
>JBASXE010000385.1:0-1883 GCA_049276875.1 Roseovarius sp. | reverse complement strand
CTTCTATTTCATACTTAGTAGGGAAAACCCGACTACTAAGCAGCTCGTTTTTCCCTATCGGATTCATCATCTTGATCCTCGATGCCTCCAATCGATAATTCATTTGATTCAGAGTTCCCAGCAGTATCGTCTGAACTAATCGGATTGCCAACAATCAGAGGAACACGAGAGCTACCTTCTGGCTGCCACCACTTCGCCCATTCCTTCTTTTCGTATAGCGGGTTTGGATTGCCAATTAGGAGCTGGATATCAGGTGTTTGACGATCTCCGTTGTTGTGAACAGCGATCCATCCAAGATCTACAAGAGATTGCCTGACTTTTCTAAATGTCTTTTCCGACATCGAGACTGCCGCACAGATCTTCCGCTCACTCCAGAAGGAACACTTTCCTTCTTTCCAGTTGTGGGTGTTTGCATAGTGAAGGAGAAGGAGTTTCTCGTCACGCAAAAGCTTGGCTTGTCTGATCATCGCCAAATACTCGTAGTGATCCGTCCTTTCCCCTTTATGCGAAACTTCACGTTTTCTATTTGCCATATTCATCACCTCCTTTCCGACGGGAAGATGCACCAAACAAAAAGGCTTTAGGCACACCTATGGTTTCCATCATAAAAACTATAGCTTATTTTTGTAAGAAATGCAATTAATTTTGTAGTTTTAATATATTTACTTCAAAAAACATAATTGTATGGTACAATGGTACTTATGGGGAGTACTGCCAATTTTGAATCCAGCGAAGATTTAGCTGAGCACGTAGGAAAGATATTTCGTTTCAGCGTGACTAGCTCAGGTCGAGACGCACCCACCTTTCATTTTGGTGACTTCCCTTTTGCGGTATCAGTTTTTTGCCAAAGGGCAGAGAGGGGATACATCGCTGACTTTTGGGTTTCAGGTAGGAGGTATCAGAATGACCACCCTCGCCTTGTTATGAGGGTGACAACAGGTATCGATGAGCCTGAACCCAAGCATTTGGAAGGCACAGTCAATCTACTTTGGGAGCATCAACTCCAAGAGATTGCTTTCGGATCAGCGATGATGGGAGGCATTTCTTTGTATACCCATACTTCGTGGCTAACGAAGCGGGGCAGAGACGAAATGATCTCTTTCCATCTTGATGCTCAAGATCGTTTCGCTAAAGAAATGGGAGTGACCAAGAGATCGAAGGTCGAACAGACTGCCTTATGGCACAACCTGATCAGATCTTTTGGCATAAAACAAACGCAGCAGCTAATCGCCCAGCATGAATGGGTGAGAGATCTTGCTGAGCCAGAAATATCGGCTGAAGAGTTTGATGAAAGAGAGAAGCACAGGACATCTCACATAAACCAACGTCTTCAGCTCGCAAGGAGACAAGGTTTACTGATTTCAATTCCCTCCACTGGTAGCAGCAAGACAACTACTAGGAGGAAAAAAGAAGATGTCACAAGAAGAGACTGAACTCGCATTCAGATCAGAAAAACCAAACTGGCCAGGTTACTCAGCCCCGCTTGAAATGAAGCATCTGAAGAAGACGGATGCTGCGATTCTCACCCCGATATTCAAGAAATACGGGAAGCAGATTCGATCGTATTTAGGACAATTCCACAATGCCCACTCGTGGCAAATGTCCTCTGCCCAGAGCTTCGTTATGGATGCAGTGAGCAGAGACTTCCCAAGCCAAACCTGGACATTTTGGATAGGCAACAAAGTTGTCGGACTGGCATCACTTGAGCAATATGGGCAATCGGTCAAGGATGTGCAGATAATCCTCGCCGTATTTGGCGAACATCAGGGCAAAGGTATTGCGACGGCCATTGGGAAAAGTCTGAAGTACTTCGCCTTCAACGTCATGGGCCACTCCAGCTTTTGGTGGCTGGTCGATGAGAGCAATGTTGCGTCAATCAGGGC
>JBASXE010000384.1:0-18151 GCA_049276875.1 Roseovarius sp. | reverse complement strand
CTACGCAGGTAATTTTGATCCAACCGACCAATTTACCAACCTCGTCGCCTTGGATGATGATGGTGGGGTGGGCTTTGCTTCGAGAATCGCTGGTTCTGCAGCCACCGGACAGCATACGGTCGTCATTTCTGGTTTCAATAATGGTGACTTTGGGACGTATACGATCACGCTGAACGGGGCGATCATCGGATGGGGCCTTGGCACGCAAGAGCAGGTTGAAGAATTGCGCTCTGCCGTGGCGCAATTGGGGCGGCAGACGCTGCGCAGCACCGGGATCAACGCGGGCGTGCAGGCGCAAAGAAGCCTGAATGCGCAATCAGGTGATGCAAGTGACCCCGTGCTCAGCACCGCCGGACCGATCGTCAGCACCTCGGGCGGGCTCAGCGGCACGGCCGGGCGGGTGAATGTCTGGGGCAAGATCAGCAACACCCAAAGTGTCAGCAGCGCGCGCAGCCTTGATTTGCCGATGCTGCAACTGGGGGCCGATTATGTGGTCATGCCAAATGTGGCGATTGGCCTTGCATATTCGCGCGGGACGATCAATTCCGCGACCACGGGGATGCGTGTCGATGGTGAGCAGAATATCATTCAGCCCTATCTCGGTTGGCAGAGCGGCGATTACTACGGCTCTGCCTCGTTGCAGATCGGGCGTATTGACTATGATACGATCACGACAACGGCGGGCACAGCCAGTGCGGATGGAAACCTGCTTGGGTTCTCTGCGGATGTCGCGCGCGATTATGAGATCTCTCCGGGACGCACGATTTCGCCCTTCGCAAGCGTGAATCTCGGCAATATTGATCTTGAAGATACGACCGGCACGCTGGCGGCGGCGGGTATTCTCACGAATGTGGACTTCCGCGAAATCCGCCTGGGGGCCACTTTCGGTACGCAGTTTGGGCCTGGGGTCGTCAAACTCACGGTCAGTGCGGATCACTTTGACACCAACACGCCGATCACGATCTCGTCCGGCACGATCAACGAGACTGGTTTGAGCGGGACCGTTGGTCTTGGCTACCAAACGCAGATTGATGCGCGCTGGGCCATTGATGCGGATGTGAGCGCGAGCGGCCTTGGGTCGGACACGCGGCAGGTTCAGGCCGGGCTGAAAATGAGCTTTGCGTTCTGACCGGGCGGATTGCGCATCACTAAGTCGGAGTAGCGCCGCGCCGGGGGAAAGCTCCCGGCGCGGCTTTTTTCTTTAGGCGGGTCGCTTGGGGATATCCACAATCTTGCCGCGTGCGATCTCGGAGGTGGGATCATACATCGGCGTGGCGCAGAATGTGGCCTCATGGAGCGCGCCATCGATGCATTCGACCATCACCACGCTGCCCGGACCGTCACCCGGCTTGTCCATCAGCGCATAGCCGATGCCGGTTTGCAAAAACGGGGAGTGTTCTCCGGCGGTAATCTTGCCCACCTGTACCCCGTCCACCTTCACCGCGCCATGAACCCTTGGCACCGCACCGGGGCATGTCAGCCCATGCAGGCGCAGGCCGGTCTCGGCCTTCTGCAGTGCCGCCTTGCCGATGAAATCGCCGTTCTCCATGTCGATGAAGCGATCAAGGCCCACGGCAAAGGGGGTCGTGGTCTCGTCAAAATCGGAATTGGCGTTCAGGATGCCGGCTTCGATCCGACGGATGTTCATGGAATCGAGTCCGAACATGCGCAGCCCATGCGGCGCGCCCGCCGCCTCCAGATGCGCCCAGAGCGCGTGGGCGTCGTGGTGCGGTTCGGTGTAGAATTCCCAACCCAGCTCGTTGGTGTATCCGGTGCGTGTGATGAGCACTTCCTGCCTGCCGAAATCCACCCATGCGCTGCCGAAATAGCCAAAAGGTGAGGGGATGCCACCGGTGGCTGCTGCCGCGAGGATCTCCATCGAGGCAGGGCCCTGGATCTGGCTCACGTTGGTGTCGGTGCCGAATACCTTCACATCCATCCCCTTGGCATGCGCGCGCGCCCAATTGACGAAATCGCCATCGGCCTGCACATACCAGAACCGGTCCTCGGCCAGCCGGACAAAGACGCCATCCACCAAAAGCCCACCATCGTCGAAACACGCCACGCCATAGCCGCAGCGCCCGGGCTTCACCTTGGAGATGTTGTTGACGAACAAAAGCTCCATCAGCTTCAGCGCATCGGGTCCCACGATCTCGATTGGCCATTCTCCGGTATGCAGGCACGCGGCCTTGGTGCGCAGCAGCCAATAGCCCTCGGCCGTGTCCAGATCGTCCATGTAGACGCACATGAAGCGGCGGTTATAGACAGTGTAATGGGGGCCGTGTTTTGCCTCCAGATCATGGTAGACATGGCGGTTCATGTTGTGATCCCAGCCATGGCCGGGGCGGGAGGTGATCAGGTCCCGGGTTTTGCCATCGCTTGAGTGTGTCATGTGTGTGTATCCGGGTCCAGTTTGGCGCCGAGGGCTTCGGCGACGAGGTTTTGAAAATGGTGAACGGCGTGTTCGCTCAGCTCGGTTTTGCCTGCGTCCACGATGAAGCGGCCTTGGTTGTATCCTGATGATTTCAGGCCCTTTTGCACGGATTGGCAGAGGCTGATATCTTCGGGTTGCAGCACGTCGATCTGGTAGTTGATCGCATCGCGCAACTGGTCCGTGACAACGCCGTCCTTGACGAACCAGTCTTGGAATTCCGTGCAGTGCTCTGGCCCGGTCGGGTTCATCTGAAGCACCGACAGGTTCGCCTCGCCGGGATAGGCCCAGATCGTGAAATTTGGCCAGACGAACCAACCTGCATAACCGAAATCCACATCGCCCGGCGTGAAGGCAAAGGCGCGGTTGCTGAGGGATTTGGGCTTGCCCGCAAGCTGACTGGAATAGAGCCCGTTGGTGATGGTGCGGTAGCTGTCCATATCCACCAGATCGACGAAGTCCTTGTGCGCCGTGTGGCAGTGGTAACACTCAAGGAAATTGTCGACGAGCACCTTCCAGTTCGCGTCTACCTCATAGGTGTCGCGCTGGGCCATTTGCAACTCGTCCACCGACGGCACGAAGGCGCGGATTTCCTTTTCCAGATCGCCCATCTGCTCGGCAAAGGGGATCGCATCGGGGTCCAGATTGACCATGACCAGCCCGCAGAAAAGCTCCACGCGCACTTCCTTGAGCGAGAAATTGGCCTTGTCAAAGCCTTCGACCGTCTCTGTGTTTCGTGCGGATTTAAGCGTGCCGTCGAAATCAAACGCCCAGGCGTGATAGGGGCAGGTAATCACGTTCTTGCGCCCTGTGCCCGAGACAAGCTCGTGGCCGCGATGGGGGCAGACGTTGTAGAACGCCTTGAGATCGCCTTGGCGCGTGCGCGCGACGAAGATGTTTTGCTCGTGGATGCGAACGGTGATGAAGCAGCCTGGCTCGGCCAACTGACTGACATGGCCCGCATAATTCCAGCTGCGCGCAAAAATTGCGGCCTTCTCATGCTCCCAGATGTCCGGGTCGTGATAGAACCGCGCGGGCAGGGTGTAGGAGTTGGACGGGTTGGTCCGAAAAGGCGCATCGCCGGGCATCAGGTCTAAAATCGGTAGGGTCATGGCGATTCTCATTTGCTGCTTATCTCCCTAATGGAATAGATTAGCAAAAATCACGCAAACGATCCTTTCTAAGGTATTTGGGTTAGCCTCACTTATGCAGCCACGCAACTTGCCTCCGCTCGACCTTCTCGTTCCGTTCGAGGCCTCGGCCCGTTTGGGCAGCTTCACCCGCGCCGCCGAGGAGCTTTCGGTGACCCAATCCGCAGTGAGCCAGCGGGTCCGCACGCTCGAATCCATTCTCAATACAGCGCTGTTCACAAGATCGCACCGCGCGATCAGCCTCACGGATGAGGGGCGCGAGCTCTTTAACGGGGTGAAGATCGCGCTTCAGCATCTCTCCGCCGCGACAGTCAGCATGCAGCACCGCGACGCGCGACCCGTGCTCAGGCTTGCCGTGGATACCTCAATCGGGGCGTTCTGGCTGACCCCGCGCTTGTCGAGCTTCTTGCGCGCTCATCCGCCGCTGATGGTGGATGTGAATGTGAGTGATGATGAGGCCGAAATCCTTGGTGCAGACGTGGTTGTGCTGCATGGCAGCGGGACGTGGCCGGGCTTTACCGCGCGGCTGTTGTTCGGCGATGAGGTGACGCCTGTCTGCGCGCCCTCCTATCTCGCCAAATGCCCGGTCGCCACGGCGCAGGATCTGCTTGAAGCCGATCTGATCGATCTCGATTACAAGCAGTGGAACTGGATGAATTGGGGCATTTGGCTGACGGAGAAGAACATGAACCCGTCTGAGGCGCGCGTGTTGATCCGCACCGATTCCTACGCTGCCCAGATTGATGCGGCGCGGGCCGGGCTGGGCATCGCGCTGGGCTGGAGCCAATTGCTGGACGAGGATCTCGCGACTGGTCGTCTGGTAAAGCCGATCGAGGCAAGCGTTCAGACATCCTATGGCTATTATCTGTTGCTGAGGCACGGGGCTGATGAGACGGCGCATGCGTTGGCGGATCATATGTGCGCCTATATGCGCGGCAGCGCGGCTTGAGACGGCAGTCCGGGATGCACCGAAGGCCGCATCAGTCTGCGCGGCCTTCGAAATTTCCGGGAGGGAAGGATCAGTTCAGAACGTCAGGCCAGTTGGCGTCGGCTTTGGCGATACGGCCAGGCACGTCCTTGAGCCATGTCCGTTGAATGCGCTGGTTGAAATTGAGGTAGAGCTTGTCGTCCACGATCTTCCACGCGTCCGGGTCGATCTCGGCCGTGTAGCCTTTGGAGACCGCATAGGCGCAATATCCGCCATATTGGGGCGCGTATTTCGCGGGGTTGGCCTCGAACGCGGCCTTGTTTTCAGCGCTGGCGAAGTGCCATGTCGCACCGTCCCATTCGAGCGAATGCTCGGCGCTGCCCTTAGTGGGTTGACCCTTCGCGAAGTAGGCCACGGTATCGTAGCCGCCGATCACGGCCCCGTCTTCGATGAAATAGGCCTCTGTCTCTGCGAAAGCGGGCAGGGTGGCGAGGGCGGTCGTAGCCGAAAGGGCGACGGCGGCGGTGAGGAAGGTGCGGCGGGTGGTCATGAGGTGTCTCCTGTGATGCGTGGGTTACGTGTGGCGTGATTATGCGACCTATCTGGAGGCATGTTTGCGCCCGCGTAATCCCCCCTCGCGGCTTTGTGACGGGGCGGGGCCCGCGCGTGATCCGGTTGTAACCTCGCTCAGACGGAGAGGGTGGCGGCGACGGCGCGCGTCCAACGTGCATAGCGCGCATCACGTATCTCTGGCGCCATGGTGGGCGTGAAGGTCCGCTCGCGCGCCCATGTGGCGGCAAAGGCGTCCTGCCCGGGGTAGAGCCCGATCTGCATCCCGGCGAGCCAGGCAGCTCCAAGCGCTGTCGTCTCCAGCACATGCGGGCGGTCCACCGGCGCGCCGGTGATGTCTGCGAGAAATTGCATGGTCCAGTCCGACCCGCTCATCCCGCCATCCACGCGCAGGGTGGGGGCATCCTTTTCGGGCCAATCGGCGTGCATGGCCTCCAAAAGGTCACGGGTCTGAAACCCCACAGATTCGAGCGCGGCCCGCGCCATTTCCGCAGGTCCGGTGCCGCGCGTAAGCCCGTAAGCCGCGCCGCGACAGTCCGCGTTCCAATAGGGCGCGCCGAGCCCGGTGAAGGCCGGCACAAGGATCACATCCTGCGCGGGGTCGGCGGCTTCGGCGAGCGTGCCGGTCTCGGAGGCATGGGTGATGATCCGCAGCCCGTCGCGCAGCCACTGCACCACGGCCCCGGCCACGAAGATCGAGCCTTCAAGCGCATAGGTCGGCTTGCCGTTCAGCTGGTAGGCAATCGTGGTCAGCAGGCGGTTTTCGCTCAGCACAGGTGTGTCGCCGGTATTGAGAAGCGCGAAACAGCCCGTTCCATAGGTGGATTTCATCATGCCGGGTTTGAAACAGGCCTGTCCCACGGTGGCGGCCTGCTGATCGCCCGCCACGCCCCGGATCGGGATGGGCGCGCCAAAATGTTCAGGAAGACAGGTGCCAAAATCGGCGGCGCTGTCGCGTACCTCGGGGAGCATCTCCATGGGGATGTCCAGAAGGGCACAGATATCCGCGCTCCACGTGCCTTTGTGGATGTCATAGAGCAGCGTGCGCGCGGCGTTCGTGGCATCCGTGGCATGGACCGCCCCGCCGGTGAGGTGCCAGATCAGGAAGCTGTCGACCGTGCCGAAAAGCAATTCACCCTTGGTGGCCCGTATGCGCGCGCCGGGATGCTGATCGAGGATCCACTTCAGCTTCGTGCCCGAGAAATAGGGATCAAGCAGCAGGCCTGTCTGTGCGCGCACCAACGGCTCGTGCCCGGCGGCGCGCAGGGTGGCGCAGGTCTCGGCCGTTCGGCGGTCTTGCCAGACGATCGCATTGCAGAGCGGCGCGCCGGTGGCGGCATCCCAGACGATGGTCGTCTCGCGCTGATTGGTGATGCCGATGGCCTCGACGGGTCCGAATTGCTTGAGCACGGCGCGGCAGGTGGACAGAGTGGTGGACCACAGATCCTGCGGATCATGCTCGACCCAGCCGGAGGCGGGGAAATGCTGCGCGAACTCGGCCTGTGCAGAGGCTACTGGGCGCAGATCGGTGTCAAACACTATGGCGCGGCTGGAGGTGGTGCCCTGATCAACAGCAAGAATTTGGCTCATGGCGCTCTCCGGTCCGTGGGGTCTTTAGGGAAAGCTTAGGCCCCCGCGTTGGCCTTGCCAATCGCCGCTGTGCGCATCCATGCATCAAGGGCTGCAATCTCACCCGCGCTCATCTTGAGGCCCAATCGCGTGCGCCTCCAGACGATATCCTCGGCGGTTTGCGCGTATTCATGGGCCATTTGCCAACGCGCCTCAGCCTCGGTCAGGCCCGCGCCGAAGTCCCGGCCCAGATCGGTGCGTGTTCTGGCGGTGCCCAGCATGTCTCGCGCTTCAGTGCCATAGGCGCGGATCAGCCGGCTTGCCTCAGCGGGCTTCAGGAATGGATAGTCCTGCTCAAGGGCAGCGGTCAGCTCGGCCACGCCGTCCACCGGGAAATCGCCGCCCGGCAGGGGCACGCCCGCGGTCCATTGGCCCGTTGCATTGGGAAAATACGCGCCAAGTTTGGCCAGCGCGGCTTCAGACAGGCGGCGGTAGGTCGTGATCTTGCCACCAAAGATGTTGAGAAGCGGTGCCGCGCCGGAGGTCTCCAGCCGCAGGACATAATCGCGGGTGGCGGCGGTGGCGCTGCTGGCACCGTCATCATAGAGAGGGCGCACGCCGGAATAGGTCCAGACGATATCCTCGCGCGTGACGGCGCGTTTGAAATACTGGTTGGCGAAATGGCGCAGGTAATCGGCCTCTGCATCGCTGCATTCGGGCGGGGTCTGCGGGTTGGAGTGTTCAGCATCAGTGGTGCCGATCAGGGTGAAATCGCCCTCGTAGGGTATCGCAAAGATGATGCGCCCATCTTCGCCTTGGAAGAAATAGCTGCGGTCGTGATCAAAGAGCTTATGCGTCACGATATGGCTGCCGCGCACGAGACGGACGCTGTCGGCGCTGTTGAGGCCGATTGTGGTCTGGATCACCTCCGCCGCCCAGGGGCCAGCGGCGTTGATGAGGGCGCGGGCGTGGTGCGTCTCGGGGCCGTTTGGGCCGTCCAGTGTGATTTCCCAAAGGTCGCCGACGCGCCGGGCGCGGGCCACACGGGTCCGGGTGAGGATGCGCGCGCCACGCGCCTCGGCGTCGCGTGCGTTGAGGATGACAAGGCGCGAGTCTTCGATCCAACAATCGGAATACTCATAGGCTGTTCGGTATTTATCCTTCAGAGGCGCGCCCGCCGGATCGGTTTTCAAATCAAGCCTGCGCGTGCCGGGCAGGATTTTGCGCCCGCCCATAGTGTCGTAGAGAAAGAGGCCCAGCCGGATCAGCCATGCAGGCCTACGCCCGCGCATCCACGGCATGAAAAACGTCAAAAGCCGAGAGGTGGGCGTGCCCGCCTCAAAGCGCATATCTTTGTGGTAAGGCAGCACAAACCGCATGGGCCAGCTGATATGCGGCATGGCGCGTAGAAGCGTCTCGCGCTCTTCCAGAGCCTCGCGGACGAGGCGGAACTCGAAGAATTCCAGATAGCGCAACCCCCCATGAAAGAGCTTGGTCGAGGCCGAAGACGTGCCCGACGCCAGATCGCCCTTTTCCGCCAGCGTCACGCTCAGGCCCCGCCCCGCCGCATCGCGCGCGATGCCGCAGCCATTGATGCCACCACCAACGATAAAGAGGTCTACGGGGTTGGTCATTTGAGCATTCCTTCCGAGCGACGGGAAAGCGCAGCGGGATGGAGGAGTCAAACATAAATCTTTGATACTGTTCGTCTTGAGGGCGGGATTTGGTGTGATTGGGGGCGCAGTCTCAGGAAAAGCACCACAGAAATCAGGTGCAGACGGTATGAGGCATGCAGACCAGCATCCAGCAAGAGGGGGCTTGCGGGGAAAAGATGAGGCATCGTGGCATTGACTAAAATTTTGGTAAGACTTTCTTAATCTCTGGCGTGGCAAATTGTGGACCTATCTGCACTCCAGGAATTCCCACATGCCCATTGTCCCACCCCAGAGATGTCTTGCAGTAAAATGTTCTGACTGGGTGCGGCCTCCACATGATCGCCTCACCCGGTGATCAGCTTTGGTTTGACTCAATTGCTTCGGCTGAAGCGCGTGCACAAGCGGGGGTTACAGCTTGGCGTTGATACAGTTTTGCTGACATTGTGTTTTGTGTTGGCAATGTTCATGCGGTTGGAAAGCCTTACCTTTTTGGTGCTTCCGGGTGTTTGGGCGGCGTTGGGCCTCATCCTCCCGATCAGCTTGCTGGTCTTTGTGCGGCTGGGGTTTTACCGCGCCGTCATTCGCTACATCTCCACGCATTTTCTACGCGCCATTGTGTTGGGCCTTGGTATCTCCGCGCTCATGCTGTTCGGGGTCAGTCAGGCTCTGGACCTGCCCGTGCCGCGCTCGGTTCCTGCAATCTACTGGCTCTTGGCGGTCATGGCGCTTGGTGGCGTGCGCGTGGTGATGCCGGCCTTGTTTGCGCGCCGCGCGCAATGTGGCCGGGCCCCCGTGGTGATCTACGGCGCGGGCGCCTCTGGGCGGCAGCTTCTCAGCTCGCTCGGGGCGGGTCGCGAGTATCGCCCCGTGGCGTTTGTCGATGATGCACGAGAGTTGCATGGAACCACGATTGGCGGCCTCCGCGTCCATGACCCAGAGCGTATTGCGGATATTGTGGCGCGCCATGATGCCGGGCTTGTTTTGCTGGCTGTCCCCAGCGCCAGCCGCGCCGAGCGCCGAGCGATCATGGCGCGGCTTGAGACATTGCCTTTGAGGGTGCAGACCATTCCTGGCATGTCCGATATCGTGGCGGGCCGCGCACAAGTGAGCGACATTCACGACGTCGCCATCGAGGATTTGCTTGGGCGAGACCCGGTGCCTGCCATGCCCGAGCTGATGGCGGGTAATATCGCGGGCAAAGTGGTTATGGTTACCGGTGCGGGGGGCTCCATCGGGTCTGAGCTTTGCCGCCAGATCTTGCGGCAGGGTCCGCGTGCGCTGGTGCTTTGGGAGCTGTCGGAGCTTGCGCTCTACGCGCTTGAGATGGAGCTGCGCGAAACGGTTGAGGCCGAGGGTCTGGACACTCGGATCGTCCCGCTGATGGGGTCGGTTCAAAACAGCCAGCGTGTGGCCGCGGCCCTGCACAGGTTTGAGGTCGAGACGATCTATCACGCGGCAGCCTACAAGCATGTGCCGCTCGTGGAGCATAACGTGGTCGAAGGTCTGCGCAATAACGTGTTCGGCACCAAAGTGCTGGCCGATGCGGCGATTGAGGCTGGTGTGAGAGCATTCATCTTAATTTCCACCGACAAGGCCGTGCGGCCCACCAATATCATGGGGGCGTCCAAACGGCTGGCTGAGCTGGTTTGTCAGGCAGCGGCGGAACGGCAATCAAACACGGTGTTTTCAATGGTCCGCTTCGGCAATGTTCTGGGCTCGTCAGGATCAGTCATTCCGCGGTTTCGCGCGCAGCTTGAGGCGGGTGGCCCGATCACCGTCACCCATCCTGATATCACGCGCTATTTCATGACCATCCCGGAGGCGGCACAGCTTGTAATTCAGGCAGGGGCGATGGCGTCCGGTGGGGACGTTTTCGTGCTGGATATGGGCGACCCTATCCGGATCGTGGATCTTGCCGAGCGGATCGTGCGCCTGAGCGGGCTTGAGCCATACTGCACCACGGGTGATGATGCGCAGGTGACAGGTGATATCGCTATTCGCTTCACGGGATTGCGGCCCGGCGAGAAGCTCTTTGAAGAATTGCTGATCGGGGACCGCGCGCGACCCACCGTGCATCCGCGCATCCTCACAGCGCGAGAGGCACGGCTCAGCCCCGTCAATCTCGACCGGTTTCTTGCCACACTGTCGGAGGCTTGCGAGGCCCAAAATGTCGACCGGTTACGCCATCTGATTATGGCCGCGCCGACCGGATACACACCTGATGAGACTATTGCCGATTTGTTGTGGGAGAAGGCTGCAGAGCAAGCAAATCAACAGGAGGTATGGCCGCGGCCGGGCCGTATGCTGCTCGCGGGCGAATGAGTCGTGCCGTAGCGCGCGTATCACAGCGCGGCAGGCGC
This sequence comes from Roseovarius sp., assembly GCA_049276875.1. GTDB lineage: Bacteria > Pseudomonadota > Alphaproteobacteria > Rhodobacterales > Rhodobacteraceae > Roseovarius. Next base: position 7,487 of record JBASXE010000384.1, on the reverse strand, counting down.
GCGCCTATGCGCCGTTGCCCAGTGGGTCGAGGTGTGACAGAACGTCAGCAACGAGAATCCGAAGCCCGCGAGTTCAGCCAATGACAGATTATGCCGCACGCCGCACCATGATGGTGGACACTCAGGTCCGCCCCTCGGATGTGACAAAGTTTCCGATCATCGACGCCATGCTGTCGGTCCCGCGCGAGGCTTTTGTCCCGCGCGCCCTTCGGGAAGCCGCATATATGGGTGAGAATATCGAGCTGGGCGGTGGGCGTGTCATTTTGGAGCCGCGGACCTTGGCCAAAATGCTGGACGCGCTGGATATCAAGAGCTCTGAACTGGTGCTCGATATTGGCAGTGCGCTTGGGTATTCGGCGGCGGTGATGGCGCGGATGGCGGCGGCCGTTGTCGCGGTAGAACAAGATGCCGGCATGGCCGCCGAGGCGCAAAGCCTCTTGGTCGAGCATTCCGCTGACAACGTGATCGTGCATGAGGGGCCACTGGCGCAGGGCGCTGAGGAGCTTGGACCCTATGACGTGATAGTGGTGCAGGGGGCTGTGCAGCAGCTTCCCGGCGCGCTGACGGCGCAGCTGAAGGATGGCGGGCGGATTGTTTGTCTTTTCATGGAAAATGCGCTGGGCGTCGTGCGGATCGGGTATAAAGCGGATGGGCAAATATCTTGGCGGTTTGCGTTCAACGCGGGCGCACCGGTTTTGCAAGGGTTCGAGAAAACGACGGCTTTCACGCTTTAAGGAGCGCGGGAGGTGCAGTGAGAGGATGAGAGCATGACACATGCGATGAGTTTTGGAGCCACCGGGCAGGTGGGGCGTTTTGCGCTCTTGCTGCGACGCGCGGCGCGCGGTGGGGCGCTCGCGGTGCTGATGGTCGGTGGGGCGGCACAGGCTGACACATTAGCCGATGCGCTGGTCGGGGCCTACAATCACTCAGGCCTGTTGGAGCAAAACCGCGCGCTGCTGCGTGCCGCGGATGAAGATGTGGCCAGCACCGTCGCGGGCCTGCGCCCCATTATCAATTGGAGCGCGGACATCACCCGCTCTATGGCATACGGCAATCGGCTTGGGGGCGGCACGATCCGCACTGGAGATACGGATATCAATGCGGGGATCACGGCGGAGCTTTTGCTCTACGATTTTGGTCAGCAGCGTCTGCGTATTGATGCGGCCAAGGAGGCCGTTCTGGCCACCCGCCAAACGCTGGTGTCGATTGAGCAGCAAGTACTTTTGCGCGCGGTCGCAGCCTATATGAATGTGTTGCGCAACACTCGCTTTGTGGAGCTCCGTCGCTCCAACGTGCGCGTTATCAGTGAATCCCTGCGCGCCGCGCGTGACCGGTTCGAGGTGGGCGAAGTAACCCGGACCGATGTGGCGCAAGCCGAGGCGCGTCTCGCCTCCGCCAGAAGCGGTCTGGCAAATGCCGAAGGCGATCTGAAACAGGCGATCGAGGAATACATCGCCGCCGTCGGCAAACGCCCCGGCACCCTCACGCGGCAGCCACGGCTGCCTGAAATCACACGCTCGGTTGATAGCGCCAAGCAGGTCGCGATGCGCAACCACCCAGATATGCTGAAAGCGCAGTTTGACGTGGCCTCCGCGGATATCAACGTTCTGGTGGCTGAGGCCGCCGTGCGCCCACGTGTGACGCTGAATGGCAGTTTGGGCGTGAACGAGGAGTTCAACTCCAACAATTTCGGCCAGTCGGCCACGGTGGGTGTGCTAATCGGTGGGCCGATCTATCAAGGCGGTTTGCTGAGCTCGACCAAGCGCCGGGCATTGGCGCAGCGTGACGCGCTGCGTGGGGCGCTTCATGTGGTGCGCAACAACGTGAGCCAGAATGTGGGCGTGGCCTATGCTATCCTTGCCGCGACGCGTTCCTCTGCGGCTGCAAGCTCCGAAGCGGTTCGCGCCGCCCGCGTGGCCTTTGACGGGGTCCGTGAGGAAGCCAAGTTGGGTGCGCGCACCACGCTCGATGTCCTCAACGCCGAGCAGGAGCTTTTGGACGCCCAAGCCAACCAAATTTCGGCGCAGGCGGACGTGTTCATCGCCGCCTATCAGGTGCTCGCCTCCACAGGGCAGCTGACCGCGCGACAGCTGAATTTGGGCGTTCAGAGTTACGATCCGACGCTCTATTACAACCTTGTTGACGATGCTCCGGTGCCGTCGAGCCAACAGGGCAAGCAACTGGACAAAGTGTTGCGGGCGCTGGGGAAAGAGTAAAACTCTCCCTATCTGTTGTGCGAACGCGGCGGTGTGGGTTACACTATGCCGAGGCAAGAGTGGTATAATAATATGTCTGATCCCGTGACCAATGTGGAAATCGAGGATGTGCTGTCGTCTATTCGTCGGCTCGTCTCGAATGAAGAACGTCCGCGCAAGGCGCAGGATGATGCACCCGCAAAGGATGAAGAAAAGGCGGAGCCAGAGGCTGATAAGCTGGTTTTGACACCGTTTTTCCGCGTGGATGACAACGAAGATACACAGCAAAAAGATACACAGCCAGAAGATGCAGAGTTAGACGACACACAGTCAGACGACACACAGTCAGCTGTGACCGAGGCCGAGGATGACGCACCTGCGACAGTCGATGTGCAGATCGACACCACGGATGACGCCTATTTCGGCGGACCCGGTGCCGCTGTGCCGTGGGAGGATTATGAACCCGATGCAGATGGTGCCAACAGCGATGACGATTCGGCAGAGGCAAAGCCCGCCGACCCCGAGCCTGCACCAAAACTACGCGAAGTTACTCCGCCCGCGCCGGTAGATGACATACCCGAGAATTTCGTAGCGGAGGAGCCACGCCAGACCGACGAGGAAACATCTTTTGATGCGGGACTGTTGGGTGAGGCGGATGATATTCTTGACGAAGATGCCCTGCGCGATCTGGTGGCTGATATCGTGCGGCAGGAGTTGCAAGGCGCGCTGGGCGAGCGGATCACGCGGAATGTGCGTAAACTTGTGCGCCGCGAAATTGCCCGGGCGTTGGCGAGCCAAGATCTCGACTAGCGGCGTGCGTCACAGCTCCCCGGCCAGCGACAACAGCTGATCCACATCCATATGCGTCTCTAGATGCGCGGCGAGCGCGTCTAGCGTGTCCTCAACACTGTCGTCAAAACGCATTTCCGACATGGCACCCAGATCGGCGAGATAGGCCGCGCGAAACGCATCTGAGGCAAAAAGCCCGTGCAGATAGCAGCCGCGCACGCGTCCGTCGCTGGAAGCCGCGCCCTCAGGTCGTCCGTTCACCTCAAGCCATGCGCGCGTGCAATCGGGGCCTTGGGTCTTGCCGAGGTGGATTTCATACCCCTCGACGGCCGTACCACTCGCCACATGCCGCGCCGAGGTGAGTGCCAGGCGTTTTTCGCTGTGCATCACCGTAGTTACATCCAAGAGCCCGAGGCCCGGAACGCGTCCCGGCGCACCCTCAATGCCGTCCGGGTCCGCAATCTCGCGGCCCAGCATCTGGTAGCCGCCACAAATGCCCAATACATGCCCGCCACGCCGCAGATGGGCGGCAAGATCGATGTCCCAACCGTTGGTGCGAAAGGCGGCAAGGTCGGCAATGGTGGATTTACTGCCGGGAATCAGCACTAGATCGGCGTCCCCCGGCAAGGGCTGTCCCGGCGCAATGATTTCGACGCTCACACCCGGTTCGGCGCTGAGTGGGTCCAGATCATCGAAATTCGCGATCCGTTCAAGGCGCGGTACGGCTATCTTGCACGCTCCGGCGCGCTTGGAGGCGATGTCCATGACATCCTCTGCTGGGAGGCGCCACGCGTCGGCGAACCACGGCACCACGCCTAGAGAGGGCCAGCCCGTCCGCTCGACAATTGCTGTCAGCCCGTCATCGAAAAGGGAGGGATCCCCGCGAAACTTGTTGATGGCGAAGGCCCGGATGAGCGCTGCATCCGAGGCGGGCAGCACCGCTTGGGTGCCGACGATCTGAGCGATTACGCCACCCCGGTCTATATCACCCACCAGAACCACCGGCATGCAAGCGGCCTCGGCGAAGCCCATATTGGCGATGTCGCCCGCGCGCAGGTTGATCTCGGCCGGGCTACCCGCGCCTTCGACGATAATCAGATCGGCCGTGGCGCTGAGCCTATGGAAGCTCTCAAGCACCGCGCTCAGCAATTGCGGCTTGGCCTTGGCATAGTCGCGCGCGCGCAGGGTGGCGAAACGCTGACCTTGCAAGATCACTTGCGCGCCTGTCTCGCTCTCGGGTTTGAGAAGAACGGGGTTCATATCGGTATGGGGTGCGCGCCCTGCTGCACGGGCCTGTAGTGCTTGGGCGCGGCCAATCTCGCCGCCATCTTCCGTGACGGCTGCGTTGTTGGACATGTTTTGCGGCTTGAAGGGGGCAACGCTCAGACCGCGAAGGGTGCAGGCCCGTGCAAGCCCCGCCACCAGCATGGATTTCCCGACATTCGAGCCGGCGCCCTGTATCATGATTGCTCGTGCCACCGCGCGCCCTCTGCTGTCTTACGTGGAGGGTGATACGCATTGTCGGTGCTTGAGGGAAGTCATGACGCGGCCTGAGCGCGCATGGGCGACCCTAAAACGCAAAAGGCCCCGCCGTTCAGGCCGGGCCGTTTGCTTGGTCTTCAGATATGTTTCAGGCGGCTTCAGCCTGAGCAGCGGCTGCACTGCGGCGCTCGCTTTCTTCACGAGACAGCGCCACAGATGTGCGCACGCCTTTGGATACGAAATCCATCAGGCCTGTCACAACACGCTCATTGGGGTCGATCCCGGCGCAGGACAGCACTTCGCGTCCATCCCGAGAGCGCGCCCAGCGGGCGATCTGGTCGGGGCCGTTGCCATATTTCTTATCGTCGGAAATGGCATCATCCAGTGCAGCCAGTACGACAGCTGCGAAAAGTTTGCGTGCGCGATTGCCTTGCTCGTTATTGAAGGCGGCACCATCAACGAAATCCTTCATGGTTCGTCCTTGTTTATTGCTCTTGTGTTTTCGGCTTAGCGCTGGGTATGCCCGGTTTCCTCCGATTCGGATAGAGCATAAAAGCATATCTCTCATGCGCCTGGCGCATAGCTTTATCTTGTCCGATACGATATTTGGTCATCTTGCTCCCCAACGCATCACAAGATATAGGGGAGGGCAAGTTTTCTTCAACCTTTTGTCAAGGTTTTGCCACAATGCCTAAAATCAACGGTAACGAAATCCGACCCGGTAACGTGTTGGAACATAACGGAGGTTTGTGGTCGGCTGTGAAAGTCGATCACGTGAAACCCGGTAAAGGCGGCGCCTTTGCCCAAGTCGAGATGCGCAATCTGCGCAATGGATCGAAATTGAACGAACGCTTTCGCAGCGCCGATAAGGTAGAGCGGGTGCGTCTTGAGCAGAAAGATCAGCAGTTTTTATATGAAACTGATGGCGTGTTAGTGTTCATGGACGCAGAAACCTATGAGCAGATTGAGCTTCCGGCGGAGATTCTGGGCGAGCGCCGGCCGTTTTTGCAAGATGGCATGACTATCGCGGTAGAATTTTATGATGCAGAAGCGCTGAACGCGACTTTGCCGCAGAAGGTCACCTGCACCGTTGTGGAGACCGAGCCGGTGGTGAAGGGGCAGACAGCCGCCAACAGCTTCAAGCCCGCGATTCTCGATAACGGGATAAAAGTGATGGTCCCGCCCTTCGTGGGGCAGGATGAGGCGATCGTTGTGAACACAGAGACGATGGAATATTCCGAGCGGGCGTGACGGCAGCGATTTGAACCTAGTTTAAGGGGCGGCCGCGGCGGCCCCTTTTCCGTGTCAGGCGGGGGGCGTCCATGTCACGTCCGCATCCTCGGCTTTCATCGGATGCGTGGCGCGGTCAAAGCGCAGATATGCGATGGCGCGCCCGCCCGCTTGCGTATGCAGCGTGCCCGCGGGTTTGCCATTCGCCGTGATCTGCGTGCCCACCGGTGCCGTGCCGTTGATCTCAACCGTTACAAGGCCTTTGCGCAGCTCTGTCTTGTGTTTCATCCGCGCGGTCACCTCTTGCCCCACATAGCACCCTTTGCGGAAATCCACGCCGTGCAGACGCTCGAACCCGGCCTCAAGGATGAACGTGTCCGGCCCAAGCTCTACACCGCTTTCGGGGATGCAATGCGCGACGCGGATCTTGGCCCAATCAGTGCCGTCATCGCCAGCCTCAGACCCGTAGAGCCGCCAGCCCATATCCGCGTGACGCGGATCGGCAAGGGCTCCGTCCGGGGCCGTTCCCGTGCCCCGCATGAGCGAGAGCGGGCTTTCGGTGATCTGAACATCGGCGCGCAAACGATACATGTTGAGGCGCGGGATCAGTGTGGGGGCAAGGCCCGCATCCACATCCAGCAGTATCGCATCGCCCTGCCGGGCGAGAAAGAAATCGGCCAGATATTTGCCCTGCGGTGTGAGCATGGCGGTGTAGACGAGGCCCGTGTCGAGCCGGTTTACATCATTGGTGATCAGCCCCTGAAGAAAGCTTGTCGCGTCGGATCCGGTGATGTGGTGCAAGCTGCGCATAGGGACCTTCTGGATTGCTGATGCTGAGGCTAATATAGGTGCTTGGCAGAGCGGTAACAGGGGCAGATCATGCGCGCGGAACTTTCGGTCATTATTCCTACGCTCGACGCCGCGGTAGCGCTGCCTCAGACCCTTGGCGGGTTGATGGAGGGGCTTGAGGCCGGATTGGTGCGTGAACTGATTATCTCGGATGGGGGATCGGGGGATGCGACCCGCGCCATGGCCGATGAGGTGGGGGCTGTTTGGGTTTCCGGCGCGCCCTCGCGGGGCGGGCAATTGCGCCGGGGGGTGGTGGCGTCGGGCGGCGCTTGGCTCCTCGTGCTGCACGCCGATACGGTCTTGCCCGAGAGGTGGAGCGGCGTCGTGGAGCGTCAGATGTCGCGCGGGCGGCCCGGATATTTTCGCCTGGGGTTTGATGCGGAGGGGCTGGCGCCCACGCTGGTCGCGGGATGGGCCAACTTGCGCAGCCGGGTATTCGGACTGCCTTATGGCGATCAGGGGCTTTTGATTTCGCGCAGTGAGTATGACGCGGTGGGCGGCTACCTTGATATTCCGCTGATGGAGGATGTGGCCATGGCGCGCGCACTGGGTCGCAGGATGGAGGAGATGCCTCTCAGGGTGCGCACCAGTGCAACACGTTACGCGCGGGACGGCTGGATGCGGCGAGGGGGGCGTAACCTCATGCTTTTGCTGCGCTATCTTTGTGGCACACAGCCCGAGAAGCTGCGCGCGCGGTATTGAGGGCGGTCTTGACGTGCCCCGGGCGATGACATACTTGGATGCTGCGCAGCGGGCGTTGTGTAATGGTAAGACCTCAGCCTTCCAAGCTGATGATGCGGGTTCGATTCCCGCCGCCCGCTCCATAAAGGTCCAAGGTTCACGGTCTAACGTCTTGATTGGCAAGGATATTTATTCTTGCTCAACAAACGGGTAGACCACATGGTAGACCACTCGAACCACTATCTCTTCTCCAAACGCGGC
>JBASXE010000383.1:0-13045 GCA_049276875.1 Roseovarius sp. | reverse complement strand
CGCTGAACCGCTTCTTCAGCCTGCACTATCTGCTGCCTTTCGTAATCGCCGCGCTGGTCGCTGTGCATATCTGGGCCTTCCACACCACTGGGAACAACAACCCCACAGGTGTCGAAGTGCGCCGCACCTCGAAAGCCGAAGCGGAAAAGGACACTGTTCCCTTCTGGCCCTATTTCGTGATCAAGGATCTCTTTGGGCTTGCGGTCATTCTCGCGGTGTTCTTCGCCGTGGTCGGCTTCATGCCCAACTTCCTGGGCCACCCCGATAACTACATTGAGGCGAACGCGCTGGCGACACCTGCACACATCGTGCCCGAATGGTACTTCCTGCCCTTCTACGCGATCCTGCGGGCCTTCACTGACGAAGTGTGGGCCGTGCAATTCGTGGGCTTCATCACCGGTGGTCTCATCGATGCGAAGTTCTTCGGGGTTCTGGCGATGTTTGGCTCGATCGCCGTGATGGCACTGGCTCCGTGGCTGGACACATCTTCGGTGCGCTCCGGTCGTTACCGTCCGATGTTCAAGTGGTGGTTCTGGATCTTTGTGGTGAACTTCTTTGTGTTGATGTGGGTGGGTGCAATGCCCGCGGAAGAGCCATACAACACCGTTTCGTTGATCGCCTCGACCTACTGGTTTGCCTACTTCCTCGTCATCCTGCCCCTCTTGGGCGTGATCGAGAAACCACTGGCGCAACCGGAGACGATCGAAGAGGACTTCGTGTCCCATTACCCTGCCAAAACTGGTGGCGCGCAATCCGCTGCCGCACCGGCAGAATGAGAGGACCAAATCACATGTTTAAGAAACTAGGCACTGCCGCTGTCACCGCCCTGGCCCTTTCGGCCGGGCCGGTGCTGGCTGCTGGCGCGGCATATAATGTCGAGAATGTCGACTTCTCGTTCGACGGTCCTTTCGGCAAATATGACCCGATCCAGCTCCAACGCGGCCTGAAGGTCTATACCGAGGTTTGCGCCTCCTGCCATGGCCTCAAGCACGTTCCGATCCGCACATTGAGCGACGCGGGCGGTCCAGAGCTTCCCGAGGATCAGATGCGGGCCTACGCGGAACTTTACGAGGTTTTCGACCCAGAGATCGACGATTTCCGTGCCGCGCGTCCCACAGATCACTTCCCGGAGTCGATGCTGGAGAACGCGCCGGACCTCTCGCTGATGGCGAAAAAACGTGCGGGTTTCAGCGGCCCGTACGGTTTGGGGATCAACCAGCTCGTCAACGGTATCGGCGGGGCGGAATATGTCTACTCTTTGCTGGTTCATTACGAGGACCCACCGGCCTGCGCGCCAGAGGATTTTCCGGGTAGCTACAACAAGACTTTCGCCAATGGTGGATATCCTGAGAGCTGCAAGGACGAGAACGGACACAAGACCGTAAAAGGCAGCTGGATTGCCATGGCCCAACCGCTTTGGGGCGAGGACGTCGATTACGATGATGGCGCGCCCAACGATCTGGAAAGCGTGGCAGAAGACGTGTCGGCCTTCCTGATGTGGACGGCCGAGCCTAAGATGATGCAGCGCAAGAACGCGGGCTTTACCGGTGTGATCTTCCTGACCATCCTATCGGTGCTGCTCTACCTCACGAACAAGCGTCTCTGGGCTCCGATCAAAGGCAAGAAAAACAGCTGATCCCCTTTTGAGGGCCGAGCCAAAAGAAAAACCCCCGCGCAGCACTCTGCACGGGGGTTTTTTGTTCAGCAGTTCGGTTTTGTTTTGCCTTAGGGCCTGCGCAACGTATCTCCGTAGCTGATCGTCGGCTCAAGCGCGATGCGCACAGGGGCTTGATCTGCACCATCCTTCAAGCGGTTCACGATGATCTCTGCCGCCCGCCTGCCAATCTCTTGACGACAGGCATCCATCGACGCCAGCTCCTTCGGCAGCCCTTTCAAAAGATTCAGCCCGTTAAATCCCGCAAGCCCGATTTGGCCGGGAATGTCATAACCGTGCTCCCAAAGCCAAAGTAGACCGCCCGCGCCGATCATGTCGTTGGAATAGTATAGAAAATCAAGATCCGGATCACGCTCAAGGATTTCTTTTGTCATCTCGCGCCCCTTCACAAAGGCCGAGCGCCCCTCGTAAAAAGCACTCTCCGTTATCTCGACGCCAGCTTTGGCCAGAGCGCCTGTGAACCCTTCGAAACGCTTGCGCGCACGGTGATCGCGAGGCATCGATGTTCCCATAAACCCGATGCGCTGATACCCGGCTTTGAGGATCGCGGACGCCATCTGTTCGCCTGCGCGACGATGCGAAATTCCCACGACGGAATCGACCGGCGTGCCGTCAACATCCATGATCTCCACCACGGGAATACCCGACGCGCGCAGCATTGCGCGGCTTGCCTCCGAATGCTCCAGCCCTGCAATGATCACTCCCGATGGGCGCCAGCTCAGCATCTCGTAAAGGACCTTTTCCTCCTTATCACGGGTGTAATCCGTGAGGCCCACGACCGGTTGAAGCTCCGTTTCTTCCAGGACTTGGCTGATCCCCGTCATCACCTCTGGAAACACCAAATTGGACATCGATGGGATCACCACGGCCACAAGGTTCACCCGGCTCGACGCCAGCGCGCCCGCGATCTTGTTGGGCACATAACCAAGCTCCTTGGCACTTGCCAAAACCCGCGCCCGTGTGGCGTCAGACACATCACCACGGTTGCGTAAGACGCGACTGACGGTCATCTCGGACACGCCCGAGGCTTCGGATACGTCGCGGAGTGTCAGCGGGCGTGTGCCGGATTGGGTCAAAGTCGCGTGTCCTTCGGTTGGTTGCCGCGAATGTTATCGCCAACATTCCCACCCTCGCAAGCCCAATCGCTAAGATTGGCCCCATGACAAGCGGCAATCATCGCGCTATTCAAGGGAAGGCGGCCCCGTGGCTCAACTGGATAGAGCAGCCCCCTCCTAAGGGGCAGGTTGCAGGTTCGAATCCTGCCGGGGTCACCAAAAACACTTCGAGATATTGCCCGAGGGCCCTTTATCAGAGCGGTGCGAAAATGCCTTGCGCGGGGAGGTAATGCTCCACCACGCCTTCGGAAATATCGAGCCAGAGGCCGTGCAGTGTCAAGTCGCCTGCCTCGACCAATTCTGCGATGAAGGGGAATGTCATGAGGTTGTCGAGCGAGATCAGCACTGACTCATGCTCCAATGCGCGCATCCGTTTGGCGGGGTCCTCGATATGGGCCACGCGCGCGACGCCTGGGCGCAGAATGTCCATCCAACGACCCACGAAACTTCCTTCATCCTCAAGCTCGGGCGCATGACCCGAGCACATCGCGGCACAGCCGTTTACGCCACCGCAATTGGAGTGACCCATCACGATCACATGGGCGACATGGAGCTGGCGCACAGCATATTCCACGGCTGCTGACGTGCCATGCTGGCCGCCGCTTGCGTCGAATGCAGGGACCAGATTGGCGATGTTGCGGTGGATAAAGAACTCGCCCTGATCAGCGCCGAAGATCGACGTTACATGCACCCGGCTGTCGCAGCATGAGATCATCATCGCGCGTGGATGCTGACCTTCATTGGCGAGATGGCGATACCAGCTTTTGTTCTCGGAATAGCTTGTCGCTTTCCAGCCGTGGTAGCGTTGGGCCAGATACGCTGGCAACGGGGAGATATGCTGCATGGCTTCCCTCTTGTGCTTTTCTGCTCTTGGAACAGGTGAATAGACTGGATTATCGGAGAATTCGAGAGAGAAATGGCGCGGACGGAAACCTTTTGGGAAGGGCTTTGCAGGCATGGTGCCTGCGGTGAGTGGTGCCGAGCTGGGGGCTTGGCCCGTGCTATCGGATTGAATTTGGGGTGAGAGTTTTGGAACAAGTAACGATGCTGAAGCAGGATGAAACTGTGCGGCTGGACCCGGACCGTCTTGAAGAGCTTTACGTTCAGCTGGGTGAGGCGGGAGCCGAAGATGTAGTTTGTCGCGCGTTGGAGGAACTGGCCGTGCGCCTGTCGCATACCGAGCGATGCTACCGCGAAGGGCGTGAGGCGGATTTGCGGAAATCAGCGCGCAGCCTTGTCGCGATTTCCGAGCAGATCGGCATGGGGACCCTCGCGCGGGCTGCATCCAATGTCGTGGCCTGCGTGGATCGCGGGGATCCCGTTGCCCTTGCGGCGACGCTTGCAAGGCTCCTGCGCATTGGTGAGCGGAGCCTCAGCGAGATTTGGGATTTGCAGGATATGTCCATTTGAAGGCTTGCAGGTGCGGGCAGGGCGGATAGGCTGAGCGCTAACTGTCGGCGTCCTCGCGCCGCTTCCCCAAAAAGGACTGCCTGCCATGAGCCTGACCTTCGCCTCCGCTGATTCCGCTGCCATTCCCTGCCATGTGATCCCCTCTGGCGATCTCAATGATTGGCTTGCCGGGCAGGAGAACAATGTACAGGTTTGGGTGCGCAAGACGGGCTTTACCGGCGCGTTGGGCAGCATTTGTCTGGTGCCGGGCGCGGAAGGCGTGATTGCCATGGCGCTCGCGGGCTATGGGACCGAGGAGACCCGTGCGCGTGGTCGGTTTCATCTGGCGGCGGCGGCGGCTCAGCTGCCAGAAAGTGTCTACAGGCTTGTCGGGCTGCCCGAGGACTGCGCGGAGGAAGAGGCGCTCGGCTGGCTGCTGTCGGGCTACGCTTTTGACCGCTACCGCGCGCAATCGGGTGGGACTGCGCGGTTGATCGCGCCCGAGGGCGTGGATGCCGCGCGGCTTGAGGTGATCGCCGCCGCCGAGTCGCTGACCCGCGATCTGATCAACACGCCCGCCTCGGATATGGGGCCGGACGCTCTCGAGGCCGCCTGTCGTGGCATTGCGGAAACCCACGCGGCGCAGATTGCCGTGACCACGGGGCCTGCACTCTTGGAAAACAACTTCCCGATGATCCATGCCGTGGGCCGCGCGGCGGCAGAGGCGCCTCGCCTCATCGACATGCGCTGGGGCAAGGCGGGTCCCAAGCTGACCCTCGTGGGCAAGGGCGTGTGTTTTGATACAGGCGGGCTCAATCTCAAGCCGGAGTCGTCAATGGGCTTGATGAAGAAGGATATGGGGGGTGCGGCCACAGTGCTGGGCCTTGCGCATATGATCATGACGCTCAACCTCCCGGTGCAGTTGCGCGTGCTCATCCCGGCGGTGGAGAATGCGGTGAGCGCGGGCGCGATGCGGCCGAGCGATATCCTCACCGCCCGAAACGGTCTTACGGTCGAGGTCAATAACACCGATGCGGAGGGCAGACTGGTTTTGGCCGACGCGCTGAGTTTCGGGGCGGAGGAATCGCCTGATCTGATGATCTCCATGGCTACGCTGACCGGGGCTGCGCGTGTGGCGGTCGGGCCGGATCTCGCACCCTATTTCGCGGATGACAGCGCGCTGGTGACGGCGGTGGAGGAGGCCGCATTGCGCGTGGCTGATCCGGTTTGGCGTCTTCCCTTTCATGCGCCTTATGAGGCGATGATCGAGCCGGGCATCGCAGATCTGGACAACGCACCCAAGGGCGGGTTTGCCGGGTGCATCACCGCTGCCCTTTTCCTGCGCCGCTTCACGGCTGGAACGCGCTATGCCCATTTCGACGTCTATGGCTGGAACCCCACGGCCGCGCCTGCACGCCCCAAGGGAGGGGTCGGTATGGCCGCCCGCGCGCTGCTGGAGGCGTTGCCCAAGGCTCTGGGATTGTGACCGACCGCCGCTTTCTTGCGGCCAATGCCCGCGTGGCCGAGAGCGGCCTGCGGGGACGCGTGGATGCGCTTACCTATACCGACGGCACCGGAGCGCGCATCGCCTTGCCCCATGTGGACCTCTGCCGCGCTCCGGGCGGCGCGCGCGACAAGCAGATGCTTCTTGGCCAAGGGTTTCGGGTGCTGGAGCGGCATGAGGGCTGGGCCTTTGGCATCGATATGGCGGATGGCTATGTCGGCTATCTGCCGGAGGCGGCGCTTGGCGATTTGCCGCGCCCTACCCACCGGATCGGCCAGCGTAGCGCGCATCTCTATTCCGCCCCCGATCTCAAATCGCTGGAGCTGGGGCTGCTCAGCTTTCTGAGCGGTGTGACCGTCACCGCTGAGGCCGAGGGGTTTCATCACACGCCGCAGGGTTACATCGCAGCGCAGCACCTCATCCCCGCAGAGCACGTTCTCCCTGACATTGCCGCCACAGCCATGCTCTTTCTCGGCACGCCCTATCTCTGGGGCGGGAACATCGGCACGGGTGTTGATTGCTCGGGCCTGATCCAGATGGCGCTTTGGGCGGCGGGTCGCACTTGCCCGCGCGATAGCGATCTTCAAGAGGCGCAGCTTGGTTTGGAACTGCCCGAGAATGCGCCGCTCAAGCGTGGTGATCTGATCTTCTGGGCGGGACATGTCGGCATGATGCTTGACCCAGAGACATTGATCCACGCCAACGCTCACCACATGCGCGTCGCGACTGAACCACTGGCCGATGCCACGGCCCGCATCGGCGCGCGCGAATTCGGCGCGATCACTTCCCGCAAACGATTGGAGCCTGTCCCATGAGTGATCCGTTTTTCCATCCGCCCTCGGGGTCAGAGCTGCCGCGCTTTGCGGGTGTTCCGACCTTTATGCGCTTGCCTTATGTCCCTTTGGATCACGCGCGTCTTGGCGAGGTGCAGATCGGTTTGATCGGCGTGCCGTGGGATAGCGGGACCACCAACCGCCCGGGCGCGCGGCACGGGCCGCGCCAGATCCGCGACGCCTCCACCATGATCCGCGCGCAGCACGGCGTGTCGGCCATGCGCCCGTTCGAGGCCCGCGCCTGTGCCGATCTGGGCGATGTGGGGCCAAACCCCGCCGATATTCACGATTCGATGGACCGCATTACGGCGTTCTACAAGACCGTCACCGCCGCTGGGATCGTGCCTTTGACCGCTGGCGGGGATCATCTCAGCTCGCTTCCCATTCTGCGCGCCGTAGCAGCGGATGGCCCGGTGGGAATGGTGCATTTCGATAGCCACACGGATCTGAACGACAGCTATTTTGGTGGGACGAAATACACCCACGGCACCCCGTTTCGGCGCGCGGTGGAGGAGGGGCTTCTGGATCCCAAACGCATCGTGCAGATCGGCATCCGGGGGACGACTTACGGCGATGAGGATATTGATTTCGCCGCAGCCCATGGCATCCGCCTGATCCATATAGAGGAGTTTCACGCGCGCGGTGCAGTCGATGTGATGGCAGAGGCGCGCGCAATCGTGGGGCAGGCGGCGACCTATGTGAGCTATGACATTGATTTTGTCGATCCCACCTTCGCGCCGGGCACGGGCACGCCCGAGGTGGGTGGACCAAACAGCTTTCAGGCGCTGGAGGTGGTGCGCGGGTTGACCGGGTTGCAGATCGTTGGCGCAGATCTCGTCGAGGTCGCACCGCCCTTTGATCCCTCCGGTGGTACCGCCTTTCTGGGTGCGTCGATCATGTTCGAGCTTTTGTGCGTCATGGCAGCAGAGCGATGAGCGACCCTAACCAAGCGCAGGCCGAGTTCTGGAGCACTGAGGGCGGGCGCAAATGGGTGCAGTTTCAGGGTGTGATGGACACCACGCTCGCCCCCGCTCTGGACTTGCTGATGGCGGGTGCTGCCCTGCGCCCCGGGCAATCGGTTCTGGATATCGGATGCGGCGCGGGGGCCAGCAGCCGTGCCGCCGCCGCCATCGTGGGGCCAGGTGCCCGCGTGACCGGTGCGGATATCTCTGCGACTTTGCTGGAGGAGGCCGAGCGCCACGCTGCAGACCAACCCAGCACCGGGTTTATCTGCGTTGATGCTCAGACCCATGTATTTGCGCCTGAATACGATGCGCTGATTTCGCGGTTCGGGGTGATGTTCTTTGACGATCCCGTGGCGGCCTTTCCCAATATGGCCCGCGCCTTGCGCCCCGGTGGGCAGGTTACATTTGTCTGCTGGGCGGGGGTGGATCTCAACCCGTGGTTCCGCCTTCCGGCGCAAATCGCGGCGCGCCATCTCGGCCCGTCAGAGCCGCCCGCGCCACATGCCCCCGGCCCGATGGCCTTTGCGGATGAGGTCTATACACAGGGCCTGTTGAAGGAGGCAGGGCTGAGCGATGTGTGCATTACGCCCAGTTCGGTCATGCTGACGCCGCCCGGCGATCCGGCGCAAGTGGCCTCTCTGGCCACGCGGATTGGCCCCGCCGCCAGCCGGATCGCCGCGGTGGAGGCAGACACTCTTGCAATGGCGGAAATTGAAGCGGATATCGCGGAGGCTTTCGCGCTTTTTGAAACTCCGCAGGGCATGCGCATTCCCGCCGTTCTGCATCTCTGCCAAGCGCGTGTGGCATGATCCGAAGCGTAACAGCGTGAGGATCAATCTTCAGCTTGTTGGTTTGGACGCGCACCGCAAAGGCGCGAAAGGCTGCGCAGGGCGCGGCATGGTCCAGCCCCCGTAGCTCTATGCGTTCGCTCTGGGCACCTATGTGCTGCGCACGGGTCACTGAGGCAGCGCCACGGCCGGTCATGGTAAAATCCCTGAGGTGAAAGGCTGCTTGAAATGCGCTCATGACCCTTGTGGGCTGGTGTGTGGGTTGTGTGACGGCCACACTCGGAGGGAGACAGGTCTTGTCTTGAGGCGGTGGCGTTTGCGCATGCACCCAAGCCCGAGGAGGGCAGGGCGCTCTAATCCACCGCCCGGATCAGCTTACGCTCCAAAACTCTCAGCACTTGTTTGAGATCATTGCCGCGCTTGAGGATTTGGCCGTCCATCCCGATCACTGCATATTGGCTTTGCTTGGCACGCAGCTTGGGGCGTTTCTCTATGCGGTAAAGCGGGTTCTCGGCGGTGCGCCGGAAAATCGAGAAAACGGCCAGATCCCGCAACGACGAGATGCCGTAGTCCCGCCATTCACCCTCTGCCACCATCCGTCCATAAAGTGACAGGATCACGGCCAGCTCTGTGCGATGAAAGGCAACCGTCTCGGGGCTGCTGATCTGGCTCACGGGTTGAAAACTCATGCCACAGACTTGCGGCATTCAACGCCGGGATCAAGAGGTTTCCTGTCGGGCGCTTGCCTGTTGGTCACTCTGAAATCAGCCGCACCAGAACCGCGTGATCTGTCCCGCCTCGTCCAGATCGACGTTCAGACGGTCTGGGCGGTAATCCATCGTCACGGCAGAATTGGGGGGGATGACGCGATGCGGGCGATTGGGGTTGGTAAAATCATGGTCGCTTGCGGCGGTGACGACAAGGGCGGCGTAACCCTGCGCGCCACATGTATCTTCGCTTGCGGTTTCTTCAGCTTGGCATGCCATCAGCAGCAATGTGATGGCGGGAAGGGCGATCAAACGGCTCATATCCGGCCTCCTGAGCAAGGTCTTGAGGTGATCCAGCAGGTAACGCAATTCAACCTCTTGCCTCAAGCGTTATTGAAACCGCGCGAAACTTCGCCCAAAGTCATCTCAAACAACCTGAGAGGACACGCGATGCGCACGAGAGCTGCTGTGGCACTGGAAGCCGGCAAACCGATGGAGATCATGGAGGTGAATCTTGACGGCCCCAAAGCGGGCGAGGTTCTGGTGGAGATCAAGGCGACGGGCCTGTGCCACACCGATGATTTCACCCTATCGGGTGCGGACCCGGAGGGGGCGTTCCCGGCAATTCTGGGCCATGAGGGCGCAGGCGTGGTGGTTGAGATCGGCCCCGGTGTGACCTCGCTTGAGGTGGGTGATCACGTGATCCCGCTCTACACGCCCGAATGCCGCGAGTGCAATTATTGCCTCAATCCCAAGACGAACCTTTGCCAGTCCATTCGCGAGACCCAAGGCAAAGGCGTGATGCCCGACGGGACCAGCCGTTTCTCCATGCTCGATGGCACGCCGATTCTCCATTACATGGGCTGCTCGACCTTCGCAAATCACACAGTCCTGCCCGAGATCGCGCTGGCCAAAGTCCGTAAGGACGCACCGTTCGATAAAATTTGCTACATCGGCTGCGGCGTCACGACCGGCATCGGCGCTGTGATCAACACCGCAAAGGTCGAGATCGGTTCGACCGCGATTGTCTTTGGTCTTGGTGGAATTGGTCTCAACGTGATCCAGGGCCTGCGCCTTGCGGGTGCTGATCAGATCGTGGGTGTCGATATCAACGATGACAAGGCGGTCATGGCCAAGCATTTCGGCATGACCCATTTCGTAAACCCCAAAAAGGTTGATGGCGATATCGTGGCCCATTTGGTTGAGCTGACTGGTGGGGGTGGCGACTACACGTTCGATGCCACCGGCAATGTCACGGTGATGCGTCAAGCGCTCGAAGCGGCCCACAAGGGCTGGGGCGAGAGTATCATCATCGGCGTGGCGGGCGCGGGGCAGGAAATCTCGACGCGGCCGTTCCAGCTTGTCACTGGCCGTGTCTGGCGCGGGACAGCGTTTGGCGGTGCCTCGGGGCGCACGGATGTGCCCAAGATCGTGGATTGGTACATGGACGGCAAGATCGAGATCGATCCGATGATCACCCATACGCTCAAGCTTGAGGACATCAACAAAGGCTTTGATCTGATGCATTCCGGCGAAAGCATCCGCAGCGTCGTCGTTTTCTGATTTTTAAGGGTGGACGGCCTGCATTGGCCTTCCACCCTTCGCGCACATCGCTTATGCGGCGCTGCACATTGCACGTCTCTGCGTGGTGATTACCTTTGCCGCAACGCAAAAAGGAGACAGTAATGACCGATACATACACCCCGCCGGACGTCTGGACATGGGACGCGAAGAACGGCGGCAAGTTTGCCTCCACCAACCGCCCCATCGCAGGAGCCACCCACGACAAGGCTTTGCCCGCAGGCGATCACCCTTTTCAGCTCTACTCGCTTGCCACGCCCAACGGGGTGAAGGTCACGGTGATGTTCGAGGAGCTTCTGGAGGCCGGTAAGGCCGCTGAGTATGATGCCTACCTCATCGACATTGGTGAAGGGGATCAGTTTGGCAGCGGCTTTGTCGAGATCAATCCGAACTCCAAAATCCCCGCGCTACTGGATTGTTCGGGCCAAGAACCCGTTCGCGTGTTCGAGACCGCGTCGATCCTCATGCATCTGGCCGAGAAGTTCGACATGTTCCTGCCCAAAGAAGGTGCCGCGCGCGCGGAGGTGCTCAACTGGCTCTTCTGGCAAATGGGCAGCGCGCCCTATCTGGGCGGCGGTTTTGGCCATTTCTACGCCTATGCGCCCGAAAAATTCCAATACCCGATTGACCGTTTCGCGATGGAGACCAAAAGACAACTCGACGTGCTGGACCGGGAACTGGCCACGCGGACCTATATCGCGGGCGAGGACTATACGATTGCCGATATGGCGATCTGGCCATGGTATGGGCAGCTGGTGCTCGGACGGCTCTACGATGCCGCGACCTTCCTCGACGTCGAAAGCTACAGCCATGTCATGCGCTGGGCCAAGCTGATTGACGCCCGCCCCGCCGTTCAGCGTGGCCGCAAGGTCAATCGCAGTTGGGGTGAGCCGGACATGCAACTGCCCGAACGTCACAGCGCCGCGGATTTCGACGCGCTGCCGAAAGGCTGAACCGGCAGCCGGGCGATCTGCTTTCGCCGGGCGCGGTTTTCAGGCAAGACAGAGCCAAAGGAGCTCATTATGCCCAACCAAACACCGCTGCTCGCCGTTCTCATCGATGCCGATAACACCTCGCCCAAATGGACCCAGGCGATCTTTGATGAGATCGCAGGTATGGGCGAGGCTTCCGTGCGCCGCTGCTATGGCGACTTCTCCTCGCAGCAGATGAACGGGTGGAGCAAGGTACAGGCCGAGTTTGGCCTCGTCCCGCACCACCAACCCGCCAACACGGTAGGCAAAAACGCCAGCGACATCGCGCTGGTGATCGACGCGATGGATCTGATGCACTCAAACCGGTTTGACGGGTTCGTCCTCGTGTCCTCGGACAGCGATTTCACACGGCTGGCCAGCCGCATCCGCGAACAGGGGCTGGACGTGTTTGGCATCGGTGCGCGCAAAACGCCCGATGCGTTCCGCAAAGCTTGCAAACGGTTCATCTATCTCGAAAATCTTGGCGGCGCGCCAGAAGGGGCCGCACCTCAGGCCACAGGCAAGAACCTCAACGAGGCGCGCGACCTGCTGTTCAAGGCGATGGACAGCCTTGATCAGGACAGCGATTGGTATTCGCTTGGTCAGCTTGGTCAGCAGATCACCACCGCTACGCCCGATTTTGACACGCGCAGCTATGGCCACAAGAAGCTGAGCGATCTTATCAAGGCGCTGAAAGTGCTGGAGACCCGGCGCGAGGGCAACCAGCTGATGGTGCGCCGCGTCGATTGAGAGGCTCCTTGCTTTGGTGCGCTTCAGATTTTGAGTATTTGACCTGAGAAGAAAGCCAAGGTGGCATCCCGCCTCCGGACTGGGCCACTGACCCTCACGCCGGCAAGCAGGATGCGCCTTCTCCTCACACGGCCATCAGCTCTCCAGCCTGTTCCGCCTCGCTAGAAAACCCGATTAAGGTTAACAAAATCTTGCGCTTCTTCTTAGAAGAAATACTCAATTTCGACCCTATCTCAGGAGAGAGCGCTGCGATTGGTTGCGAACGGCGCTAAACGCTTAACTCAGTTCAATAACCCTGCGTGGCGTAGCCCGTCCTCGACCAAGATTTTGGT
Source organism: Roseovarius sp. (assembly GCA_049276875.1). GTDB lineage: Bacteria > Pseudomonadota > Alphaproteobacteria > Rhodobacterales > Rhodobacteraceae > Roseovarius. The sequence continues at coordinate 435 of JBASXE010000383.1, read as the reverse complement.
CTCATCTGCAAGCCCTGTAAGCGGCGAACGCACTTCTTCTGAGCAAAGGCCAAGCTTCGACATTGCGTATTTCACGCCGACAAGCCCCGGTTCTGTGAAGATGGCTTGGTGCAGTGGCATCAGCCGGTCCTGAAGGTCAAGCGCGGTGTCATAGCGCCCGGCAAGGCAGGCCTCTTGTAGCTCTGCGCAGAGTTTGGGCGCGACATTGGCTGTCACGGAGATGCAGCCGGTGCCGCCTTGTGCGTTGAAGCCGTGAGCGGTTGCGTCTTCACCGGAGACCTGAATGAAGTCGGGGCCACAGGTGATGCGTTGCTGGCAGACGCGGGCGAGATCGCCGGTTGCGTCCTTCACCCCTATGATACGGGGCAGCTTGGCCAGAGTGCCCATGGTCTCTGGTGTCATATCTACAACCGAGCGGCCGGGGATGTTGTAGAT
>JBASXE010000382.1:0-2299 GCA_049276875.1 Roseovarius sp. | reverse complement strand
GACGAAACCTGAACCCTTCGCTTCCGGGTTAGGCATGGCGTCTCCCAGAAACATCTCATTGCCGGCATCTTCGCGACCAATCGTGATCAGCGAGAACCCGTCCTTCAACGCTTCCAGTTCACGACGGCCCAGCGTCATGGTTCCGGCCAGGTCCTGATCCGCTCCGGCGATAGTATCAGCGGCGGACCCCAGACGATAAATCCAGTCGGTTGTGGTGGCCTGCACTGTAAGCAGTCCCGATCCCATAATCGTGTTGCGTCCACCTTCAAAATCGATTTCATTGGCGGTCAGTGTGATATCGGTCTCCAGACCCGCTGTACGAATCACGGCTCCCAATTCGGTGGCCAGCGTCGCACTTGCCGCATTCAGAGTGACATCGATGTTTCCATACCGGCTGACAATACCGCTGCTGGTCACCACGTCACCGGAAATCAGATCACGCGACTTCACAGACAGTGAATCGGCTTCGTGAATCACAATGTCCGCGCCGCTGCCCGAATTGCGTGTTTCCACCGTGATAGAAGCCACTTCTGACTCAATCGGACCGGTCAGCAGATTGCCGGCGATCTGCAGATAACTGTCGGGAGCTACAAATCGCGTCAATTTGTTGTCGACGATCCCGGTCTTACTAATCAAAGCCAGCTCACGACTGGCGACTGTCGTGGTAGCACCACCTACCGGAATATTGACATTGTTGTTCAGAGAAACGTCATTCACAGCCGTGAGTGACAGGCCCGCGACGTTCACAATTCCCTGAAGATCAATAGCGCCGGCACTGTTGACAAACAGCGTCTCACCTTGCATCGGAATTGAACCGTTGCCGACCGTATTCTTCAGTAGCGTCGTGGCTGTCGACGAGTCACGAATCGTCCGCGCAGCGACGCCGTTGTCGAAGGTCAGATCGTTAGTGCCCACGACGATCTTATTGTCATTCAATTCCACCGCGCGACCAGCGCTGTCCAGATCAAATCCCACGGTGTCGTTGTTGGCACCTGAATTGGTATTGGAAACCGTCACATGCGTGTTCGACCCATTGCCAATCACAAACTCGAACGAGTCTTTGCCACCAGCATCAGTCACCGATACGGTCTGACCAGCAAGGCCATCAATTCGCCAGTTGTCATCGCCACTGCCGGTGTAATAAGTATCGGCAAGGCCGCTGATCAGGTTCAGTGATGCTCCCGAGCCAGTCAACTGGCCGCCGCTGACGCTGTTGATCGAGCCCGTCAGGCCATTGGTGGAAGCCGACAGATCCCAGATATCATTAGTGCCAGCGGTCGTCAAAGTATCGTTGCCGAAGTTGTCGACAAAAATGATCGTGTCACGTCCCGATCCCGCATCGATCGTGTCATCGCCTAAACCTGCGTCAATCCAGTCATTACCTGAACCAGTCGTGATTGTATCCTGACCGGCTCCACCAGTAATTCTGGCTGTCGATTGGCCAAGATACGACAGCTGATTTCCGGTCGTGTCGTTCTCGTCAACCGCCCCGCGAATCTCTACGGGAACCAAAACGCCGGAACCAACAGTTACATAATCAAATCCGTCCCCCATGTCGGCCACAATTTTGGTGGCACCAATGAAGTACTGCTTGCGTCCCATTGCCTTGACTTCGAGAATTTCCAGGCCCGAATCCTGATCAAATCCTTTGTGGGTGATCTCATAGAATTCATCCTTCGAACCGGTCTCAACCCCGCGATAGGTAGCTCTGTCGCCGGCATTCAGCACCAGTACACCACCATGAAATGACGTTCCTGCGGCGTCATCAATGTTACCAGCCAGATAAATCGGCGGTGGCGGTTTGATGTAACCCACATTAAATGTCGCGGTGGCTGTAGCAACGAGCAGATCGACTTCAACCGTGGCCGAAATGTTGCCGCTGGCCGAGTTGTAGTCCAGTCCGAGCCCAAAAGAGCCCAGGCTGATACCGAACAGCCTGGCTCCGGCCGCAATATGGCCACTCAGGCTCAAAACTTTATTGCCATCCCCAAACGGCTGATTCCCGTTGCTGTCCAGATTACTGATACTCATGCCAAGACTGCCCCAGATGCCAAAGCTTTGGCTTCCGAGCAGAATCTCGCCATTGATCGACAGGGCAAACTCGCCCTCCGAACTGAAAAATCCGGAGGCGGCGATGGTGGCGATACCGAACAGATCAACGCCCATGTCGATCTCCATGCGGAACACGCCATTCCGCATCTCGACAAGACCGCTGCCCTGAAATGTCAGCACTGACATCAGCGATAACTCGGCATTGTTTAACGCGACGCTGTAATCGCCGCGAGTCAATCCCAGGTCA
>JBASXE010000381.1:0-14483 GCA_049276875.1 Roseovarius sp. | reverse complement strand
ATTTGCAGGGCGCTGCCCCAAGCGGATTCGGCTGCTTTCGCAGGGTTGTTCCGAGCGCGTCGCGCGCCCGCGCTTGACCATTTTGCGAAAGGCGGCTCTTGTGGATGACATGACCTTAGATATTGATTTTGTCCGCGCCCAGTTTCCTGCTTTTGAAGAGCCGAGCCTCCAGGGCCAAGCCTTCTTTGAAAACGCAGGGGGCAGCTATATGTGCCGCCCGGTGATCGAACGGTTGGAGCGGTTCCACCGCCAGCGCAAGGTGCAGCCCTACGCGCCTTACGCCGCCAGCCGTTTGGGCGGTGAGGAGATGGACGAGGCCCAGACCCGCCTTGCCGCGATGATGGGCGTGGAGACGGATGAGCTGAGCTTTGGCCCCTCCACGACGCAAAATACCTATGTTCTCGCCCGCGCCTTTGCGCAGTTCATGTCGCCGGGCGACGCCATCATCGTCACCAATCAGGATCACGAGGCCAATACGGGCCCGTGGCGCCGCCTCGCCGATGAGGGTTTTGAGGTGCGCGAGTGGCAGATCGACCCGGAGACGGGCCTTCTGAACCCCGAAGATCTCGTCGATCTTCTGGACGAAAAAGTGCGCCTTGTGTGTTTCCCGCATTGCTCCAACGTGGTGGGAGCGGTCAACCCGGTGGCCGAGATTACCGCGCTGGCCCATGCAGCCGGAGCTTTTGTCTGTGTGGATGGGGTGAGCTACGCGCCGCATGGGTTTGTGAATGTGGACCTGCTGGGGGCGGATATCTACCTCTTCTCGGCCTACAAAACCTATGGGCCGCATCAGGGGATCATGGTGATCCGCCGCCCCTTGGGGATGCAACTGCCCAATCAGGGGCATTTCTTCAACGCCGATCGTCTCGACAAACGCTTTACCCCCGCAGGCCCCGACCATGCGCAGGTCGCAGCCTGTGCGGGCATGGCGGATTACATGGACGCGCTTGCCGCACATCACGGGATCAAGGGCGATCCGGCTGCGCGGGCAGGCGGCGTGCATGACCTGATGCGCGCCCATGAAGAGGCGCTTTTGCAACCTCTGCTTGATGATCTGGCTGTGCGCAATTCCGTCCGCCTGATCGGTCCCGAGAAGGCGGCGGGCCGCGCGCCCACCGTGGCCGTGGCGCTCAATCGTCCGGGCGAGACGGTCGCGCGCGAATTGGCGGAGCACGGCATCATGGCGGGGGGCGGTGATTTCTACGCGGTGCGGCCCTTGGGCGCGATGGGCGTAGATACGGATAAGGGCGTTCTTCGGCTCAGCTTTGTGCATTATACCAGCCGCGATGAGGTGGAGCAGCTGCGCGCAGCGCTGGATATATGTCTTTAACGCCGCGCTGAGCGCGCTATGTCAGGGCCAAAGACGATAAAAGGCCCGAATATGACCGATACCCCCCCGACGATCCTGTGGTTGCGCCGCGACTTCCGGCTAACCGATCACCCCGCTTTGGCCGCCGCAATCGACGCGGGCGGCCCGGTGATCCCCGTTTTCGTCCATGACGCCGAGGTAGAGCGGCTGGGCGCTGCCCCCAAATGGCGGCTAGGCCTTGCGGCCGAGAAGTTCAGCGCAACGCTTGAGGCGATGGGCAGCCGCCTGATCCTGCGGCAGGGCGATCCTTTGGAAGTTCTGCGGGCATTGATCAAAGAGACGGGCGCAAAGGCAGTATATTGGTCACGGCTCTATGATCCGGGCGCCATCGCACGCGACAAGGCGGTGAAGGCGGGGCTCAAGGCCGACGGCATCGATGCGGAAAGCCACCGCGGCCATCTGCTCTTTGAACCATGGACTGTGGAGACCAAGACTGTCGGCTTCTACCGCGTCTATTCGCCGATGTGGCGCGCCGTGAAGGACCGCGATGTGCCCCAGCCCCTCAAGGCCCCCTTCCGGATGCCCGCACCGGACGCATGGCCCGCCTCGGATACCCTCAAAGATTGGCGCATGGGGGCTGCGATGAACCGGGGCGCAGAGATATGCCGCCCGCATCAATGCGTGGGCGAGGCCGCCGCTCAGGACCGCTTGGCGTGGTTTCTGGACGGGCCGATTGATCCCTACAAGGACAACCGCAACCTGCCGGGCCACGATGGCACCTCGAACCTGTCGGAAAACCTCGCCGTGGGCGAGATCAGCCCCGCACAATGCTGGCACGCAGGGATGCGCGCGCGCGAGGAAGGGGCAGGCGGCGCGGAGCATTGGGTCAAGGAGGTTGTCTGGCGCGAGTTCGCCTATCACCTCATTTACCACACGCCGCAGATCACCCATCGTAACTGGCGCGAGGATTGGGATGCCTTTCCGTGGTCCGAGGACGCGGGGAGCGAGGCTGTCACACGTTGGAAACAAGGGCGCACGGGCGTGCCATTCGTAGATGCGGCCATGCGCGAGATGTATGTGACGGGCCGGATGCACAACCGGGGCCGAATGATCGTGGCCTCGTATCTGACCAAGCACCTGATGACCCATTGGCGCATCGGGATGGAATGGTTTGACGAGTGCCTGACCGATTGGGACCCGGCGAGCAACGCGATGGGCTGGCAATGGGCGGCAGGCTCTGGCCCGGACGCTGCCCCCTATTTCCGCATCTTCAACCCGGAGACGCAGCTGGAAAAATTCGACCCCAAAGGTGTCTACCCCGCCCGCTGGATCGCCGAGACGGCGCGAAAGCCCTCGGACACGGGGCTCAGCTTTTTCGACGCCATTCCGCGCAGCTGGGACCTGAAGCCCGATGCGCGATACCCCGAGCCGCTTGTGACCCTTTCTGAGGGCAGAAACCGCGCGCTGGCCGCTTATGAAAGCCGCAGCTTTTGAAACGGCGAGCGGCGGCGCGCATTATCCTCTTGCCGCCTTTGAACCGTGACAATAGCTTGGCAAAAAAGACAGGAAATGCCCTTAGATGATCCTCACTGACACGCATGGCCAGCCCGGCCTGCCGCGCTATTTCGCAGCGGTATTCTCAAAACTCAAAACCTCGGTGCGCAACGGCCAGGTGAATTTTGTCATGCCTGATGGACGCATTTTCCGGGCCAAAGGTCCGGGGGCAGGGCCTGTGGGCGTTGTCGAAGTGCATAATGACGATTGCTTTGCGCGGCTCGTGCGCGAAGGGGATATGGGATTTTCAGAGGCCTATCTGGATGGTTGGTGGAGCACGCCTGACCTCATGGCGCTGATGGATTTCGCCCACGCGGACAATTGGGAGGTCTATGACGGATTTCCCGCCATGGGTCTTTTGCGGGCCTATGAGCGGCTGCGCCACTGGTTGCGCCGCAATTCACGCGCACAAGCGCTGAAGAATATCAGTTATCACTATGATCTGGGCAATCAGTTCTATGGCCTCTGGCTGGATAAGACGATGACCTATTCCTCGGCACTCTTTGCCTCTGGCCAAGAAGATCTGGAGAAGGCGCAGACCGCCAAATACGCCTCTATGGTGGATCAGATGGGTGTGAAGCCGGGTGATCATGTGCTTGAAATTGGCTGTGGCTGGGGTGGGTTTGCGGAATACGCGGCCAAGGAGCGGGGGCTGAAAGTCACCGGGCTCACGATCAGCAGAGAACAATTGGCCTATGCGCAAGAGCGGATGAAACGCGCGGGGCTGTCGGATATGGTCGAGCTGAAGTTGCAAGATTACCGCGACGAGCGTGGTACATATGACGGCATCGCATCGATCGAGATGTTCGAGGCTGTGGGCGAGCAATACTGGCCCGTGTATTTTGAGACGGTCCGCGAACGCCTGCGCCCTGGCGCGCAGGCCACGCTTCAGATCATCACCGTTGAGGATCACAGGTTTGAGGCCTATCGCAAGGGCATTGATTTTATTCAGAAATACATCTTCCCCGGTGGAATGCTCCCAAGCCCATCCGCGCTACATGGCGAGGTGGAGAAGGCGGGGCTGACCATTGAGCGGTCGCTGGAGTTCGGCAAAAGCTACAGCCAGACGCTGCGCCGTTGGCACGATACATTCAACGCCAAGTGGGACGATGTGGCCGCTCTTGGTTTTGATGACCGGTTTCGGCGGATGTGGAATTTCTACCTCACCTCTTGCGCGGGCGCGTTCGAGGGGGGAAACTGCGATGTGATACAAATCACAATCGCTCGCCCGGCAAAGTAACCGGGCAGGCCGCAGCAAAGACGAGGGCCCATGATCAAAACGCGCTACATGCCGACGGCGGGACGTCTCGTGGGGGCGGTAAGCCTTGGCGCGCTGGGCTGGTTTGGCTCAGATATGGTGCGGCCATTGATGCCGGATTACACATCTTTCGGATGGTTCAACTACGTCAATCTGGGGCTTGGAATCCTGTGCGGATGGTTCGTCATGGGCAGCCGTGCGGGGCGCGGTTGGGGCGAGGCGATCAGTAATGGGCTCACCGGGCTTTTCGCGCTGGTGTTTTGGGGGTTCTTTGCCCAGAGCTTCAATCTCATGCTCAAGCAATCGCTGGACAAACGGTTTGACGGGCCGGTCGAAGCGATCTTCGGGATGTTCAAGAACGCGGCGGAATATGCCTCGTATCTGGTCGATCCAATGCTGATTGCGACGCTTACGGTGGGCAGTATGGCCTGCGGGCTCATCACCGAAATCGCAGCGCGCCGTTGGAGCTGACAGGCATTGCCCGCGCTCTTTGTGTATGGCTCTCTGCGCGACAGGCCGCTTCTCGATATCGTGCTGGGCCATGGGGGCGCGCAGGTGTGTGCGGCCACATTGCCGGACCACAAGGTCAGCTGGGCTGATGGGCAGGTTTTTCCGTTTATAGAGGCCGCATCGGGCGCGTCTGCAGAGGGTCTTTTGCTACGCGGGCTCTCGGAGGCGGATGTCGCGCGGCTTGATTTCTATGAAGGCGGGTTCGGCTATGATCTGCGCCGCGTGGAAGTCTTTGCCAATGGCGCGCAAAGCGCCGAGGTCTATTTCCCCCGGCCCGGGCTCTGGACCGGGGGCGCGCCCTTTGTTCTTGCGGATTGGCAGGCCACGTATGGCCCGCTCAGCCGCCACGCCGCGTGCGAGGCGATGGGATATTTCGGGCGTTTCACCGGCGAGGAGCTTGCCGCCAAGATGCCGATGATCCGCGCCCGCGCCGCCGCTCAGCTTTTGGCGCATGGCGTGCCCCATGAGGTCCGCAGCCAGACCCCGGCCCGCGCTGTCGAGGTTCTGGCCGAGGAAACGCCACATGCGGGGTTTTTCGTGACCAAGGCCCTCACCCTGCGCCACCCCAAATTCGATGGGCAATTAACGGAGCCTTTGCGTCGTGAGGTCTTTGTGTCCACCGATGCGGCCATCGTGCTGCCCTATGATCCGGTGCGCGACCGGGTGCTTTTGATCGAACAGTTTCGCATGGGGCCTTTCGGACGTGGTGATCCATACCCATGGATGCTGGAGCCGGTGGCGGGCCGTGTCGATCCCGCCGAGACGCCGGAGCAGGCCGCACACCGCGAATGTGCCGAGGAGGCGGGTCTGACCCTTACGGGGTTGGAGGCAATTGCGTCCTATTACTGCTCGCCCGGCGTGGTGACGGAGTATTTCCACACCTATCTCGGCCTTGCTGATCTGCCCGATGATCTGCCGCGCTTGGGCGGGCTTGAGACCGAGGCTGAGGATATCCGCCTGCATCTTATGTCCTTCGAGCGTGCCCATGCCCTGATCGGAACGGGTGAGGCGGATAATGGCCCTTTGATCCTTGCGTTGATGTGGCTTGCACGTGAGAGGCCCCGGCTGCGCGCAGCCGCTTGAGTTTCGCCCCTGTGGGGCCTACACCTTGGCGCGACTTGAACGCAGGACATTGGACGCGGGGACCACGGATATGCGCATTGCTCAGGATCTGGCCGAGGCGGTCGGGAACACACCACTTATCAAGCTGCGCCGTGCGAGCGAAGAGACCGGCTGCACCATCCTTGGCAAGGCCGAGTTCATGAATCCCGGCCAGTCGGTCAAGGACCGTGCGGCGCTCTACATCATCCGAGACGCGATCGCGCGGGGCGCGCTGAAACCCGGCGGAACGATTGTCGAGGGCACGGCGGGCAATACGGGCATCGGCCTTGCCCTTGTCGGGGCGTCCATGGGGTTCAAGACTGTGATCGTCATCCCCGAGACGCAAAGCGAAGAGAAAAAAGACATGCTGCGCCTCGCCGGTGCCGATCTGGTGCAGGTCCCAGCCGCGCCCTATTCCAATCCCAACAATTTCGTGCGTTATTCCGAACGTCTGGCCGCAGAGCTTGCGCAGACCGAGCCCAACGGCGCAATTTGGGCCAATCAATTCGACAACACCGCCAACCGTCAGGCCCATGTGGAAACCACCGGCCCCGAGATTTGGGAGCAGACCGACGGCAAGGTGGACGGTTTTATCTGCGCCTGCGGATCGGGTGGCACCCTCACGGGCGTGTCCATGGCGCTGCAATCCAAAGGCGTGAAGATCGGCCTTGCAGACCCGATGGGGGCGAAGCTTTTTTCCTATTACACGACTGGAGAGCTCGAGTCCGAGGGTGGCTCCATCGCCGAGGGCATCGGACAGGTGCGCATCACGCGCAACCTTGAAGGGCTAAAGCCCGATTTTGCATATCAAGTCCCCGATGAGGAGGCGCTGCCCATCGTATTCGATCTTCTGCGTGATGAGGGGCTCTGCATGGGGGCGTCCACAGGCGTGAACATCGCAGGTGCGATGCGCATGGCGCGGGAAATGGGGCCGGGGCACACGATCGTTACCATTCTTTGCGATTATGGAACCAGATATCAGTCCAAACTGTTTAACCCTGAGTTTTTGCGTGAAAAAGGCCTGCCTGTGCCGGACTGGATGGGCGCTGCGCCACGATCCATTCTGGGAGTTTTTGAAGAATGATAAGACTTTTCAAGGCCCTGCTGCTGGCCCTTGCATTTTTGGCGTTGCCCACGGGTGGCGGGGTTGGGCCGGGTCTTGGTCTTGGCGCCGGGAGTGCTCATGCGCAGCAAAACGGTGCTGATGCGCCCGATTACGAGCGATGGGCCGTCATCGCCAGCCGCGCGTCCGAGGCAGTGGACACCGCGCGCGCCTCCACAGGCGCGCTGGAAGATCTGCGTATTTTGCTTGTTGAGTGGCGTGACCGTTTCAACGCCGCGCAAGACATCAACGCCAATGCGATCACCACGGCTGAGGCGCAACTCCGCGCGCTGGGGCCAGCCCCCGCCGAGGGCGATGTCGAAGGCGCACAGATTGCGGCGCAGCGCAGCGCGCTCAACTCCGAACTTGTTGCGTTGCGTGAGCCGATCCAGCGCGCGCAGGTCGCCTACAGTCGCGCGGATCGGCTGATCAAATCCATCGACCGGATCATCCGGGAGCGTCAGACCGAGCAGCTGATGGAGCTTGGCCCCTCGCCGGTCAACCCGCAGAACTGGCCTGCTGCCGTCAGTGCGCTGCGCACGACCACAGACGACATCCGCGACGAAGTGAGTAAATCCCTGAGCGGGGACGTGCGACGCACCGCATTCCAGAGCGCCCTGCCGCTCAGCATCGTTCTGAGCGTTATCGGGCTCGTCTTGCTCTTTCGCGGGCGCTTCTGGGTAGAGCTTGCCTTGCGGCTCGTCATGCCGAAGAGCACGGCGTCTGTGCAATGGCTGCTCGGCTGGATCATGTCCATGGGCGAGATCGTCGTGCCATTTTTCGGCTATCTGCTTATAAACAGCGCGGTCTACAACACCGGCCTTGTGGGCATCCGCGGTGACCTCATCTTGACGGCGCTAACGCCGGCAGTGCTGATTTTTCTCGTGGCGCGCTGGGTTGCGCTGCGGTGTTTCCCGCGCGGCGAGGTGGCCCGCCCACCGCTGGTTCTGGGCATTGAGGATCGACGCTCGGGGCGGCTTTACGGCGGTGCGATGGGGCTCGTGATTTCGATCTTCTATTTCGCCAGCGAAACGAGCCAGGAAATGGCCTGGTCTGACGAGGCCGATGTTGTCTTTCTCTTCCCGGTGATGGTGCTGGCAGGGCTGATCCTGATCCGGCTATCACGGCTTTTGACCAAACATGCGCGGGCCGCATCTGAGGGTGAAGCGCCCGACACCTATCGCAACAGGCTGACGCGACTTTTGGCCAAGGTGCTCTTTCTGCTGGCCTTGGTTGCGCCGCTCTTGGGGGGTATCGGCTATTTCACGGCGGCAGTGTCTCTTCTCTTGCCCTCGGTCCTGTCGCTTCTGCTGCTTGCCACGCTCTTGATCTTTCAACGGGTGATCAACGAGGTCTACGTTCTGGCCAATGGTGGTCGCGAGGAGGCACGCGAGGACCTGATGCCGGTCCTTCTGGGCTTTGGCGCAGTGATCTTGTCGCTCCCGGCCTTCGCGCTGGTCTGGGGGGCGCGGGTGGCCGACCTTACAGAGCTGTGGGTGAGCTTTACCAAAGGGATCACGCTGGGCAATATCACCATTTCCCCCACCATCTTCCTGATGCTGGCGGTGGTTTTTGCCATTGGTTATGTGCTGACCCGGCTCTTGCAAGGCACGCTCAAGAACACCGTCCTGCCCAAAACCAAAATGGACGCGGGCGGGCGCAACGCGATCGTGTCCGGCGTGGGCTATATCGGGATATTCCTTTCGGCGCTCATTGCGATCACCTCGGCAGGGTTGGACCTCAGCTCTATCGCCATCGTTGCTGGTGCCCTCTCCGTTGGTATCGGTTTTGGTCTTCAGAACATCGTCAGCAATTTTGTCTCCGGCATCATCTTGCTGATCGAACGGCCTATCAGCCAAGGCGACTGGATAGAGGTTAATGGTCAGCACGGCACGGTGCAGCAGATCTCGGTCCGCTCCACTCGTATCCAGACGTTTGATCGATCGGACCTGATCATCCCCAACGCCGATCTGGTGAGCGGCACGGTCACCAACTATACCCGTGGCAATACTGTGGGCCGTGTCATCGTGCCCGTGGGCGTGGCTTATGGCACAGACACGCGGCGCGTCGAGAGCATCCTGCGCGAGATTGCCCGCGCGCACCCGATGGTTCTGATGAATCCGGAGCCCACGATTTTGATGACAGGATTTGGCGCCGATAGCCTCGATTTCGAGATTCGTGCGATCCTGCGCGATGTGAACTGGATCATGAGCGTGCATTCGGACATGAACCACGAGATCGCGAAACGCTTTGTCGAAGAAGGAATCGAGATCCCATTCGGCCAGCGCGACATCTGGATCCGCAACCCCGAGGCGTTGACGGGTGGCATACCTGCCGGGCCGAACGCGCCAGAGGCAAAACCGGAGACGGATAGTGCGGGTGGAGCGCGGCGAACGGGGGAAGTGGCCCAACGCGTGGCATCGGAGGGTACGCCGGAAGGGGATGGGGGCGGCGATAAATGACCGAGCCGCTCTTTCGCGCGAACGCCTACCGCACCGAAGCGTTTGGCATCGTGGTCGCACATACGCAGGAAGGCGGAGTGGTTCTGGACGAAAGCGTCTTTTACCCAACAGGCGGCGGGCAACCCGGCGATAGCGGGCATATAGACTGGCCCGGTGGGGCGATGACCGTGGCCACGACGGTAAAAGGGCAGGGCGCACAGATCGTGTTGGTGCCCGCCGAGCCGCAGCCCTTGCCACCGATCGGCACACGGGTCCACCAAACGCTCGATTGGCCACGCCGCCTGCGGCTGATGCGGATGCATACGGCGCTGCATCTTCTGTCAGTGGTCATACCGCTGCCAGTGACGGGCGGCATGGTCGGCGAGACGCGGAGTCGCCTTGATTTCCAAATGCCTGACATGCCCGTGGACCGCGAAACCTTTGAGGCGTATCTGAGTGAAATGGTTGATCAGGACCTGCCCGTAACCGACGATTACATCACCAATGCCGAGTTGGACAATCAGCCTTCCTTGGTCAAGACCCTCTCCGCGCTACCGCCGCGGGGCGCAGGCAAAATTCGCCTCGTGAGGATCGGTGAGGGCACAGGCCAAGTCGATCTGCAACCGTGCGGCGGCACGCATGTGGCGCGCACCTCCGAGGTCGGTGCCTTGCGTCTCGGCAAGGTCGAAAGCAAGGGGCGCATGAACCGCCGCGTCTACCTCCATCTGGACGATTGACGCAAAGCGCGTGGCACTGCGCGAAAAACACACCAGCCCCCTTGCAGCCCCCCCCGCACAGGGGCTAGAAGCCCTCCAACGGAGCGGTGGCCGAGTGGTCGAAGGCGCACGCCTGGAAAGTGTGTAGGCGGGAGACCGTCTCCAGGGTTCGAATCCCTGTCGCTCCGCCACAAACCATTCGCGAACCCGAGACGAGGCCCCAGTGTGGGCCTTTTTTATTTTTGTTTCAAAGGGGTTTAGTGGAGCCATCCGACTTTCGGAGACTGACCGTTGGCCCGAAATTGGTCTCCGAACGCCCCGCGTCTCCTTTCATCCGCCCTTCACCCAAATCGAGACGCATTCAAAATTGTTTGTTTTTTCAGGTGCTTGCCAAAAATGGATTACGCCGCAGTTGAGGTGGGTTCGACCGCTATCGAGACAGTCAGAGACACCCGAAGGCGGCGTGTTTGAGCGGGGTAGTGAGAAAGCCTTAGCAGGTTGGGCCACAACCAGGTCGGGCGACGATGCTCCCGGGACAGAGGTCACCGGATCCTGGACCAGTCATTCGCTGCAGCTTTCAGCAACGACCGAGATGCGGACTTTGCAGCCGTTCGCTGCAAGTGCGCCAACGTCCAGTCCGGCGAACCTTTCAAGAAGCGGTGGTTTTTTTAAGGACCGCGTGCGAGTTGGGAAGGTCGTTTCACCTTTGACTGAACTCTCCAATTATATCGACTTCTGATTTACCCGCTTGGATAGCTCAGCTGCGCTTTCCTTACGCTCGCTGTAGCGGTCGAGTAGGCAATCCTTATTGTCGCGGGTGAGCAGCGTGAACTTCATCAACTCTTCCATGACATCAACCATCCGGTCATAGAACGGCGAGGGTTTCATGCGGCCCGCCTCGTCAAACTCAAGGAATGCCTTCGGGGTGGAGGACTGGTTCGGGATGGTCAGCAGGCGCATCCAGCGGCCGAGGATGCGGAGCTGGTTCACGGCGTTAAAGCTCTGCGAGCCGCCGCTGACCTGCATAACCGCCAGCGTCTTGCCCTGAGTCGGGCGCACGCCACCGAGCGACAGCGGAATCCAGTCAATCTGCGTTTTCATAATGCCGGTCATCGCACCGTGCCGTTCCGGCGAACACCAGACCATGCCCTCGGACCAGGTGACGAGATCGCGCAGCTCTTTCACCTTTGGATGATCGGCATCCGCGTCGTCCGGCAGGGGAAGACCGGAGGGGCAATAGGTGCGCGTCTGCGCCCCCAGTCGCGTCAGGACAAGTGCGGCTTCCTCGGTCATCAGCCGGCTGAACGAGCGATCCCGCAGTGATCCGTATAGCAGCGCAATGCGCGGGGCATGCGTTGCCCGCGCCGGAGCCAACAGCCGTTCGGTGTCAATGGCGTGAAAATGGGCTTCCTCGATGTTCGGTGTATCAGCCAAGGCGGTGTCCTTTCGTGTCAATCAGCAGCGTGCCATCTTCTTTCGACATCGGACCGGGTGGCAGGCGGTCGAGAAGATCCAGAACCGTCTCGCTCGGGCGGCACAGCCGCACGCCCTTGGGCGAGCAAACAATAGGTCGGTTGACCAGAACAGGGTGCTTAAGCATTGCCGCGAGCAGCGCCTCGTCGTCCACGGAGGGATCGAGCAACCCGAGTTCCTCTGCCGGGGATTTTGTCGTCCGCAGGGCGGTGCGTGGCGTCAAACCGGCAGCGGCGAACAGCGCCAGAAGCTGCGGGCGGGTCCAGCCCGTCTGAAGATATTCGATCACCACAGGCGTCTCGCCTGACGCCTCAATAATCGCCAGCACATTCCGCGAGGTGCCGCAGTCGGGGTTGTGGTGGACAACAATGCTCACGAGGCACCGCCTTCCTTCGGAAACCAGTGCTGCGTCCGGTTAGCGAAGGCGACGAGTGACAGCATCACGGGCACCTCGACAAGGACGCCCACGACAGTTGCCAAGGCAGCCCCCGACCCCAGCCCGAACAGGCTGATCGCGACAGCGACGGCCAGCTCAAAGAAGTTGGACGTGCCGATCATCGCGCAGGGTGCTGCGACGTTGAACGGGATGCGCCATGCCCGCGCTGCAAGATAGGCCACAAAGAAGATTCCGTAGGACTGGATCAGCAGCGGCACTGCGATCAGCAAGATGACCAACGGGCGGTCCAGAATGACCTCGCCCTGAAACCCGAACAGCAGCACTACCGTCACCAGAAGCCCGATGATCGAGAACGGTTGCACACGGGATTTGAAGACATCGACCGCAGCCTCGCCGCCATTCGCAACCAGATTCCGGCGCGTCAGATACCCGGCCAGCAGGGGCATCAGGACGTAGAGACCCACTGACAGCAGCAGCGTATCCCACGGAACGACTATGTCCGTTACACCGAGTAGGAAGGCGACGATAGGCGCAAAGGCGAAAACCATGATTACATCGTTTACGCTGACCTGCACCAGCGTGTAGGTCGCATCGCCCCGTGTGAGGTTTGACCAGACGAAAACCATCGCGGTGCAGGGCGCCGCCCCCAGCAGGATAACGCCAGCGAGGTAAGCCTGCGCGTCGTCCGGCGGGATCAGGCCCGCGAATACATGCTCGAAGAACAGCACGCCAAGGGCTGCCATTGTAAAGGGTTTGATCAGCCAGTTAACTACCAAGGTCACGACCAGCCCTTTTGGCTTGTCCCCGACTTTGCGTAGGGCGCCAAAATCCACCCCGACCATCATCGGGTAGACCATCGCCCAGATCAGCACGGCCACGGGCAGGTTGACCGAGGCTACCTCCAGCGAGGCCAGAAAGGAGAAAAGACCCGGAAAGAGGTTGCCCAGAAGCAGCCCGGCACCGATGGCGAGCGCCACCCAGACGGACAACCAGCGTTCAAAGGTTCCCAGACCCGCCGCAGCGGGAAGCGATGTGTTGGTCATGTCGGGCAGGTATCCATTCTAAGAGTTCCGCGCATTAGCAGGCACAAGCGAGCTCATTGATGACAGGCTGGCAAAGTTCAGGGCGTCCGCCGCAGCAATCTTCCATGAGGAAAGCCAAGAGACCGCGCATTCCATCCATGTCGGCGAAATAGCGGATGCTGCGACCTTCCCGCTTGTTCCGGATCAGCCCGGCACGGGACAGAATGCTCAGATTGGCCGACATCGTGTTCTGACGAACCCCGAGGGTGTCGCTTATATCACCCGCCGTCATGCCGACCTCTCCGGCCTTGATGAGCAGGCGGAATACATCGAGCCGAGTCGACTGGCTGAGAGCGGCGAAAGCGTCGAGAGCATGTATTTTATCCATAAATCTGGATTTATTGATATATAAATTGTAGGTCAAGGGTTTGTTGGAAAATCAGGGGCATCTAAGATGCTCCATTTTGGGACGGACGTCGCCAGCCTCGATTAATGTTGTTAAAAGCCACGCTCAAAACCCAAGAAGTTGTTGAGTGTTTTTAGCCCTCAAAGTGGTAGCGGACATTAGCCGCGTTGTAGAAAAGCAGTAAAGAGGGCTCTGAAGAGCCATTAGCTGCAGAAGGCACGAACGTCGGCTCTATGTGAAATGGGTGCCTCCCCTACCATTTCCAGGCCAGACGCCCGCCGTCAGTCGAATGTGCGCCCCACCTGCTCCCCCCAAGCCTCCCCAGCCAGAAAACACAGATCATACAGTCTAACCGCCGACGCCTCGCGCCCGCAGGTAAGCCGCTTGAGCACTTCCGGCGCAAGGTATGCCAGCCGTAGTTGCCGACTGACATGCCGCTCAGCTAGCCCGACGGCCTCAGCCAATTCCAGGATCGTGCTAAACTCACCAGCGTCCATGCGCCGCCGCCAGCCCCATGCTCGGCCGATGGCTCGCAGGACATGCGGGTCCTGCGTCTGGTCCTCGCTCGGCAGATAGTCGGCGGGCGGCAGGATTTTGGGCCGACCGTTCTTCTTGCGAACCTTCAACGGGATCAAGACGCGGATTGTGTCATCGGCATGCGTCATTCGGCGGCCTCCAGATTGCGCGGCGCGACCATCTCACGGATGACGCCTGTGATCCCCTCGCGCCTGATGTCCACCTCGAGCCCGGCGGCGGTGACCGTGACGCGCCGCACCAGAAGCTGGATGATGCGCGCCTGTTCAGCCGGGAAGAGTTGCGACCATAGGGCGTTGAACTCGTGCAGGGCAGCGATGGCATCCGCCTCAGGTGCTCCGCCTCCATCGCGTTTCAGTGCGGCCAAGACCTGCGTGACGACCTCCGGCGTTTGCAGGATGCGCCGAACTTCGGTCACGACCGCATCCTCGACCATTCCGGCGGCGAGCCGCATCGGCGCGGTCTCCTCGCCGGTCTCGCGGTTCCGGATCACGTCCATGGACACATAGTAGCGGTAGAGCTTGACCCCCTTCTTCGTGCTGGTTGGTGTCATGGCGGCACCATTTTCGCTGAAGATCAGCCCCTTCAAGAGCGCTGGCGTCTGTGCGCGGCTGTTGTTGGCCCGCTTGCGGGGGCTTTCCTGAAGGATGGCATGCACGC
>JBASXE010000380.1:0-1823 GCA_049276875.1 Roseovarius sp. | reverse complement strand
CCCTCTGCGCCATCGATGCATTCCCTGTGCCGGTTCAAGGCTCAATCATACCGCAGCGCAAAGATCCGCGCAATTTATAGAGGTAACCTTTTGCCGATAGTGATCTTCGCGCCTTGCGCGCGGCCTTGGGTGAAAGGCCTGCGTTTGATGCAGGTCGCAGTTTCAGCCTGCGTCAAATCCGCGAGATCGAACAAGTGCGCAGTCTCGTGCCCGCGATCGACCTTGATACCGTGACCTTCGCGAGCGGGTCCGCAGCAATCCCTGCTGAACAGGCGCGCAGCCTTGTGCGCATGGGCATTATCATCGAGGAAATACTGCTGGATAACCCACGCGAAGTCTTCTTGATTGAGGGTCATACGGATGCCGTCGGAAGTGACAGCTTCAATCTTGCGCTGTCAGACCGTCGCGCAGAATCTGTGGCGCTTGCCTTGACCGAAGCGTTCCGTATTCCCCCGGAGAACCTGATTGTTCAGGGCTATGGCGAGGCCTTCCTGAAGATACGAACCCAAGACGCCGAAGCGATCAACCGCCGCGCGACGGTGCGCCGGATCACACCCCTGTTGCGGCATGTTGCAGCGAACTAAGGGGGCTGGAGTAACCTGTTCCCAACGCCCCTTCATTTATAATGGGGGCCTCCTCAGCAAAACGAGAACCCGGCCTCAGCTCTGGCGGGAAGCCCTCCCCGTGACGCCACGAAAAGGCTGCGCCGCTCTCTTGTCACGCGTCTTGATCTCGGATGCGAATATCGGACCAAACCGAAACCACCACTATCGGACTGTTTCGTGGCAAATGTCGATGCGCCGCTCTTGGAGAAGATCTTCGACGTTGCGAAGCGAAAGTGGGCATCGAACATACAGCATCGCTGCAAGGCTGATGATCTCGGGACTGGTCTTGAAGTAACGAAAAGGCGAAGGTTTGGTCATCGAGTGAGCCTTTGAAGCCGCCCTGCCCCGCTTAAGCCAGCTTCTTCTGACTGTGACATAGGGAGAATTGCCCGGAGACAACTCTCCCCTAACGTGCTGATATTATGTTTACTTAACAGCGCTGGAAAAGCACTCTGCCATGTCCGTCGCAAGCGTCCGAATGAGGTTGGGATACATGTCCGCGCCGCCGGGCAGTGACGTGCCAAGCGGATCGATCACGGCGGTTCCGGCCCCGCCCTCGGTGAACACGGTCTCGATCAATGTGGGGTTGAACTCGGCCTCCGAAAAGACACAAGCGGCCTCTGCCCGGGTTATCACATCACGGATTTCCGCGATGCGCGCAGGGCTGGGGCCTGCGTCAGTCCCTGTCGTTATCGCACCCGCAGCGGGCATTCCAAAAACCCCCTCGAAATACTGATAGGCGTCGTGAAAAACGATATAGGGCGTGCCTTGATATGGGGCGAGGATGGCTTGTGCGTCGGCTGTGGCCGCCTCAATTTCGGCGCGCCCCGCGGCGGCATTGGCGGCGTAAAGCGCTGCGTTCTCCGGGTCGATTGCGCTCAATTCTTCCGCGATGATGCCCAGCCAATACGCACCGTTTTCAGGGTTTAGCCAGGCATGCGGATCGAGTGTTCCGTTATCATGGTCGTGGCCGTGCGAGTGACCGTGATCATGGCCATGTTCGTCCTTGTGGTCGTCACCGTGCGCGTCCCCGTGGTCATGGGCCTCAAACCCTGCTTCTTGGCGGATGTCGAGCACCTGCGTGCCGGGGCTATGCAGCAAAGCTATGACCCGCGCGTCCGGGGCCAGTGTCTCAATTGGACCACTCAGCCACCCAGTCAGCTCAGGCCCAACCCAGAGGACCAGATCCGCCCGCTCCAAGGCTTGCGCCTCAGACGG
>JBASXE010000379.1:0-3391 GCA_049276875.1 Roseovarius sp. | reverse complement strand
CCTGGCGTAATTCCTGCAGGAAGGTAGTTGTCGAATCCTGCGAGTCCTGTGTAAATTCCATGCGTTCCTGCTTCCTGCATTTTTTTAACGTTCTCAAAGTGAGCAACAGCATTGTCCACATCAGTAGCATCAAGGTCTCTGACAGTAGATGTAACCCTCTTGATGTTTGCTGTTTCTGTAATCAGATGATCAAGGGCATTAGATGCTTTACCTTCTTGAATATCTGTTGCAGCAGATCGTAGCATCATCTTTAGATTATCATTAAGATAGTCTGCCCTAAGTTCTTCTAGGTGATGCTTTGTACTACCTGTATCTGTAATATAATCAAAATCAGCAAACTGTTGCTTTACAATATTGATTGGTGGTGATGTTTGATTTTGCTCATAATAGTTACGAATAAAATCCCAAACATCTCCGTGCGTTCTTAAAAGAGTGTCTACATTTGCTTGAAGTAACACATGCGTTTGCTTATCATTAAGTACCGCCGATAATGTCTTAGCTTCTAGATTACTCAACTCATCCACTCCTTTGCCATTACACGCCTCTCAGCACGCAATCTATTATCTTCTTCTCTGTCTGCTTTGGATTGTATCAGACGATCTACGTTGTTGGCAAATCCCTTCCATGTTGGCCTTGGATTTATGTCAAAGTAGTATTCCATGGTTTCATAGATTGTGTCTTTACTAAACGACTCAAGGAGAGCGTCTGCTGCCCACTGCTCATTATACTTATTCATGGTCAATGGGGAGAATCCCTTAGACTTCCAAAGCTTCTCAAACCTACTTAGTAAAGCAAATCTATCTTTACGATCTACCATGATTAAAAGTTTGACAAGGTTGCTGTTGCTACAAAGACACAATCTTCATCATATGAAGAATTAAGGGAAAGAACTATTGTAGTATCATCTTCCTTGACTTTCTTGTCAATTAACTTTGCCATCTTCTTTAGAGCTTTTCCTGGAGTATCTCCATAAGAACAAACGACATATGGTCGTTCTCCAAAAGCTACATATGCTTTATTGCTGCTCATGCTAGTTCCTCTTTCGCTTGGTTTAGTTTTTCTGTAAGTTGATCCTCTACAAACTTGTAGACACGATCAGATGCTTCCTTAGCATTTTCTCCCTCGCGCTGCCAGTCTGAAATCTGGCAATCAAGACGTAGGTTTTGGAAATTGCCTGTATTAAGGGTGTAACCCAAAGACCATGTAACCTTTGTTGGTTCCATGAAAATCCTTTCGCTAAATGGTTTCGTTAAATATTGGGATAAATCTTCCATCTTCAGTTTTGGTGTACAACAGGATACCATCTCCCATTGCATAGCGCAACTCCTGTTCTGTAGGAGTTTTATTATTTGTTATTAGTCCGTCTTTTCTTTTGCCACCGTGGTGGATTTGAGACATGGCCTGCCTTGCTTCCATTATAACGTCTTCTGAGTAATATGACAAGTAGTGCCACGCTCTTTCTCCATTAGGAAGTTCTCCTATCGGCTGTGGAATTGCTCCTCTTTTAACTAGTCTTGGAATATGTTTTCTGTGACAGTTTAAAAGCTGTGCTGTTTCTTTAACTGTAAAGGCACGTTTTCGCTTTTTCTTAAATTCAACGATAGTCGTTGTCTCTCTTCTATCTTTTGTTAAATTATGTAATGTTACAATTCCTGCTGCCCTGCTAGTGTGTTCAATCCTTACAAGGTCTTCGTTTAAGAACCATACTTTTCTTCTTGGTCTTCTTAGAACGGTGATATTGTTGTCGCTGCTCTCTTCTTTTCCGCTGCTAGCAACCATTCCGCCTCCTGATTATTGGGTCCCCAGTTATGATAAAACTTCCTGCTGCCACAAACTATACAAAAAGTTTCTATGTGGTTTTCAGCAGTAAAAGCTCTGTCTATAAAGACTCTTCCTTTACATTTTTTGCATATCAGCATGGCGATCAATTATATCATGCAGGTAGACCAATTGCAAATATATTCACAGATGTGCTTACGTTTCCAGATGAGTTATACCGAACTATGCCGTTTACAGCATTTGTTGTTACTGATGTAATAGTTATAGTGACATCGTTACCAATGGTGCTTGTTCCTGTGTTAACTGGGGTTGCCGTAACAATTGGAATGTATTTAAAGTCTGAAGCAAAGTTTATTGACCATGGTTTTGTTGTATTTGCGAAAACAGTTTCATCTGTAACAACATCAACATAACCTGCATAAAGCTTTGCATTGTTGTTTTTTAGATCTTGTCTTCCTACTGTTCTGGTATCAACGCTTGTGTAGTTGTATGTTGCTGTAGAAATGCTATCTGATAAATCATTTACAGCATTTGCAATTTGATACAAATATGTTACGTCAAGCGGTTGTCCACGGTCTGGAAGGGGTACTTTTGCCATTATATTCTCCTAATCAATTATAGCATTAAAGGGTAGTTATTAAATTGTCATACATTCTAAGAGGATACCCTGTAAAAGATCCAGTTCCAGATCCAGTAGAGGTTAAGTTTTTTCTATTAACATCGTCTAGCGAGTCTTGTCTTGTGCTATATAGGGCTATTGTTGTATAGTTTATAGTCCTTGTGTAATAAGTAGTGTTATTTACAAGTCCCCCTATTGGTGTTGCAGATAAATAAAGTCCTGGAGTTCCTGTGCTTGATCCATGAAATGCACCAAAATCAATTACATCATTTACAATATCCACTGTAGAAGAGTTTTGTGGGAACTCATAAGTTTGATCATATCTGATAATTGGTCTTCCTGGCCTATATATTTCTGCATACATGTATTTTGGCTTAGGTCTTGTTACCCCAGTCGAATCAACATACTCTGCTGGAATGTTAATGTTAATAGATGTGTTTACAACTCTTTGCCTATAGATCCAATCACTGGGATTGTTTCCACCGTTGCCAGCCCACCTAACCCATAAATCATAATAAACACACTCATCTACTATCTGAAAAGATCCATCGTCAAGTATTTTATACTTTGATACAGGGTCCCAGATAATATTGACGGAATCATTTCCAATTTTGTCTAAAAACATATATCCAGGTGTATCTAGAGTTCCTCTTTGATAGACATATTCTGGATCTACTTCAAATATCGGGGACCAGTTTGAGAAGTTGTTTTTGTTATCCGAAATAATTCTATATCTTACAGCATACTTACCAGTATATATATCTACTTCTTCAAAAGCCTCCTGAGGAAGGAATATTTGTGGCATTATCCTACATCCAAATTAAATCTAAACTCAACGTAATTGTTTGTATTGGTGTATTTGTATATAGGTTGACCGTCACTTGTCCTTACTGCTGAGTATCCAACCATTCCGTAGATTGGGTTTGAGCTTGTGGTGTTTTCTATTCTTATTCCTTCTAATTCTACATAATGAACTGGGGATGTTTTTTGTTC
>JBASXE010000378.1:0-1720 GCA_049276875.1 Roseovarius sp. | reverse complement strand
GTTCCAGTTATTTAGAATCCCCTCAACAAAATGATCAAGAAATCCACTCTAATTCTAATATTAATAATAAGTAACACATTATTAGCAGGTCAGAAAAATTTTTCAATCGCTGCTGTGGCGGATGTTCAATATGCCGATACTGGTCCAAGGGGAGGGCGTGAACCAAAAGAAGGTGTTCGCCGGTTGACGCATGCGATTTCGCAATGGAATCAGCGTTCGTTGGATTGGGGGGTGATTCTTGGGGACATCATCGATTGGGATGATATCGACTACAGCGTATTCCCAAAGCAAACAATTGGTGAAAAAGAGAGCAAATGGAAGCACGCCAAGGCGGTATTGGCGGCTTGGCAGACTCTTGCCTGCCCAAGGTATCTCGTGTTGGGGAATCATGATTATTACGTTCCCTATCGAGATACCGATGGAACTCCCAAGCCTGCCAGCGTCCTGAGGGCATTCGGGTTTGAAAAAACCGCCTATTATGACTTTTTCCACAAGGGGTTTCGATTCGTTGTTCTTGATGGAGATATGAGCCCTTACAACTACGACCCATCAACGCCGGAGTATCAGGAAGCGCAGGATTACTTTGACGTGATCCAAGGACCCCAAAAAACCCCATGGAATGCAGGGATTTCCAAGAAACAACTCGGGTGGCTCACAAAGGTTTTGGATGCAGCGTTGGCGAGTGGAGAACCTGTGGTCATCATGTGCCACTACCCGATCCACAACCCTTCCCATGGCCATTCCCTTCTGAACGGTGCGCAGCTTTTATCAATCGTGGATCAGTTTCCCAATGTCGTCTTATGGCTAAATGGTCACAACCATGCGGGTGACTACGCTCTAATGGGAACTCGGCATCACCTCAATCTGAAGGGAATGCAAAATGAGGACGACAACTGGTATCAACTGGATTTCTCCCCTTCAAAAATTACTGTCTTTCAAGCCGAAGACCTTGCAACCCCGAAATACGAAATGGATATCGCTTGGAGGCCAGGCCGCCATTAACGAATTAGCCCAAAAACCACTTTTCCCGGCAGCGGAGCAAGAGGCGTGTTTCGACATCGCCGGTTTCGGGATTAAAAACCTTTCGTGGCACCGCAGAATTGATTAGGTAGGCCCCGAGTGAAGGTTCATCGATCTATCTGCCTATTATTGGGTCCGCTCCTCATTGCGGGGTGCTCTAGTTGGAATCCTCTTGGGAGGGATACTACGGGCCCAATGCCTCGACCTCCACGGACCTTGCCAGACCTTTCGAAGCCTTTTGCGTGGGGCATTTCCACATCAAGCTACCAATACGAAAATCCGGCGGTAAGGGTGGGGGAGGCTGAATATTTCACGACCGATTGGGATGCGTTGGTGGCGAAGGGGGCTGCTCCCCCCAAGGGGAATGCGCTCTATTCTTGGTCGGACTTCGACAAGGATCTCGAGGCTCTCCAGAAAATCGGCGTGACCCATTACAGGTTCAGCCTCTCATGGGCGAGGATCGAACCTCAGCCGGGTCAGTTCAACGAGGAAGCGATCGATGGGTATGTGGCGATGGCGCGCAAGCTCAAGGCCGCAGGGATCGAGCCTGTCGTATGCCTCTGGCATTTCACTTTTCCCGGATGGCTTTACGATCCGAAAAACCCCAAGGAATCCAACTGGCTGCACCCCGAAATCCGCGAGCGATGGATAGCGTATCTGGACAAGGTTCTGCCTCGACTGGTTCCCATTGCCGACTACT
>JBASXE010000377.1:0-7617 GCA_049276875.1 Roseovarius sp. | reverse complement strand
TGCAATTGGCAGAGCCTTGGCCCATATGCGCAAGCTCGATCCCCGCAAGCGCGCCATGGGCGTGGATCTTGTCGCACATCTTGGCCAGAACGGGGATGTCGTAATCATCCCAAAGACGGCTCTCGATCGCGCCACCCCGCTCTGAGGTATAGTCGATCTCGCATTCTTCGGTGTTGATCACGGCCCAGCCGCCTTCGGCCTTCACACCGCGCATCTCGGCCATGGAGGACGGGTATTGATGCCCCATCCCATTGCAATGGGGCACTTGGTAGAACCGGTTGCGGGCAGTGACGGGGCCAATTTTTACCGGTTCAAAAAGGATATCATAACGCGGGTCGCGGGCGGTATCACGGGGCATGTCGGGAGTGATCCTCTTGGCACGGGCTTGCTCCCTTAGCTGGGGCGGCAAAATGTTTCGGCAATGTCTGTGCGAGATATTCATGCACGCGCTGCTTGGCCTCCTCGCGCGAAAAATCTCCGGGGTATATCAGGATGTTGAGCCAGAACCCGTCATAAAGACCTTCGAGCATGGTCGCGATCTGTTCTGCATCCAGTCCCTGATAGCCGCCCTCCGCAATGATGGTTTTGAGAACCTCAATCGAGGTCTCCCAGCGTTCGGTGTCGATCTCGCTCACCAGCTCGCGGTATGCCGCGCGGTAGCCCGCCTCACCATAAAATGCGAACCACACGGACAGGTTCTTGCGATTGCAGATGGCAGGATCAAAATGCGCATCCGCGATCGCCAGAAGCTGAGCCGCCGGCACCATATCCGGGCTTTGCAAACGTTTGCGCCACGTCTCGCGGTGCTCTTCCGCGAGATATCGCAAGGTTTCCTCAAAGAGGTTTTCCTTGCTGTCGAAGTGGAAGTTCACGATGCCAATAGACAATCCCGCATAGCCGGTGACGGTTGTCATTGTCGTGCCCGCAATGCCGAATTTCGCAATCGACTCGATGGTGGCATCGATCAATTGCTGCCGCCGCACTTCGCGCGAGGCGGTGCGTCCGACTTTCTTGTTTGTGCAGGCCGCCTTGGCGGTCACTTCGGTCATTGCGTGTCTGTCCTCGACTCGTCTTGGCTGCGGGGTTTCCGCACCGGTTCTCGTCTGAAGCGCCGCACAACCTTTGCGGCATTAGGCGTGGCGCAGGCTCAGTCTTTGCCCAGCACCACAATCGCGTCATCGCTCCAGTTAAGCCAAACGGGGCGCTCATCCGTAGGGTCTGGGGCAAAGCGTGTGCGGTTTTGGGCCGAGACGGCAACTGGTCGGTCCACACCATCAATCGCCACGTAGAAATGGCTCCGCTCACCCAGATAGGATGAGTTGCGCAAATGCCCCTGCACCATCTGGCCATCGCCTTCAGGCTTGTCATCCGTGAGGCGTAGCTTTTCGGGGCGGATCGCGACCTGAACCGCCTCACCCTCGTTGAAATGACGCTCACCACGAGGCAGTTGGAGATTTCCAAGGCCCTGTGCTTCGATATTCATCATCGCGCCATTGGTGGATTTCACCTGAGCCTCAAAGAAGTTCATCGTGCCGATGAAAGACGCGACCTGACGTGTCTTGGGCGCCTCATAAAGCCCGCTGGGCGTGTCCATCTGCAACACGGTGCCCGCGGACATGACGGCCACACGATCAGACAGGGTCAGCGCCTCTTCCTGATCGTGGGTCACGAACACGAATGTAATGCCCACCTGCCGTTGAAGCGCGCGCAGCTCAAGCTGCATCTGCTCGCGCAGCTGTTTATCAAGCGCGCCGAGCGGCTCATCCAAGAGCAGCACCTTGGGCTTGAGTATCAACGCACGCGCCAGAGCGATCCGTTGCCGCTGCCCGCCCGAAAGCTCGTTGGCCGCGCGGTCGCCGTAACCCGGCAGCGCGATCAGATCGAGCATTTCATCAACCTTGTCGGCACGCGCTTGCTTGGTCAGCTTCTGACGGCGCAAGCCGTAGGCTATGTTGTCGCGCACATTGAGATGCGGGAAAATCGCATAGCTCTGGAACACCATATTGACGGGCCGATGATGCGGCGGGACTTCGGACATGGGTTGTCCATCGATATAGATCTCGCCCTTGGAGGGGTTCTCGAACCCTGCCAGCATCCGCAAGAGCGTGGTCTTGCCACAGCCCGAGGCACCCAGAAGAGAAAAGAACTCGCCATGGCCGATATCCATGGAGACGTTGTCGATGGCCTGAAACTTGCCGAAATACTTGTCGACATTCTGGATCGAAATGAAGGCGTCGTTGCTCATGTTCTGGCTCACTTTCGCACGGTGCTGATATGGGCGTCGCGGTTGATCCACTGGCCGAGGAAGACGATCACGAAGGAGACCGCGATAATCATCGACGACAGGGCGAGGACCGATGGGAATTGCTGCGGGAAACGCAACTGGCCCCAGATATACATCGGCAGGGTCGGCTCGGTCCCGGTCAGGAAGAACGCCATGATGAATTCGTCAAACGAGACGGTGAAGGTCAACAAAAGGCTGGCCAGAATGCCCGGCCATACGACAGGCAGGGTCACGCGCCAGAATGTGTGCCACGCGTTCTCGCCCAGATCGGCCGAGGCCTCCTCCAGCGAGGGATCAAGCCCCTCAAAGCGGGGGATGAGTGTCGCGATGGCAAAGGGCAGGCAAATGATCACGTGCCCGACGGCGACCGTGTAGAGGCTGAGTGTCACACCTAGGCTGCTCATCAGCACCAGAAGGGCCACACCAAAGATAATCCCCGGCACGACGAGCGGCAGCATGATGAAGGCCACGATCGCGTTTTGCCCAGGCAGGCGATATTTGGTGATCGCCTTCGCCGCGAAGATACCAAGCGTTGTGGACAGGACGGCTGTGGCCGCACCCACTTTGACGCTGTTCATCAAAGCGGCCCAGACAGGCTCGCGCTGAAACAGCTCCTCATACCATTGCAGCGTAAACCCGGTCAGCGGGAAGCTGACATAGAGCGAGTCGTTAAAGCTGAAGAGTGGCAGAAACAGGATCGGGATATAAAGCGCGATCAAGAAGATGATCGCATAGACCTGAAGGGGCCGGTTGGGCCGTCGGATATAGGATTCGGTGCTCATGCCATCCGCTCCTTGAAGACTTTGGTTAGGGCGAGGAACACGAGGCCAATCGCCGAGATGTAAAGCATCAAGCCAATGGCCAGCGTCGCCCCCATGGGCCAGTTATTGACCGGACCAAATTGCAGTTGAATGAGGTTACCGATCATCATCCCGTCCGGTCCGCCGAGAAGGGCTGGCGTGATGTAGTCACCCGTGGTGGGAATGAAGATCAAGAAGCTCGCGGCGATAACACCTGGCATCGACAGGGGCAGCGTGATGCGGAAGAAGCGCGCCACAGGCCCATCGCCCAGATCCGTTGCCGCCTCCAGAAGCGAGCGGTCAATCTTCTCAAGGCTCACGTAGATGGGCAGGATCGCAAAGGCGACCCATGAGTGGGTGAGCGTGATGACCACAGCCTGTTGGCTGTAGAGCAAAAACTCAAGCGGGGCGTCGATGAGCCCGGCCCAAAGCAGACCGGAGTTGATCACGCCCTCATAGCCAAGCACCACTTTCCACGCGAAAACGCGCAGCAGGTAGCTTGTCCAGAACGGCAGGGTCATCAACACGATCCACATCATCTTGTTTTTGTGGACGTGGAAGGCGACGTAGTAAGCCATCGGGTAAGAGAGCAGCACCGTCGCAACGGTGGCCCAGCCCGATATCACGAGCGACCGGTGCATCAGGGCGCCGTAGATCGGCTGCTCGAGAGCCGTCTCGTAATTTGCGGTGGTGAGGGTGGTGTCGAAGCCAAAGCCAATGGCGGTCCAGAGGCTCATCGTTATGAGGATGGCGAAGGGAATGACGATGCCGATGGTCATCACGACCAAAGTGGGGCTGAGCAGGAAAAAGCCGCGCAATGTTTCGCTGCGCTGCAGCATCCCTGCGAATTTTCCGCGCCTTCGAACTGGCGGCGCCCCTACGGCGGCATCGTTTAATGTGACATTAGTATTGGTCATCTCAGGCCCCTTCCATGGTGTCTGGCATACGTCAATATTCCCCTGCCACGCCAAACGCGGAAGGGAGGGTCTGCGTGCAAGATCAGGGCGGCCCTATGGCCGCCCTGTCAGACTGTCTGGATCAGAAGCCAGCTTTGATTTGCTCAAAGAGGGCGTTCATCTTGGATTCGAACTCTTGCGTCTGCGGCTTCTGGAAATGACCAGCCGACAGAATATCCGCGGGGTTCTTGCTCAAGCCGAGACCAACGAGTGTTTCCTCGTCAACCTCGTCAAAGCTTTTGGCATTGGAGTGGCCATAACCATAATCGTTGATCATGAACTTACCGGTATCGACGCTCAGCAGGCTGTCGATCACGTCATAGGCGCGGTCCACATTGGGCGCATCCTTGTGGACCATCAGACCGCAAACCCATGTCAGAGCGCCTTCTTTGGGCTGTGCGAAACGGACAGGGATACCTTCAGCCGCCAAAAGCGTGGCCGAGGAATTCCATGTCATCGCCGCGACCATTTCGCCCGAGGCAAGCGCTTGCTCCAGCGTGGTCGTGTCATCGGTGTAGACCCGGATGTGTGGACGCTGCTCACGCATGACGGCGGCGATTTTGTCAAACGCTTCGGGCGTGTCGATATTGTCGAAATCAACGCCCGCTTTGATCGCGCCGACCCACCACGCATCCGCGCCGGAGCCGAGGCTGCCGAGACGGCCTGCATAACGCTCGTCCCACAGAAGGTCCCAGCTTTCTTCGCCTTCGACTTCAACCAGATCGGTGCGATAGGTGATGGAGGTCTGACCCCAGTCAAATGGCACCATCCAGAGATTGTCGCCATCGACATTGCCTTCAAGCTTCGTCAGCTCGGGGATGACATCGCCGAAATGTGCAAGGCGCGATGTGTCTACGGATTGGAAGAGGCCAGTGGCGGCCCAGCGTGGCACAGCCTGATTACAGGGGTGCGATACGTCCACCACGAAACCGCCGCGCATTTTTGTCAGAGCTTCCTCAGAGCCGCCGAAGATCGAGAAGTTTGGCAGCTCGCCGTTTTTGGCCTGATACTCACCAAAAAGCTCGGGGATGTCGTAGCCACCCCATGTGAAATATGTTGCCTGATCTTCTGGTGCGGCCATTGCCTTGCGGCCTGAAAACGGCACTGTGGCCATGCCGACGCCTGCCGCAGCAAGCGAGCGTGTGAAGGCGCGGCGGCTCATTTTGCCTTCGCGCACAGCGCCGATTTGGTCAAGTACATCCATTTGGTCTTCTCCCTAGTTGATCGAGCCTGTTCCGGCTCCTTTAGTGGCGTCCCTTATTGCGACGCTGAGGTTGCAGGTTGCTTTCGGTCTCAGAATGAAACGGCACGGCCATTTCGATCATCAGTCCTCTTGCTCTGTCCTGCTCGCTAATTGAATGATCGTTCAATGAATGGGTTGCTTTATCAAACCTGTCAAGCCAACAATACCGCCATGTCGGCGCCCCGGAGTGAAAATCATGGCGCTGCCAAAAAATGTAGCGGACCACAAATTAACCGCTGAAATCAGGAGAGAAAAACGATGGCAATCCAGACGGGCGTGTTCCGACTTGAAGCAAATGGCCCCAGCGGTGCAGGCCTCAGCCCGATGGAGCTGGACGCCGCAGACTTCCAGTCACCGTTGCCCAAGCAGCATTACCACACGTACTACAGCGATGAATCCAAAGGGATAAATGTCGGCGTGTGGGATACGACCACGATGCAGGAGGCGTTCGGCCCCTACCCCGGAGATGAGTTCATCTGGGTGCTTGAAGGCGCGTTTGAAATGGTCGACGGCAAGGGCGGCGGCGTGCCAGCCCATGCCGGGCAGGCCGTGTGTTTTCGCAACGGCGCACCGGTCAGTTGGAAGCAGGACGGATACCTTAAGAAATTCTTCATCACTTATTTGGAACCGGGTGCCAAAACGCCGACAATCGAATCGGCGGAAGGCGGAATTGTCGTTCTCGACCCGGATGCGAAGATGGATCTGATGGACACAACCGACCCGTTCGTGATCAAGGGCGCGGCCCCCAAGCAGCACAATCTGACCAGCTTCACCAACGATACTGGCAACATGTTCATGGGCCAATGGGACAGTGGCCCGATGGTCAGCGAAATGCTGCCTTTCCCCACCCATGAATTTGTTCAGATGCTCGAAGGTGAGGTGACGATCACGCAAGAGGGCGGCGCGGCACAAACCTTCCGTGCGGGCGATTGCTTTTTCGTGGCCAAAGGGACCGTCTGTAGCTGGGAAATCCCGGATTACGTGCGCAAATTCTATTGCATCCTCGACGTGGAACAAGCCGCATGAGCCCCGACATGACGCGCCGCGCAGCTCTGGCCACAATCGCCGGGGGCGTTGTCGGGGCCACGGCCACTGCGGGCGCGGCCACCGCACAGGCCCTCCCCACCAACCCCGATGTGGTGGTGATCGGCGCAGGTGCCGCCGGCCTCGCCGCCGCGCACGAGCTTCAGGCGCAGGGCAAATCCGTGATCGTCGTGGAGGCCGCAGGACGCACGGGCGGGCGCGCCTGGACCGAAAGCGAGACATTCGGCGTGCCCTACGATCAGGGTGCTGCCTGGATCAACGCGTCCAATATCAACCCCTTCACCCGCATCGCGCGGGAGGGGGGATTTGACCTTGTGGATTACACCAACGCGGGCTCAGCCTTTTACGTGGACGGCAAACGCGCAACTGCCGCCCAAAGCGCGGCTTACGGTCGGGCGTGGAGCGCTGTTGGCGACGCGCTGGCCGAGGCAGGAGAGGCTGGACAGGACATCGCCGCCTCCGAGGTGATGCCAAAGGACACAAAATATTCCGGCACCGTCAAATCATGGATCGGGCCGATGGATTGGGCGGTGGATATGTCCGACCTCTCGACCGCCGACTATTGGAACAGTGGCGATGCACAGCCCTCGTTCATGGTGCGCGAAGGTCTGGGGGCCGTGGTCGAATATTACGGGCAGGGTGCGCCCGTGGTCCTGAATGCACCAGTGAGCGAGATCGACTGGAGCGGAACTGGCGTCCGCGTCACAACCTCACAAGGTGTAATCAGCGCCAAGGCGGCAATCGTCACTGTCTCCACCGGCGTTCTGGCCAGTGGCGCGATCCGCTTCACCCCTGCCCTACCCATCGCCACGCAGGAGGCCGTGGATGGCCTGCCAATGGGTCTGTTAATGAAAATCGCACTGCAATTCGATGGCGCAAAGCTGGGCCTCGCCGATAACAGCTGGCTAGATTACGCGGTGCCTGAAGAGATGCCTGCCGAGGCGGCGTTCTTCGTCACCTGGCCCTTCGGCGGGGATATCTCGGTGGGTTTCGCAGGTGGCCAATTCGGCTGGGAGCTTTCGGCGGAAGGGCCTGAGGCGGCGGTGGAGTTCGCCTTGGGCGAGCTGGTGAAGATCGCAGGCTCGGATACGCGCAAGCATTTCGTCAAAGGCACGATAAGCAATTGGGCGGATAATCCGCTCACCCTAGGGGCCTATGCAGCGGCGCGGCCCGGTCAATACGGCGCCCGTGCGGCTTTGGAAGCCCCGGTGGGCGATAAGGTCTGGTTCGCCGGTGAGGCGCTGGGTGGCGATTACACGGGCCTTGTGAGCGGCGCGTATTTCAGCGGCA
>JBASXE010000376.1:0-9944 GCA_049276875.1 Roseovarius sp. | reverse complement strand
GTCATGCTGTGGCCTTCCGTGGGGCTCAGCGAGCCGTGCCGTGTGATGCGCATCAATTCAAAGGACGCACGCACCCCGAACCTTAACGTGGAGGCGCACTGAGATGTTTCGCCCCATACGCACGCTCATGCTTCTTGGTGCGGTCTTTCTGGCCGGGCTTGGCTTTGAAAAGTACAAACATTCCGAACGCTGCACCGCCATTGGCGGCAGCGTCTCGGGCGGCATCTGTCAGGGAGGCGCGCAATGAGCGATGAGATGATCTGTGTGGGTGCCATTGC
Organism: Roseovarius sp.; assembly: GCA_049276875.1. Classification (GTDB taxonomy): domain Bacteria; phylum Pseudomonadota; class Alphaproteobacteria; order Rhodobacterales; family Rhodobacteraceae; genus Roseovarius. Next base: position 9,666 of record JBASXE010000376.1, on the reverse strand, counting down.
GGGCGCTTTTGGCGTGCATGGCGAGGTACGGCTCAAAAGCTTCACCGCGCGGCCTGAGGATATCGCAGGTTACGGCCCCCTCAGCCTGGAGGATGGCAGCCGCGATTTCACCGCAACCATCACCGGGCAGGCCAAAAACGGGCTGACTGCGAAACTCTCTGGCGTGCGCACCCGCGAGGAGGCCGATGCCTTGCGCGGCGCGCAGTTATACGTCGCGCGCACCAAGCTGCCCAGCCTGCCTGATGATGAATATTACCACGCCGATCTTGTGGGGCTCGATGTGTTTGACACAGGCGGCGTGCCTCTGGGCCGCGTGAAATCTGTGCTCAACCACGGCGCGTCTGACCTATTGGAACTGACCCTGTCCAGCGGCGCGGATGTGGTCCTTTTACCCTTCACAAAGCGCGCCGTGCCCACCGTTGATCTGGCATCTCGCCGGATCATCGCGGACCCGCCTGAGGGCCTCTTGCCCGAAAGCTGACACGTGGTGGGACCAGGCCATGTTTTGACGCGGTTTGGCCACAAACCTGCCACAATCTCCTCCCAATTCCGCCCCGATAGATGCATAAAACTTAAAACAATTAGTATTGTTTGAGGCCATGACATGCCTGTCAGGCCAGAGGTTGCGATGGCTCAAAACGACAGCTCAAACCCCGCCCTGGAAGGCAATCAGTCCCTCAATTCCAGCTCCGGAGCAGATACGCTCACAGGTGGTTTGGGCAACGATACGATCAACGGTGCGCGCGGCAATGACATCATCCGCGGCGATGGCGGCGTTCAGGGCACGTGGCATTTTGAGACCTTCGATTACAATTTCTCCACCGCGGCAGGGCAAGCCTTCGATATCGAGAGCGGCGTGCGCACCGGCTCGGGCTATGTCAGCGATTTCAATGTCACCACCCTCACCAACACCGTGCGTGGCACCACGGGCGACCCCAATGATTTCGGCATCGTCTACACCAGCACGCTCAACACCACACTCGGCGGCACCTACAGGATTGACCTGCGCTCGGATGACGGCTCCACGGTCCAGATATTCGACAGCGCGGGCAATGCGCTCACCTTCAACAACCAGACCGGCGGTGCGCTCGATTATCTGAACAATGATTTCCACCAAGCGTCGACCAATCGCTTCGGTACAGTTCAGCTTGACCCTAATGAAACCTACACGATCCAGCTCCGCTATTGGGAAAATGCCGGGCAGGATGTTTTGGCAGCCACGATTTCGGGGCCCGATACCGGCGGCGTAACTCAGGATCTGATAGATTCACCGATGATTGGCCTTCCCCCCGGACCGGATTACTCGGTCACCGGCGTGCCTGCCGGGGTTGAGGGCAACGACGTGCTCAGCGGCGGGGGCGGGCGTGACACGATTTTTGGCGATGGTGGCGACGATACGATCTCGGGTGGCGGTGGCAATGACGTGGTCGATGGCGGCACCGGAAATGATCAGATCGACGGCGATGGTGGTCGTGACAGTATTCTGGGCGGCGCAGGCAATGACACGATCAGTGGTGGGGCCGCCAACGACACGCTTGATGGCGGCGACGGAAATGACGTGATTGACGGGGATGGCGGGCGCGACAGCATGCTCGGCGGGGCCGGGGACGACACGCTGAGCGGCGGCAACGAGCGCGACACGCTGGAGGGCGGCGCGGGTAATGACGTCCTGAACGGCGATGCGGATCGCGACAGTCTTATCGGCGGGGATGGCGATGACACGCTCGATGGCGGGGCCTCAGATGACATCCTGACCGGCGGCACTGGCGATGACACCTATGTCTGCACAGCAGGTTCCGGCGACGACACGATCACCGATTTCAACGACGGCAACACGGGCTCGGACACGGATGGCACCCAGACCAACAATGATTTTATTGATCTGAGTGCCTATTACACCAACCTCAACGAAATCCGAGCCGACCTTGAGGACGACAATATCCTCAACCAGTCGGTCGGTGATTTCTCCGACAACACGGCGCTCGGCGGTTCGATCACCTTTACCAGCACCGCCCGCGAAGGGCTGACCTTTGACAACACCAACGTGGCTTGCTTCACACGCGGCACGCTCATCCATACCACACGCGGCTGCATCCCTGTGGAGCAGATCCGACCCGGTGAACGGGTGCAAACCCGCGACAGCGGCGTGCAGGAAGTGCGGTGGGCAGGGTCCAAATCCGTGCCCGCGCGGGACAAGTTCGCCCCCATTCTGATCCGCCAGGGTGCTTTGGGCAATTCGCGTGATCTGCTTGTGTCGCCGCAGCACCGCATGCTTTTGCAAGGCTGGGGTCCTGAACTCGTCACCGGCGAGACAGAGGTGCTTGCCGCCGCGAAGATGCTGGTCGACGGGCGTCGTATCACCCGTAAACAGGGCGGTATGGTGGAATATTTTCATATCCTTTTTGATCGTCACGAGATCATTTTGGCCGAAGATTGCTGGTCCGAAAGCTTTCACCCCGGCGATAGGGCAATGGGAGCGCTGTCTGAGGATGCGCGCCATGAGATTTTCGCGCTTTTCCCCGAATTGCGCAGGGACGGCTTGGACAGCTATGGCGCGGATGCACGCCGAACCCTGAAACAGCACGAGGCGCGGCTCTGCCAACACGCGGCCTGATCCATTCAGCCTGACGCGCCATCCTTGCCAGCCCGCCGCGCGCATTGTATCGAACCGGCATGAGCGACGCCCCCAAACCTCCGACGAAATCCCACGGCCGCAAGTCCATCCGCGCCAGCGCGCAGCCGCAGGAGCTGATCACATCCACGCCGCGCCTGAAGGATGCGTGGGCGGTGCAGGTAATCACCGTCTTGCCCGATGCGTTCCCCGGCATCTTGGGCGAAAGCCTGACGGGTCGCGCGCTTCACGACGGGCTCTGGTCGCTTGAGGCAATCGATTTGCGTCGTTTCGGCGAGGGGCGTCACCGCAATGTCGACGACACGCCCGCTGGTGGCGGCGCGGGCATGGTCCTGCGCGCCGATGTAATGGCCGCCGCCATTGAGGCCGCTCGCAAAACCGCCCACCCCGGCGCGCCGCTCATCTATCTCAGCCCGCGGGGGGAACGGTTTGATCAGGCCATGGCCAAAGAGCTATCGCAAGCGCCGGGCCTCACATTGATCTGTGGGCGTTTCGAGGGGTTGGACCAACGTGTGATCGACCATTTTGGTGCGCGCGAGGTGAGCCTTGGGGATTACGTGCTGACCGGTGGGGAGATTGCAGCGCAAGCCATGATCGACGCGGCCCTGCGCCTGCGCCCCGGTATCTTGGGCAACGAGGCAAGCGCGGCGGAAGAAAGCCATACCAACGGACTTCTGGAGCATCCGCAATACACCAAACCCGCCCTCTGGCAGGGCCACGAAATCCCGCCCGTCCTGATGTCCGGCCACCATGGCGAGATCGCCAAATGGCGGCGCGCGCAAGGTGAGGCGCTGACAAAGGCGCGCCGCCCCGACCTTTGGGCCGCGCATGAGGCCGCCACCGCCGCAAATCCCACCACAAAACGCTTGAAATAAACACGCAGACCTGTTTTACGCGCAGCATTCCGGGCGGGCCCGGCCAATGGCGATTCCGTCCCCTTCGATCGGATACGCGCCAAGGCCGTCACGGGCAGGCACTTCGGAAGACCGAAATAAAGACGACCTGATCTCTGGCGGGCTTTGGACGCATCTGCGCCCAAGGGACCCGAGCGAAGACCGAGAGCTCTGAGGCGCCAAATCACTTTGCGGACCATAACCGCAAGCAACATTAGGAGAATGGCGATGAACATTATCGCTCAGATCGAGGCGGAGCAAATTGCCGCCCTCGGGAAAGACCTTCCCGATTTCAAGGCCGGGGATACCATCCGCGTCGGCTTCAAAGTGACCGAAGGCACCCGCACCCGGGTCCAGAATTTTGAAGGCGTCTGCATCAGCCGCAAAAACGGCACCGGCATCGCAGGATCGTTTACGGTCCGCAAGATTTCCTTCGGTGAAGGCGTGGAGCGGGTCTTCCCCCTCTATTCGACCAACATCGACAGCATCGCCGTGGTCCGCCGTGGTCGCGTGCGTCGCGCCAAGCTCTACTATCTGCGCGCGCGTCGCGGCAAATCGGCCCGGATCGCAGAAGTGTCCAACTACAAGCCCAAGTCGGGCGCAAAAGCGTAAGGATCTCAGCCATGAAAAAAGACATCCATCCCGACTATCACATGATCGACGTCAAAATGACCGACGGCACGATCCTGAAAATGCGCTCGACCTATGGCAAAGAGGGCGACACGCTCTCGCTGGATATCGACCCTACCGTGCACCCTGCATGGACGGGTGGCGGCACGCGCCTCATGGACGCCGGCGGCCGTGTGTCGAAGTTCAAGAAGAAATACGAAGGCCTCGGCTTCTAAGCCAGCCTCTGGATCACATCTGCAAACGCCGCCCCGCATTGTGCCGGGCGGCGTTTTGCATTTTGTTGGGCGGCTTCCATTGTGGCTCCTGACAGGACCGTGAGGGCACACCGCCCCTCCCCCGGCTGGACAGCGCCGCCACGCATGCTTAGATGCGCCCCATGGCAAAGGTAAAAGAAGACGGAAACTATAAGGTCATCGCCGAAAATCGGCGGGCGCGGTATGATTACGCGATCGAGGAAGATCTGGAATGTGGCATCATTCTTGAAGGCTCCGAAGTCAAATCCATGCGCGAGGGCGGTGCCAATATCGCCGAGAGCTATGCCTCGGTCGAGGATGGCGAATTATGGCTCGTGAACAGCTATATCGCGCCCTACAAACAGGCCAAGACTTTTGGGCATGAAGAAAAACGCCGCCGCAAACTTCTGGTCTCGCGCCGCGAGCTGGCGCGCTTGTGGAGCGATACGCAACGCAAGGGGATGACCCTCGTGCCGCTCGTGCTCTACTTCAACCATCGCGGCATCGCCAAGATGAAAATCGGCATCGCCAAAGGCAAGAAGAACGTCGACAAACGCGCGACCGAGGCAAAGCGCGACTGGGCCCGCCAGAAGCAGCGCCTTCTGAAAGACCACGGCTGAGGGCGCGGCATGGATTTGCTCCTTGCCCTCATAGCCGGTGCGGTGGGCGGTGTTCTCGCCGGCAGGCGCGGTGCGCGCTTCGCGCTGTGGGCCAAGACGCTTCTGGGGATGCTGGGTGGTGGACTTGCCGTGCAGGCTCTGCCGCTGCTGGGCTGTGCGGTCGAGGGGCCGGCTACCGTGCTCTGGGCGCTCGGCATTGGTGTCGCCGGGGGGGGTGCTCTTTTGCTTCTGGCCGGGTTTGCGCGGGGCATGGGGTCCAAATAGGGCCACGCGGGCTTGCCACGCGCGCGGCCGCACGCTAACCAGACAGCGTTTTTGCCGCTACTTTTTTTCCCGGTCCGGAGGGCATCATGGTGCAGGACGATCCCAAAATTCTAGTGTCCACCGATTGGCTTGCCGCCCATCTCAAGGACCCAGACTTGCGCCTGCTAGATGCAAGCTGGTTCCTGCCGGGCTCAGACCGTGACCCGCGCGCGGAATACGAAGAGGCCCATATCCCCGGCGCGCGCTTTTTCGATATCGACGATGTGAGTGACGCACGCTCAGACCTGCCTCATATGGTCCCGCCTACTGAAAAATTCATGTCCCGCATGCGCGCCATGGGTGTGGGCGATGGGCATCAGGTCGTTGTCTATGACAGCCATGGTATATTTTCGGCGCCCCGCGTATGGTGGCTCTTCAAGCTGATGGGGCAGGACAATATCGCGGTGCTGGATGGCGGGCTGCCCAAATGGCAGGCCGAGGGCCGCCCCGTGGAAGACATGCCGCCGATGATCCGCGACCGGCACATGACCGTGCGCCGCCAGAACCACCGGGTGCGTGATGTAACCCAAGTGGCCACCGCCTCAAAACTCGGCAGCGCCACGATCCTTGACGCGCGTTCCGCCGCGCGTTTTCGCGGCGAAGCGCCGGAACCGCGCGAGGGCCTGCGCGCAGGCCACATTCCCGGATCACAGAACGTGCCCTATACTGAGCTTTTGACTGCGCAAGGCACCATGAAGGGCCCCGACGATCTACGCGCCGTGTTGGATGCCGCAGGGGCCGATCTGAGCAAACCCATCATCACGACCTGCGGCTCCGGCGTCAGCGCCGCGATCATCAACCTCGCGCTGGAGCGGATGGGCGTGACGGATCATGCGCTTTATGACGGCTCATGGACCGAATGGGGCGCTTTTCCCACCGTGCCCGTCGCAACAGGAGACGCATGATGTTTGGTGCCCTCAAAGCACAGCCCGAGGATAAAATCCTCGTTCTCATGGCGAAGTTCCGCGAGGATCCACGCCCGGTCAAGATTGACCTCGGTGTGGGCGTCTACCGCGATGCGCACGGGCATACCCCCATCATGCGCGCCGTGAAGGCAGCAGAGCAGCAATGGTGGCAAGAGGAAGAGACCAAGGCCTATACCGGTCTCACCGGTGATCCCGCCTTCGCGGATGCGATGATCGATATGATCCTTGCCGACACCCTCCCGCGCAGCAATATCGCCGCCGCCGCCACCCCCGGCGGCACGGGTGCCGTGCGGCAGGCGTTTGAACTGATCCAGATGGCCAATCCGGATGCGCGTGTTTTCGTGTCCGATCCCACATGGCCCAATCATCTCAGCATCCTAAAACATCTCGGCATGACCGCCATCCCCTACCGCTATTTCGACGCGGCAACGGGCGGTGTGGACGCGCAAGGTATGCTGGATAGCCTTCAGGATCTGCGCGCAGGCGATGTCGTTTTGCTGCATGGTTGCTGTCACAACCCAACCGGCGCAAACCTCAACATGGCTGAGTGGCAGGCCGTCCTCGCCCTGCTCACCGAAAAGCGCGCGATCCCGATGGTAGACCTGGCCTATCAGGGCTTTGGCGACGGGCTACACGAGGATGCCGCCGCTACTCGCATGATTGTGGAGCAAAGCCCCGAGGCGCTGATCGCCGCCAGCTGCTCCAAGAATTTCGGAATCTACCGGGAGCGCACCGGTATACTGATCGCAACCACCCAAGACAGCGATAAAACCGCCATCGCGCAGGCCACTCTCGCCTATCTTAACCGGCAGAATTTCTCGTTTCCGCCCGATCATGGCGCACGGCTGGTGACGCGTGTCCTCAACGATCCCGCCCTGCGGGCTGATTGGCAAGCCGAGTTGGAAGAGGTCCGCACAGGTATGCTGGCGCTGCGCCGCGATTTGGCGGCAGAACTGCAACGCCTCTCAGGCTCGGACCGTTTCGCGTTTATCGCCCAGCATCGCGGCATGTTCTCGCGCCTCGGCGCCACGCCGGAGCAGGTAGAGACGATGCGCGCCGAAAACGCGATCTACATGGTCGGCGACAGTCGTATCAACATCGCGGGGCTTAACGCAGAGACCGTCCCGATCCTCGCCAAAGCGATGATTGACGCGGGCGTCTAGACCGCGGCCCGCTGCTCAGACCTGTTGGCGCTCAGGCCCGGCAGCGCAACACCCGCCCGAGCCCCCGAGGGGGCGAGACAACCCGCCTGCGCGCGAGCACAGTCCGCAAGATCAGGCCTGCACCGCATAGCGCGCCAGAAACATCCGCACGACCGAGGACACGACCCGCGTAATTTCATCCTCGGAGAAATCCGTTGCCACTCCGCAGAGCTTGCGCACGAAGAGATCGGATTTACACAGCTCGCCAAAATGGCTGGCTGCCATGTGCATATCGTCAATCTGCAGCACACCGCGCGCGATATATTTCTCCAGAACCACCCCCATCCGCGCGCGCAAAAGCGCGGGGCCGCTGTCATAAAAACGCTGGCCCAGTTCGGGAAAGCGATATGCCTCGGCCACGCAAATCCGAAACATCTGCATGCCGAAATCCGACAGGAAAAACCGCACCACCCGATCTGCGATCATGCGCAGCGCCTCGTCCACAGGGGCGTCGGGGTCGATCACCGCGATTGCCGCACTGGCTTGCCTGTTGCATTCGATCCGCGCCACTTCGGAAAACAAGAGCCGCTTGTCGGGCACGTAACTATAGAGCGTCGCCTTGGACACGCCCGCCTCGCGCGCGATGTCATCCACGCTCGCCCCTTCAAAGCCGTCGCGCATGAAAACCACCCGCGCGCCTTCCAGGACCTGGTCGAATTTCCGGCCCTTCTTGATCTGAGCCGCATGTGCGGTCATCGGTTGCCTCCCGTTTGGGCCGCCTTAGCTTACTCCCCCGCGCCGCTGCCCGGCAACCCGCCGCGATGGTAATTCTCACCACGGAGCGAAAGCTGTGGGCGCGCAGCCCGACCTGAGAGACCGCGCCGATATTCCCCGTTTCGCCCCTCGCCCCGCGCTGCTACACCAAGGGCGTCAAACCCTTCCAAAGACGGAGCCACACCATGCAAACCCTATCCGAGAATATCTGCTTCGGCGGCGTGCAAGGCGTCTACACTCACCGCTCCAAAGCGTGCCAGACCGATATGACGTTTGGACTTTTCCTGCCAGAAGAAGCCAAGCTCGGCCCGGTCCCGGTGCTTTGGTATCTGTCGGGCCTGACCTGCACCCATGAGAATGCCATGACCAAGGCGGGCGCGCAGGGTTGGGCCGCCGAGCAGGGCATCGCGCTGGTCTTTCCCGACACCTCCCCGCGCGGCGAAGGTGTGGCCAATGACGAGGCTTTTGATCTGGGTCAGGGTGCAGGGTTCTATGTGGACGCGACGCAAGAGCCATGGTCCGAGCATTTCAACATGTGGAGCTATGTCTCCGAAGAGCTGCCCGCCCTCATCGCGGCCAATTTCGCGGTCGATATGGACCGCCAAGGCATCACTGGCCACTCGATGGGTGGGCATGGCGCGCTGACGCTTGCCATGGGTCTGCCCGGGCGGTTCGCCTCCGTCTCCGCCTTCTCGCCCATCTGCAACCCCACCGCCTCTGATTGGGGCCGCAAACAGCTCACCGCCTATCTCGGCGCGGATGAAGCCACATGGGCCGAACATGACGCGAGCCTGCTAATGGAGAGGCAGGGCTTTGACGGCCCCATGCTTATCGACACGGGCACGAGCGATCAGTTCCTTCAGCTTTTGCGCCCCGAAACGCTCGCCATGGCCGCTGCAACACGCCGCCAGCAAGGCAGCATCCGCATGCAGCCCGGCTATGATCACAGCTATTTCTTCGTCCAGAGCTTCATGGAAGATCACATCGCCTTCCACGCCGAAGCCCTCTACGGGGTCTGACGCGCGTGAGCCATTATGACCTGATCATCATCGGCTCAGGCCCCTCTGGCCGCTCGGCTGCCATTCAGGCAGGAAAGCTGGGCCGCCGCGTGCTGGTAGTCGACCGCAAGGACCGTTTGGGCGGTGTCTCGGTGCATACCGGGACGATCCCTTCCAAGACCCTGCGCGAGACCGTTCTGAACCTCTCGGGCTGGCGCGAAAGGAGCTTTTACGGACGCTCCTACCGAGTGAAAGAGGATATTGACGCGGGCGATCTGAAAGCGCGGCTGCACAAGACGCTCGACTATGAGGTCGACGTGCTGGAGCATCAATTCAACCGCAACCACGTGGCCACCTTGCACGGTATGGCGAGCTTCACCAGCGCCCATGAGATCGACGTGGCAACCGAGGCGGGCGATGTTACGAAAGTGAGCGCGGACAAGTTCCTGATCTCTACTGGCACCAAAACCTATCGCCCGGATACCGTGCCCTTCAATGGCCGCACCATCGTGGAC
>JBASXE010000375.1:0-4885 GCA_049276875.1 Roseovarius sp. | reverse complement strand
CAAACCTCCATTTTGGAAGTTTGAATCAGAAATCAGGCCCAATGGGAATCCTGATTGTCCACAGGCCCTAGGCCCCGGGGGTGGTAAACCGCACAGGCAGCACATCAGGCAATCCTATTATGACGTTCACCAACGCAAATTACCGCGGTCGGGGCCTTCGCGCCACATATGCCCTTCTTCTTAGCACAAATACTCACAACAATCCGGTCATCGCGCAATCACGATGTCTGCGCATAGCCCCCCCAGCCGCTCCGAAGCCCCAAGCCTGAGGCTGCCGCCATGCACCCGCGCGATATCCGTGGTGATCGCGAGGCCGAGGCCCACGCCCGTGCCCTTGTCCTGATTGCGGCCGGGCTCCAACCGCGCAAAGGGTTTGACCGCCTCCTCGCGCAGCGCGGGCGCTATGCCCGGCCCGTCATCCTCTACCCGAATGCGCAATACGCGCGCCGTGAGCTGCACCGATACGTCCGCACGGCTGCCATAACGCACCGCGTTATTAATGAGGTTCTCCACCGCCCGCCGGATGCCGCCCGGCCGCAGGGCCATCTCACCTTCCCCAAGCACCTCATGCAGGGTGACGGGCAAGGCGCTGCGCACGCAATCCTCCACGATCCGCTTCACAAGGGCAGCCGGGTCCACCATCTCCGGCTCATCTTCGGACGCGTTACGCGCAAAGGCCAGAAATTCATCCAGAAGGCGCTGCATATCATCCACATCGCGCAACATCGGCGCCGCTTCATCCGGATCATCAAGCATGTTCAGGCTCAGCTTCAGCCGCGTGAGCGGTGTGCGCAGATCATGGCTTACCCCCGAAAGCATCAAGGTTCGTTGCTCAATCTGCCGCTCGATCCGGGCCCGCATGTTCAAAAACGCATGTCCTGCCGCGCGCACCTCGACGGCCCCACGCGGGCGATAGTCCTCCATGCGTCCACGGCCAAACGCCTCCGCCGCCCGTGCAAGCTGTGTGATTGGCCGGAGCTGATTGCGCAGATAGAGATAGGCCACAACCGTCATCAGAGCGCCAAAGACCAGCATGTTAACCAAAAGCTGATGCGGATTTGACGCCGACACACGTCGCCTGTCAAAGCGTAGCTCGAAAGCACCGCCCTGACCCTCCACATAGAGTGTCACCGCCTGATCATCGGGCAGATGCACCGCGCGGATCTCCGGCACCAACTGCCGCAACTCGCGGGTCACCACGATTCCCGTCAGATCATACCAACGCCGCATATCCGCGCGGTGCATCTCTCCGGGTGCCAGCACCCGGCGCTCCATGTCCAAAACCTCCGCCACAGCGTCCCCATCCGCCGCCATAACGAGCATAATCTCACGCGCCGCAGTCACCGTCATTTGGCGGGTGACCCCCTCGAACAGCCGCTGCACCGATACAATCGACACGACCACCAGCACCGAGATCACCGGCAACAGCAGGATCAGTGTGGCGCGCCCCGTCAGGCTGCGCGGCATGTAACGTTTGAGCCAACGAAAATTCATAGACAGAGCGTAATCGGAAAGCCGCGCCGGGGAAATGCCCCAATGCGCCTTTACACTGCGCACAGCACAGCCCTATCCAAGGGCCATGAGCGATGATTTCAACCCCACCCCCGGCAGCGCGATCCGCCTCGGCCCCGGACTGCGCCGGATCGTGGCCCCCAACCCGTCACCGATGACCTATCGTGGCACGAACACCTATCTCATTGGCGAAAGCGAGATCGCCGTAATCGACCCTGGCCCGGACGATCCCAGCCACCTCAAAGCGATCCTGACTGCGTTGGAGCCAGGGCAGCGGATCACCCATATCCTCACCACCCACGCGCATCGCGACCACACCCCTCTTGCCCGCCCGCTGAGCGCGCATACAGGCGCGCCCGTCTATGCCTATGGCGGCCCCGAGGCCGGACGAAGCCGCGTGATGGCAAAGCTTGCCGCGTCCGGCCTCATGCGCGGCGGTGAAGGCGTGAATGAGGATTTTGCCCCTGATATCACTCTGAAAGATAACGAGATTATCACAGGACAGAGCTGGCAACTTCGCGCCCTTTGGACGCCCGGCCATTTTGGCAATCACCTGTGTTTTCAAATGGGTGGGGCCATCTTCTGCGGGGATCTGGTTATGGGCTGGGCCAGTTCGCTCGTCTCGCCGCCCGATGGGGATCTCACGAATTTCATGGCCTCGTGCCGCAGATTGCAAGACCACGAGGCAAAGGTCCTGCACCCCGGCCACGGTGCGCCCATCACGGACCCCAAAGCCCGGCTCGCATGGCTGATCGCCCACCGCGAGGGCCGCGAAACTCAGATCATCAAGGCGCTTGCCCACGGCCCCGCCACAGCCGCCCAGATCGCCCACGCCATCTACACTGACATTGACCCCGCCCTCCTTCCCGCCGCCACCCGCAACGTGCTGGCCCATCTCATTGACCTTATGGGAAAAAACCGCGCCGCGCCCCAAGGCGCGCTACACGCGGACACCACTTTTAAGGCCCGGTGAGACAGCTGCGAAAATAACTCACAAACCCACTGGACGCCGCGCAGACCCATTGCTATACGGGCCGCGGTATTCCGGCGTAGCTCAGCGGTAGAGCAGTTGACTGTTAATCAATTGGTCGTAGGTTCGATCCCTACCGCCGGAGCCATTAAACCCTCGTGACGTCCTTTGTTCATTGACTACCAATGGATTTTTAACAAATCTGGTACACAAACTCAGTACACAGATGGTACACACATGGGCAGCAAATACCTCAAAAGATCAGCTACAGGGTGGTACAGCTACAGGCGGAAAATCCCTGCAAGGCTACAAAAGTCTATCGGAAAATTGGAGTTCAAGCAGCGACTTGATACCAAAGATGAAACAACAGCACTGATTAGACTAGCTAGGGTCAACAAACTGGCAGATGCCGAGATCAGGGTTGCTGAAAGTCAGTTATCCTCAAGTGACCAAAAACTATCACGCCAAGAAGTGATGAGTGCCGCTAGGCAAATGCTGATCCGTGAGGGCTTCCACCCTGACCAAAAGCCCACCCTGCCCGCCGACTACACCAAAGAGCAGAAAGAACAGTTCGACAAAGACAAGGAACAATGGAACGCATTAGACTATGCATTCTTCTCAGCATATTTAACCAACCAAGAGACAGGTTATGATTCCACTGGCAATGCACAATACAAGCGTGAAGACCCCACAGACATATGGCAAGCAGCCAGCAAGATCGTCCACGGCAAAGAGGTTGCATCTCTTGATCTGACTTGGGGTGAGGTTGTTGACTCATACTTGGCTCTCAACGCACGTGATAAGCGACGTGACCCGCACGACCAAAAGAAGTTCGAGACCAAGACCCGCAACCTCTACGACAAGTTTAGTCAGTTCATTGGTGGTGCGGATACCAAGCTTAAAGCTATCAATCGGCAGGACGCTAGAGCATTTCTTGAAACCTACCGACAAGGGCAAAAGCCCGCCAAAGAAGGTAGTATTGGGCGCTATGCCTCGCAGATTGGTGCAGTTTTCAATTTTGCGCGTAAAGAGTATCAGGATGTAACAATCGTGAACCCGTTTGAGGGCTTAAGGAACATGGCCGCAGAGCGAGATGATGCTACAGATAGAAGGCCATTTACCCCGAGCGAATTAGAGCAGTACGAGGTAGCAATCAGGGCAAAACCCAATCCTCAGATCAGCTTGATAGGTCTGCTAATGATCTACACAGGTTGTAGAACCAGCGAAGCGGCGGGACTTCAAGTCAAAGACATATCGCTCACTAGCAACACTCCACACATTAAGATCAGGAATAACAAGTTCCGCAAGTTGGAGAAAGGAGGTTTAGCGAGGTCCGTACCGTTAGTGACCCCCCTGCTCGATGCGTTGCGCAGCTATCAGATGCCTAGCGATCCTGATGCTGGAGCATTTGGAACCTACGCACCAAGGTCAGCACATGACAACGTAGGCACCCAACTCAACAATTTGATTAGAGATAAGATGAAGGTCAGTGACCCCGAACTGGTTTCATATTCCACCAGACATACCTTCAAAGACCGTGGTAGAGCTGCTCGACTGGCACCAGAGGTCTACGACTATCTGCAGGGCCACAAAACCGCCCAATCGTCAGCTATCGCCCAAAACTACGGTACAGGCGTCCCGCCAAGCATTTATAAAGAAGATATGGATAGGCTTTTCGCTACTACAGAATGGGGCATCGACTAAAAGCCTAGAGACGAAGTAAAATTCTGGTCTTGCGTTCTGAGGTGGATACGCGGCTGGGTAAATCCGTTTGGTAGCTTCGGCTAGGGTCCCATGACTTTATGGGCTACCCCTTTGTTTATCTATCCCAACGCCCCCTTGGGAATCTTATGTCAGGTGGCAAACACTAGTTGGGTCAGAAATACCCCTCAAGTGCACCCTCATGGCGGCACGCATGGCAAGAGTTCATCACGTTCTTTAAGCCAGCGTGCGCAGGCGATTTATAGGCAACTTGTGGACAAATCGAAGATCATCACATTAAACCCATGTTTCCTGCTCTACAAAATGGCTACCCTCACTGAGTAACAAGCAGGCAAGGGGCGAGCACGATGAAAGACACGCTACGACGGATATGTGAGCTTCAGCCGCTCTATTCCTCTGAAAACACAGAAGAGATGCAAGAACGCGGACGCCTCATAAGGCAGGTTTTGGTTGATGAAATCAAAGTCTTGAAAGAATCTCTGGCAAGGGCTCTCGGACCATACGGTGCCGATCTATTGATTGAAGGCTCGGACGGAATTGGACGGAAAACTGAGCTGTCCGTCGTCAGGGTTTATGGAACCAATGGCGGCCTAAACTAAGAGAGAGTTTGGCTCATCTGGTTGGTTTGATTATGCGGCGTGCTGGCGGTGATGCAAGCGCCGCGTTTCGAGTGTCTTCCGT
>JBASXE010000374.1:0-3286 GCA_049276875.1 Roseovarius sp. | reverse complement strand
CGTTGAAGCCTACTGCTTCGTTTTTGAAAGTCAGCACATTGATTGCCTCCTTACCTTCTGCGACGCACTTTATAGACTGTTCATCCCAAAAGGTGACAAACGACGAGCCGTTGGACGCTGCAAGGCTATGACCGCACACATCGATAATCGACTTAATCTCATTCGCGAGGCCGGGTGCAGCAATAATGCCTGCAGCGTCCTTTGCGTTATTCAGAATATCGTATTTCTGCTGCCTGCTCTTCCGGTCGATAATGCCAAAAGACACGATGTCAGCTCGACCGGAGTCGACAGCCGGGAACATCGAGTCGAAGTCCATTACTGTGAAGTTGAGGGTCAATCCTGCGTCCTCGGCAATCGCTTTAAGGATATCAACCTCGTAACTAACAACGGCCTTCCCATCGGGGCCAAAGTCGCCATAGGGGGGTGCCCCGATTCCCGCAACAATGTTCACCGTCGTGTCCGCTGTCGTCTCGGTGGCAGCATGCCCCATGTTTGCAACGGCGGAAATCGCCATTGTTGCACATACAACTCCGAGTCTTGATGTTTTCCGATGCATATCGATGCCCTTTCCTTGAGTTCAATAGAAGTTAATGAAAGCCGAGGGTTATCTTCGACTTGCGGTTGGTTATTTGTCGACACAGCCTCCCAATTTCGTTGCTGGACAAACGACGGCCCACTTGGTTATCAAAGTCTCCGATGTGTAAGTGCTAGACTGACTCATACCAGCTGCTTCCCGGACCCTTACCTGCCTTCTCCAACCGCGGCTTTAAGAGAAAGCGCGCGAAGGGATCTACTCGAACAACCAAAGTCCAGCTCCGTTTTTAACCTTATTGAAATTATGTCGCCTTTTTTATAGTATAGTGAAAATTAAAATGAGGAGTCAATCACCCAATGTCAAATTCTCTCGGTGCCGAGCCGGCTAACGATGTTTCTGAGAGCGGCGAAAACGTGCTGGGCATGCGGTTGCGCCAGAGACGCAAAGTCAAAGCAATGTCGCTTAAGGAGGTCGCCGACATTGCAGAGGTTTCCGTCGGGCTATTAAGCCAGATCGAGCGCAGTCTGGCCATGCCATCTGTCAGGTCTCTCGGCGCTATTTGCGGCGCCTTAGACATGCCTGTCGCGTGGCTGTTCGACGGTCCAACTGCTGCGGAAAGCAACCCGTTCGTCATCCGCCGATCCCGCCGCCGTGTGCTCGATCTCGGCGGAAAGGGAATGGTCAAAGAGTTGATGACGCCCGACAGCAGCACAGGCATCCAGATGATGCGCATCATTATTCGGCCGAATGGCTCGACCGGAGATGTGCCTTACAACCATCCACAGGGCGCCAAATGCGGCACTGTCCTTTCCGGTGTCCTTGGTCTGGAGATCAATCATCAAACCTACATAATCGAGACGGGAGACAGTTTTGCATTTGAAGCCACGCAACTGATACGTTTCTGGTGTGAGGGCGATCAAGAAACGGAAGTCCTATGGGTAGTCTCGCCAGCTCTTTACTAATCCAGAGAGGTTCCAAATATCGCAAGCGGCGTTTTCACAAACTGCATCCCGTCACGGCCTTTGAGACAGATCGACAGTTTTACTGAGCGAGGAAAACTCTATCCCTGAGCGTTGCCGATGCGATGGGGTCGCTCAGAGCTTCCCCCAGCACGCAGAGGCCGCGCCGCCCCCATCTCGCATAGAATCCGACTCGCCCATCCGGCCGCCTCCGTTACCGCCAACGCGTGGTCGTCCCTCGAGATATCCAATCCAATGAAAAATTCTCTAATCTCGACCATAGTTTGCCCTCTCTGCTTGAGGCTTTGCTACCCGAGCTACCATTGTAGAAAACTGCAAGCATAGGGCGAACAACCTGTCATGGGTAGTATTTAGACGGACTTAGCGCACCACCCACACGCTTCTGAACATGCGATTGTCGAATGTGCAACCTGCCCTGAAATTGTGAAAGACACTACACGCCTAGAAACCATAATTTGGTTCAAGACATTGTTCGGCTACAGCAAAATCTAAAAACCAATCCTTTGAAAAAAGGTGGTTTGGGGGTGCTGATGTGCATCCTTAGGCTGGTCGTGGATTTGGCTGTGGCCAAGCTGCTTACGGCCCAAAAGGAGAATACGTTGGAAACGCGCGAGCTTTTTTGGTCTTTTGGAAGTACCGAGATCTTCATTTTCTACGTGTTTGGCTTACTCGCGATTGCTGCGTTCCTTTACGGCGTCTGGAAACACTTCGAGAAATACAGAAAGGCCAACCGGAGCGCGCATACGACAAATCTGCGCGAAGGATTGGCTCGCGTCATACGCGACCTTTTCTCCCACAGAACTTTGGTGAGGCGCGACAGGCAGGCCGGAATTGCCCATGCGGCGGTTTTCTTTGGATTTGTAATCGCTTTCATCGGCACATCGATTATCACCCTCGACCATGACATATTCAAACCGCTGTTCGGGTTCAGTTTCTGGAAGGGCGATTTCTATTTGCTGTTCAGTCTGGTCGTCGACCTAGGTGGGTTGGCGCTTCTGATCGGTCTGTTCGTTATGGCGTGGCGTCGCTGGAAGCAGCGCCCGAAGAAGCTGGAATACACACGTACCTACCGTGGGCAGGACGAACCATCGGCGGTTCAGAAGTCCTGGCGGTTCGAAGATAAGGCCTTCCTGATCATTCTTCTGGTCATCACTGTTTCCGGTTTTCTGCTTGAAGGCCTGCGCCTTCACACGGACAAACCAGATTGGGCAATCTGGTCACCTGTGGGCTATTCGGTTGCGCTGTTCTACGGCGCAGTGGGCTTGCCGGTTGAAGTGGCGTCGACCCTGCGACTTTGGGGCTGGTGGTCGCATGGCATCCTTTCGTTGGCCTTTATTGCAGCAATCCCGTGGTACAAGGCCAAGCATATCATTTCCGTTCTCGGATCACTTCTGCTTCGCGATGAAAAGCCACTCAGACGGCTGCCCGGCGAACCGGATGATGCGGAAACCTCGGGTGTGGCTATCCTATCGGATTTCACCCTCAAGGATATGCTGGACTTTGATGCCTGCACAAAATGCGGCCGCTGTCATGAAGTCTGTCCGGCGACTGCAACAGGCTATCCGCTCAGCCCGCGTGATCTGATCCTCGATTTGAGAACGGCAAACACGAACGCGGCGGCCGGCGCGACGGCCGTGGATCTGGTCATCGACGACGAGACTCTCTGGTCCTGCCTAAGCTGCGGTGCCTGTCAGGAGATCTGCCCGGTGGGTATTGAGCATCCATCCAAAATTGTGCGGATGCGGCGATCTCTGGTCGATCAGGGGAAAAT
>JBASXE010000373.1:0-3758 GCA_049276875.1 Roseovarius sp. | reverse complement strand
TGAATGTCCCAAACGGAATTCAACGCCTCCCCCGGGATATTTTTGGCAAGAAGATGAGGGGTTCAGCCTTCCATCGCTTCCAATTCGTCGATGAAGCCCTCAATCATGCTGAGGCCCTTGTCCCAGAATTTGGGGTCTGAGGCGTCAAGGCCAAAGGGGGCCAGTATGGCTTTGTGGTGTTTGGACCCACCTGCCTTGAGCATGTCGAAATACTTGTCCTCGAACCCTTCGGCGGAGTCCTCGTAGACCGCGTAGAGCGCGTTTACGAGCCCATCGCCGAAGGCGTAGGCATAGACGTAGAAGGGCGAGTGGACAAAATGTGGGATGTAGGCCCAGAACGTCTCGTAGCCTTCCATGAAGTCGAACGCCGGCCCGAGTGATTGGGCCTGGACGGACATCCAAAGCGCGTTGATATCCTCGGGCGTCAGTTCGCCCTCGCGGCGGGCTGCGTGGAGTTTGCACTCAAAGTCATAAAAGGCGATTTGGCGCACCACGGTGTTGATCATATCCTCGACCTTGCCGGCCAGCATCACTTTGCGTTCCGCATCCGAGGCGGCATTGTCGAGCATTTTGCGGAAAGTCAGCATTTCGCCAAAGACAGAGGCTGTTTCGGCCAGCGTGAGGGGGGTGGAGCTGAGAAGTTCGCCTTGGTCCGCCGCGAGGACCTGGTGTACACCGTGGCCAAGCTCATGCGCCAAGGTCATGACATCGCGGGGTTTGCCGAGGTAGTTGAGCATCACGTAAGGGTGCACATCGGTCACGGTGGGGTGGGCGAAGGCGCCGGGGGCCTTGCCGGGTTTGACGCCTGCGTCGATCCAGCCGCGATTGAAAAACGGCTCGGCCAATTCGCCCATGCGCGGATCAAAGGCGGTGTAGGCGTCCATGACGGTCTTGCGGGCGGCGTCCCACGTAACGGTCTTGGTGTCCTCCATCGGCAGGGGGGCGTTGCGGTCCCAGACCTGCATCCGCTCAAGGCCCAGCCATTTGCGTTTCAGCTCGTAATAGCGGTGGCTCAGGCGAGGGTAGGCGGCGACCACGGCGTCGCGCAGGGCCTCCACGACTTCGGGCTCCACATCGTTGCTCAGGTGGCGGCTGGTCTGGGCGGTTGGCATGCCGCGCCAACGGTCGATGACTTCCTTTTCCTTGGCGGAGGTGTTGTGCACACGGGCGAAGGTGCGGATGTTTTCGCCGAAGACACGGGCCAGTTCGCGGCTGGCGGCCTCGCGTTTGGAGCGGTCTTGCTCGGTCAGAAGGTTGAGCGTGCCTTCGATGTTCAGCTCCTCGCCATCGACCTCGAAGCTGAGCCCTGCGATGGTCTCATCGAAGAGACGTTCCCAGGCATCACCCACCACGCCCATATCGTGCAGGAACTTCTCCATCTCATCGGACAGTTGGTAAGGCTTCATCGCGCGGATGCGGTTGAGCACGGGTTTGTAGCGCGCGAGGTTTTGATTCTCGGCAAGAAGCCCGGCGAGATGGTCATCCTCCAGACGGTTCAACTCAAGCGTGAAGAACACCAGCGGCGTTGTGTAAGTCGTTACTTTTTCTTGGCAATCGCTCAGGAATTTGGTGCGCCCGCCATCGGTGGTGAGTTGGTAGTAGCGCAGCCCGGCGAAGGACATGATGCGCCCTGCGATACCGCTGATTGCCTCGTCGCGCTCGATACATTTCAGGAGGGCGGCGGCATCGAGTGTGCTCAGCTTGCCTTCGTAATCGGCGGCGAAGGCCGTGCAGGCCTCCTTGAGCCAGTCCATGTCGCGCTTGAGTTCGGGCGCATCCTCGGAGGTGTAAAGATCGCTCAGGTCCCATTCGGGCAGATTGCCGAGCCCCTCGCTGCCGGAGCTTGGATTGGCGTCGAAGGCGGGGCGGGGCAGATGGGTCATGAAGCTCTCCTTTGGTGCTTTGACAGACATAGGCGCGGGGCGGGGCAGGCTCAAGGCCCGGGTTTTCGTGCGAGTGGTCTCTGCCGTGGTGGCTCAGCCGTATTGCGCCAGCATTGCGTTCAGATCTTCCAGCGTATTTGCCTCGGCCAAGGGCTTGTCATGGCGCCAGCGCTTCATCCTTGGAAAACGCAGGGCAACGCCGGATTTATGGCGTGGGGAGGCGTGGATGCCTTCAAAGGCGATCTCGAACACATGCTCGGGGCGCACCTGCCGCACGGGGCCAAAGCGTTGAAGCGTGTTCTTGCGCACCCAGGCGGTGATCTGGCAAAACTCGGCATCGGTCAGGCCGGAATAGGCCTTGGTGAAGGGCACGAGATCGTTGCCGTGGCGCACGGCAAAGGTGAAATCGGTGAACAGATTGGCGCGCCGCCCGTGGCCTTGCTGGGCATAGATCATAACGGCGTCAATGGTCAACGGATCAAGCTTCCATTTCCACCAATCGCCCTTTTTGCGGCCCGCATGATAGGGGCGGGCGGCAGATTTGATCATCAAGCCTTCGGCGCGATTGTCGCGGGCGTTGGCGCGGGTTTCTGCGAGATGTCCCCATGTTTTGAAAGGTATCAGCGCGGAGGGGCGGATGGGCGCTGTGGCTGGCAGCGCGCCAAGCAGCGTATCAAGCCGGGCGCGGCGGTCGGCAAAGGGCAGCGCACGCAGATCTTCGCCGCTTTCCTCAAGAAGGTCATAGGCGAGCAGGATCACCGGCGCGTCTTTGAGCAGCATCTTGGGGACAGTCTTGCGCCCGATCCGTTTTTGCAGGTCGTTGAAGGGCAGCGGCGCTTCGCCGTCCCATGCGACGATCTCACCATCAATCACGGTGCCGTCGGGCAGAAAATCGCGGGCGCGGGCAAGCTCGGGGAAACGGTCGGTCATCAGGTCCTCGCCCCGCGACCAGACGAAATGCTCGCCCCCGCGCAGGATAAGTTGACCGCGGATGCCGTCCCATTTCCACTCCGCGCACCATTCAGCGGGAGCCCCAAGGGCTTCGGGGGCCTCCTCGAGCCCGTAGGCGAGGCAGAACGGATAGGGCCGGGAGAGGGAGGCGGCGGCGTCCTCAGCCTCAATGAGCGCGTGATAGCTGGTCGTCTCCGGCGTCCAATCGCCCATCAGGCGATGCGCGAGGGCGGCCTCGTCCTGCTCGGTGGCCTGCGCGAGGGCGCGCGTCATCAGTTTGCGTGAGATGCCTACGCGAAAGCCCCCGGTGAGCAGCTTGTTGAAGACCAACCGCTCCGCCGCGCCCATCTGGTCCCATGCGTCCAGAACGGTGGCTTTGCGTGTGTCCTCGTCTGCATGATCCAGCGCGCGGAGAGTTTCGATCCACGCAGTCAGGCTTGCGTCATGCGTGCGGCTGTTGGGCGGCAGGGTAAGGGCGATGGTCTCGGCCAGATCACCGACGATGGGGTAGCTTTCCTGAAAGAGCCAGAGGCGGATGCCTGCACGTTCGGCGGCCCAGACCCGCAGCTTTGTCGTCGTGATGGTGCGCTTGGGGCGGCGACCAGAGAAGAGCGCGATAGCCCAGAGTTTGTCCTTATCGGGGGCGGTGTCGAAATAGGCTGCGAGGGCTTTGGTCTTGGCCGTTGTCTTGGTGGTCTGGTCAATGGCGGTATAGAGATCGGTGAAGGCTTTCATGCGCCGTCCTCCTCAAGCGTCTCGCCGGTAAATTCAGTTGGAACGGGCTTTGCATTATAGCCTTCTTCGTTCAACCATCGCGCGAAGATATCCGTGTAACCATGCGTTGGATATATATTTTCAGCGCCAGTGGCTTTGATCGCTTCATTCAGCCCCGCCCAGTCAGCGTGGTCGGACATAACGAAGCCC
>JBASXE010000372.1:0-2369 GCA_049276875.1 Roseovarius sp. | reverse complement strand
CAACACGCCCACCGCCACGAACAAACACCGGAATATCGCCTGCGGTTTCAACCACTGCGCCATAATCGGCAATGTGATCGGTCGGATCCGCTTTAATCACATCCGCTCCAAGCTCGATTGCCTGTCGCACCAAATGCACGATGCCATCGCGGTCGCCGTTGACCGTGTAGCCGCCCCCCTTTTCATTCGGGCGGAAGACCAACGGTTCCACCATCATGGGCATCCCGTAATGATCACATTGTGGCTTCATGCGCAGAATGTTCTCAACGCACTGCTTATGAATTTCCGGCGCCTCCGGCAGGACAAACAAATTCACACACACGCAAGCGGCATCCAGGCGAACTGCCTGCAGAATCGCTTCTTCCAGGGCCAGATTAAATCGGGTATCCGGTAATTCTTTGCCATAAATGTTGGCTGTATCCGTGCGCAGCACGAGCGTTGGCTTCTGCTTGCCTGGCACCACCTGAAGGTGACGCGCCTGTCCGGTGGTCAACTGGATGGCATCCGGGTTCGCATCCACCAGGGTTTGGATCGTCTTGGGCATGGATTCAATCCCCTGCAGGAAGCCTGTATTGTTAAAAAAACCGTGGTCGACGGCTACATTCAAACAGCGCTTGGATGTGGCGTTAAATAAACGATTGAGTCGGTATTCTTTCATAATAATCCTTTTATTTTGTTGGTTTTGTTAATTTTTATTTTGTTAGTCTAAATTACTTAGCTGCATCGCGGTGCTTCTCAATGTCCGCCACCAACCGGTCCGCATTGCGGAAAAACATTTTTTCGACACCGTCACGGCCGATGCCGACCTTTTCGCACGCATCTTTCATCGCCTTGAGTGCCTCATACATATACAAGGTGTAGCCCGCTTCGATCTCCGGCGATTCGCGATTCGTGTTGAAGTAGAAGTCCTGGCTGGTGTGGTTCGTATAGCTGCGCCCTTCCCACTTCCGGCGTCCCCGCATCATGAACATCGGGTTGTCCGTTCCGTACATGATTCGGTCCGGACCGATATGCTCCATCGCCAAGGCATGCACTTCGGGGTTGAGTACCGCTGAATTATCCCAGTAGAGACCCGGATCATCCGCCAGTGGCAGGATCCCCTCCTCTGCGTGCGGCTTGGTATAGCTGCGCCCGAAGTGCGCAATCACGAGTTTGATATCCGGATACTTGTTCCGAATCTCCTGAATCTCTCTTTGATTTTCAGGATGCCCCAAGCGATCCGCCTTCGGCACATGCATCGTGACCCACGCTTTGTGGTCGTTCAGTACTTCAAGCTGATGATGCGGGAGAAAATCAAAGATCGACGCCTCGATATACTTATCACGGGAACTCGCGTCATGTCCGATCAAGCTATAGTAAGGCTTCACCCCGATGACGCCCGGATGCGACAACAGCCACTCCACCTGCTCCGCCACCCATGTGGGGCGCACCACCGCGAGTGCGTTCCATTTCTTTGCCGGCAGATGCGTCCACACGTATTCATTGGAACCTTCGATTTCCCAGCCGAGAAACGGCCATCCGAACCCGGTGCAGCAAACATCCCTGCCTGGAAAAACAGTCTGATAGCAATGCTCTGCGACATCGGCACTCATCATATTCTGCAGCTCCTGTACCCAGTAGGACTTTTTCATTTCCTCTGAGACAGTCTCCAGTTGATAGCTCTGGTCGATAATGTGGATGTGCGAATCAAAGACCCGCTGAGGCACCCAATCCTCCAGATGCTTCGCCCAGAACGCCCGGTCGATATCGGTATAGTTGAATTTATGGTGTAGAGTAATGTCTTCCATGTGAAATGCGCTATTCAGCCTTGGTCTTTGTGAGTATAATCTGGTCGATTCCGATGACACCCGGATCCTCTTCGGCGATGATCGCAAGCTGAGCGGATTCGGATGTCAGCTCGAAGGAGCCGAGTCGGAGGCGGTGCACCAGGTGGTCGCCGGATATCCATTCCCCCTCGGGCAACTTGTTGCGGGAGGATGGCACTGAGTTGCCCGGATAGACGTCAGCGGTCTGGTAATTCACCTGATACTTTTGTCCTTCCTTGGTGGTTTCCGGGTAGCTGATAGCAACTGGCTGGCCATTGATCTCGATACTGAACGGGCCATACTCGGGGCCGCGCGTAATGATCATGTCCACAAAGTATTGACCAGCGTCTTCAATCGGCATGGCGAACTCAATACGATCCCCACTCTTTTGAGGTGTAAACAAAACCTGCCCGGATCCCGTCCACATGTTGAAGTCATCATGGGTGCCGCGCGGCTGTGCTTCGGCCAAACTACCCGCAGTCATTACATACGACAAATCTTCCGCTTCAATGACCCGGGTGCCACTCCCCACTTTAGTCGTTACGATACAAGCCAGAGCAATCA
>JBASXE010000371.1:0-40697 GCA_049276875.1 Roseovarius sp. | reverse complement strand
GGTTGGCTCTTTGCGGTGATCCGGTCGTGCGGATGGTGGGTATATGTTATCTATCTGCCCATCTACGCTGTGCAGAACGGACTGAGCGAACAATTGGGCGGGATTGCTCTTTCGATTTCGAACGGCGCTTTGTTTCTGACACCATTGATGTTTCGCTTCATGCAGCGCAGTTCGGTTCGAACGGCGGTGAGAACCGGGTTCGTGATGTCGGGGCTTTTGTTTTTGACGGCCGGAGCCATGGAAGGTTTCCCGGCCACTGCTGTCTTGTGCCTCATGCTGGGCTCATTCTTTCTGATCCTTCTGGATGTTTCCGCAGGTTTGCCCTTCTTGCTTGCGGTAAAGCCCTCCGAGCGCACGGAAATGTCGGCGATCTATTCCAGCTTTCGCGATGTGTCGGGCATCGTAACACCGGGCGCTGCCTGGCTCGTCTTGCTGATTTCACCAATTTCCGGCGTGTTTGTTGCAGGCGGTGCCGGATTGCTTGGGGCTTGGGTGCTGGCACGCAAATTGCATCCGAGAATCGGTCAGGCGAGGATTTCGATAGAAAAATCTGCCGCCATCCCCGATGTTGATGAAATGGCCCTTTCCGGTCCAGCGGGGGTATCATAAAGCGGTCGCCCACCGCGCTTCGCCAAATCGCGTTCTAGCCCCGTGCGCGCCGGCAGCGACCGGCCCAATGACGGCCAATCACGCCAGCCGCACATTTTCGTAAGAGTTGCGTCTTGATGCGCGAATCGTGGTAAACATCCCTGAATTATTGCATGTTATGTTTGCCTAACGCTTCAGGAGTGCCCGCACGATGTTGACCAGACGCCATTTCATTCAGACCTCGACCGCACTTTTCGGAGCGGCGGCTGTGCCGGGGTTCGTGCCGAGTGCGGCCGCGGCCTCGACGCAAGGAAGCTGGTCCAAATGGGATGCGCGTGTCACGCCCGCGAATTATGTGCCCGAGACGTCAAACCCTTGGGGCCTCGCGCCGCGTTTCCTGCCCACGCGGGTGGAGGCGAATGCGGGTCTGCGCCCCGGTGACATCCATGTGGATGCGGTGGCGCGGTATCTCTACTTCATCGAGCCGGAAGGCACGGCGATGCGCTACGGCGTGGCGATCGCGCGCGGCAATCTGTACGAGCCGGGCACCTACACGATCCGCCGTAAGGCGAAATGGCCCACTTGGACCCCCACCGCCGCCATGATCAAGCGCGACCCTGCCACCTACGCGCAATTCGCCGATGGTGTGCCGGGGGGGCCGACCAACCCGCTGGGCAGTCGTGCGCTCTATCTTTACGTGGGCAACCGCGACACCTATCTGCGCATCCACGGAACACCCAGCCCCCGGTCCATCGGCGGGCGGGCAAGCTCGGGCTGTGTGCGGATGGTGATGGCGCATATCATCGGGCTTTACGGCAAGGTGCAGACCGGATCGACAGCGGTTCTTTATCCGTCCGAGACCTACGCAACCGCCCAGAGCTGAAGGGTCAGCTCCCGGCGACGCGGGTGCAGATCGGACGACCTTCGCCTGTGCGCAGAGGCAGCATCGTGGTCTCCACGGGGCCTTGATGGCGATACCAAAGGCACCCGTCGTCGCGCACGCGCACCGCGTTCAGGTCCTGATTGGGCCCGGCCATGGCGATGATTTCTTCTGGCAGGGTCTGCACGAACCCCGCGTTGGGGCCCGCTCCCGGTTCCGTGCAGCCACTCAGGCCAAGTGCGGCAACGGCGGTCAGGCCACATATCTTCAAACGCATCAAATAATCCTGTCGGTGAGGAAACACTGCGCGATATTGTGGATGCAGCTCGCGCCTGATTGCAAGCGCTGCTGCAAATTTTCGCGTGATACGTCTCAGCAAAGCCACGGGAAGGCCACACCCGAGAGCTGTGCGCCTAACTGCTTGCCCCTGCGCCCCGTGCTGTCTTACACAAGGGTTGGGAACCGCTAGGGGAGGCTGCACATGCGCCGCGTGGTCGTGACAGGTTTGGGCATCGTATCATCCATCGGAAATGACGCGGGCGAGGTTTTGTCCGCGCTGAAGGCGGGCCGGTCCGGAATTACCGCCAACGAGGCCATGAAGGAACACGGTTTCCGCAGCCAGATTGCGGGCGCCGTCGATCTCGACGTGTCCGAACATGTGGACAAGCGCACCTTGCGGTTCATGGGGCTGGGATCGGCCTATGCGCATATCGCGATGGGGCAGGCCATTGCCGATGCGGGGCTGGAACCTTCTGAGGTCGTAGATCCGATGACGGGGCTCATCGCGGGCTCCGGCGGACCCAGCACATCTGCCATGCTCGCCGCACATCAGGTCGTGCTGAAAACCGGGGCGACCAAGCGGATCGGGCCTTTTGCAGTGCCCAAATGCATGTCCTCCACCGTCAGCGCCAATCTCGCCACCGCCTATCAGATCAAGGGCATGAATTTCTCCATCACTTCGGCCTGCTCGACCTCGCTGCATTGCATCGGCATGGCCGCGCAGCAGGTGGCGCTGGGCACGCAGGACGTGATGTTCGCGGGCGGCGGGGAGGAGCTTGACTGGACCCTCTCGTGCCTTTTTGACGCGATGGGCGCTATGTCCTCCAAAAATAACGACACGCCCGAGAAGGCGTCGCGCGCGTTCGATGCGGATCGCGATGGGTTCGTGATCTCGGGTGGCGGCGCGATACTTGTGCTGGAAAGCCTTGAGCGGGCACAGGCGCGCGGTGCCAAGATCTATGCCGAGGTGACGGGATTTGCCGCCACCTCCGATGGTGCCGATATGGTGGCACCCTCAGGCGAGGGCGGAGAGCGGGCGATGCGCGGCGCGCTGCGCACGCTGAGCCCAGAGCGCAAGGTGAGCTACATCAACGCCCACGGCACATCGACACCCGTGGGTGATGTGGGCGAGGTGGAAGCGGTGCGGCGCGTGTTTGGCCAAGGCACGACGCCCCCGATCAGCTCGACCAAATCCATGACAGGCCACAGCCAAGGGGCCACCGGCGCGCAGGAAGCGATCTATTGCCTGCTCGCGCTCAAGAATGATTTCATCATCCCGTCGATCAACGTGGACACACTCGATCCCGCGCTGGCCCCCGCAGAGATCGCAACCGAGATGCGCGAGAACGCCGGGCTCGACACGGTGATGACCAACAGTTTCGGTTTTGGCGGCACGAATGGCTCGATGCTTCTGAGCAAGTTTGAAGGATAAGCCAGATGACCCACACACTTGCCGGCAAACGCGGCCTCATCATGGGGGTCGCCAATGACCGTTCGATCGCTTGGGGCATCGCGCGCGCCATGCATGGCGCAGGGGCGGAATTGGCGTTTACCTATCAGGGCGAGGCGTTTGGCAAGCGGCTGGAACCTTTGGCGGCCAGCGTGGGCTCGGATTTCATGGTCGATGTGGATGTGACCGACGATGCCTCGCTCGACGCGGCGTTCAAGGCGCTGGGCGCGCGGTGGGACAGTTTGGATTTCGTGGTCCATGCGGTGGCGTTTTCCGACAAATCCGAGCTGACGGGCCGGTTTTTGAACACCAGCCGGGCGAACTTCAATAATTCCATGGATATCTCGTGCTATTCCTTCATCGAGGTGGCGCGCCGCGCGCATCCCATGATGGTGGAGAATGGTGGCACGCTGATCACGCTGACCTACCAAGGCTCTAACCGCGTGGCGCCCAATTACAACGTGATGGGCGTGGCCAAGGCAGCGCTTGAAAGTGCCACGCGCTATCTGGCCAATGACCTTGGCCCGGAAGGCATCCGCGTCAACGCGATCAGCCCCGGCCCGATGAAAACCCTCGCAGGGGCCGCTATTGGTGGCGCGCGCAAGACCTACAAACATACCGAACAAAACACACCCCTGCGCGCCAACGCCACGCTTGAGGCAGTAGGCGGCACGGCGGTCTATCTGGCCTCAGATGCAGGCGCCTGCACGACCGGAGAGATCATCCACGTCGATGGCGGCTTTCACGTGCTGGGGATGCCGCAGGCGGAGAACCTTTGAGGGGGTAGGGGCGGGGAGTTGGCGCTCAGCATCCGGTGCGATCTAAACTGTGGTCTGCAGTAATTTTTTTCCAGGATCCGCAAAGGTCAGCGTGCCGTCCGAGCCGTTTCAGGTCATCTGCCCTATGCGTGATTCCTGGCGTGCGGGTAGATGATCATTTGGTGAACTAACCTCATGCAAATAAAGGCTTAAATCTTACAGCACTTCTTCATGTCGGCCCCAGTATTTTGGGGATGGACGCTTTGCTAGAAGGTCAGGGTTTGAACAGCCTGCGCTTCGATTGCTAGACATCGTAGGTGAAAGAATTGAGCTGGCCTAAAGGAGCATTGTTATGAAGATCTATCGTTTCTGGGCAGTACTCTGCGCGACACTTGTTCCTTTTGCAGCCGCTGCTGACAGTTATATGTCGAGGAATACGCCGCATTTCGGTTTTGTCACGGTTGAGGTCGCGGATGATTTCAACGTATCGGCTGTGTGCACGGTGTCTGGTGGCGCAAGCCAAGAGCGTCTCGAAACGGTAACTGATTTCTTGCCCGGTATCGGATCCACCATCATGGCCGTTTTAGAATGGGCCAGCCTTGATAAAGGTGAAGTATTCTGCGGCCTGCGCCACTACAAAGGCCCGGGGCCATTCACGGTCGCCGCGGACACAAATGGCTTCGGTCTCAATATCAAGGCCTATGAAGGCGCAGAGCAGATCGGCTCCGACCTCAGCCCCCGTTTTGCCTGTCGCCCCCGGGGCTTGTTCAATGTCAATCGATACGGCTTTTATTTCGAAGATGGTACGGGTAGCGAAATTGGCGGCAAGTCAGCTGACTACGTTGTGGCCTGCATCGAAACAACGGTGCCGAGCGATGGGTCAACTGTTTCATTTCTGGTCTATGCGGGGGAGAGCGCACCGGAAGCCCTCAAGACCTTGGCTGGAGACGGGGAGACAAATGTGAGCGACCAGCCATGTGCTGATCGGACTTTCTAAGGCAGATATTGAAGCTAAACTTTTTCTCAATCAGTTATGAAACCATCGGCTTTTACACCCTTTGATGCGAACTTTGGCAAACGCGGCGGGTTCAAATGACGTTGATGCAGATTCAGGCAAGAACGCTTTTCCAAGAGGCGAGATTTTGCCAAAGGCCCGATTTCAACTAATTGCGGCAAAAACCGAACGTAAAAGAACTTGCTCCGCAGTTGAGCCTTCGGCGAGAGTATTTTTTGCAAAGAAGAAAGCCCCTCTAAAACCACTGCCCCGGTTCCATCAGGCCCAAATCCAGCAATTGGCGCGAGTGCCACTCAAACTGCGTGGAGTTGTGCCATTTGAACGTGCGGATATCGAACATCGAGCCGGGGTTGCTTTTCAGCGCCTTGGCGGTGCGAAACGACACCACGGCCGAGGTCAGGTTGTTGTGCCAGGGGCAGGCATAGGTGTTGTATTCCTCGTCGTTGAACGTGTGATCATCGCGCAGTTCCAGCCCCTCTTTGCAGCGAAAGAGCGCGATCCGGTCGATTTTGCGGCGCGGGGCGGGGATATGCTCCTCATAGCGCCAGCGCAGGCCGCCAAAGAAATCAAGCTGTCGCTCCTTGGGGTGGTTGTGGTTGGCGGGATCATTGCGGGCGAGGGCATAATACCCTGACTTGTCCATATGCGCGTCTTCGAGATGCACGGCGTTGGGATGCGCGTCCAAATCGCCCGCATAGAGATCCACCACATAGCTGAGCATCGCATCGCGCCGTTCCTCGCTGTGATAGGCAAGCATTTCGCTGATGCTGCGCGTCTTGATAAACGGGTAGAAGAGATATTCAGCGTTGAAGCAATAATAGAGCCATCGGCCTGCAGAGGCCTTGATCACGGCGTTCACCCCATCAACGTAGCTGTCGCCACCCGTCACGTCATAATGCACGCGGACGACGCGCGGCTCGACATCCTTTGGCAGCTTGAAGTCATCCGGCGCGAAGACAACCAGTGCCTTGAACCCTGCATCGAGATGGTGGCGCAGGGTGCTCCCGAGTTCCACCTGATCCTCGGCAAAGACGAGGGCGATCGGGCCTTTCGCCAGATGCACCTGCCCACGGGTCAGAAAATCGTCGAGACTGCTATACTGCATCAATGCCCTCATTTGGGTTTTTGCGCCAGTTTGGCCAATTTGCCGCGCATTGCAAGACGCGGCCCTTGTGGTATAGGCAGAGCCCGAGTTCCACCCCATCCGAGGCAGGTCCATGGCAGGCGCGAAAAAGCTATATATCAAGACATATGGATGTCAGATGAACGTCTACGATTCCGAGCGTATGGCGGAGGCTTTGGGCGGCGCGGGCTATGAGGAAATCTCCAGCCCCGAGGGGGCGGATATGATCCTTCTGAACACATGTCATATCCGCGAGAAGGCGGCGGAAAAGATCTATTCCGAGTTGGGCCGGATGCGTGTCCACAAGGATGCGAACCCCGATCTCAAGATCGGCGTGGCGGGCTGTGTGGCCCAAGCCGAGGGCGCGGAGATCATCCGCCGCCAGCCGATGGTCGATCTGGTGGTGGGCCCGCAAAGCTATCACCGCCTGCCCGAGATGGAGGCACGCGCCGGTGGGGGTGTGAAGGCGCTCGACACGGATTTCCCAGAGGAAGACAAGTTTGAAAGGCTCAAGGCCCGCCCCAAGGCGATGCGCGGCCCAACGGCGTTTTTGACCGTGCAGGAGGGCTGCGACAAGTTCTGCGCTTTCTGTGTTGTGCCTTATACGCGCGGGGCCGAGGTCAGCCGCCCTGCCATGCGCATCGTGGACGAGGCCAAGGGGTTGGTGGAGCGTGGCGTGCGCGAGATCACCCTGCTGGGCCAGAACGTCAACGCCTATCACGGGGCAGGCCCGGACGGGGCCGACTGGACGCTGGCCAAGCTGATCTGGGCGCTGAGTGATGTGGACGGTCTGGAGCGTATCCGCTTCACGACGTCCCACCCTAACGATATGACCGAGGATCTGATCGAGGCGCATGGCAATTGCGCCAAGCTGATGCCCTATCTACATCTGCCCGTGCAATCGGGAAGCGACCGTATCCTCAAGCGGATGAACCGCAAACATACTGCCGAGAGCTATTTGCGCGTAATCGAGCGTATCCGCGCCGCGCGTCCCGATATCGTGCTGTCGGGTGATTTTATCGTGGGCTTTCCTGAAGAGACCGAGGCAGATTTCCAGGACACCCTGCGTCTGGTGGAGCAGGTGCGCTATGGCTATGCCTATTCGTTCAAATACTCCACCCGCCCCGGCACGCCCGCAGCAAGCCGCGCGCAGGTGGACGCGGACGAAGCCAGCGACCGGCTGTCCCGGCTTCAGGCGCTCATCACCCAGCATCAGCGCGAAATTCAGGATGCCATGGTCGGCCGCGAGGTGAGCGTTTTGTTCGAAAAGTCCGGCCGGATGGAGGGGCAGATGACCGGCAAATCCGAGTATCTGCACGCCGTTCATGTGACGGCTCCAAGCCTCAAGGCGGGCGATCTGGCGCGTGTGCGGATCACGGGAAGCCAGACCAATTCTCTGGCTGGTGCGTTGATCTGACGGGCAATCACAGACCCATTGGCCGATTCGCAACTCAGGTCACGATACCGACGTCGCCCCCTTCATCTTGTGTATAACTCCATCACCGCCCCGATAGATGGGGTTTGACCCCTCCGTTTGGAGCTTATTTATGCTTCACACGCCGGGTAAGTCTGCTAAGGTAAAGGCGTTATTTACGGTCTGGGCGCGGCGCGGAAACAGCGTGTGCCCGTGGGGGAACAGAAAAAGGATGAGAGCTGTGACTGAGGGATTTCTCACGTCTGCACGCAAGGTTTAGGGCGGCATTGCTGCTGCGGCGTTTGGGGCAGTGTTCATGTTTGCTGGTAGCGCTGCCACCGCGCAGCAAACAACGGTAGTTGGCGAAAATTATACACCGACAATCTGGGTCGACCCCGATGGGTGTGAGCATTGGGTCATGGATGACGGCTGGGAGGGGTATATGACGCCCCACGTCACCCGTCAGGGTATTCCGGTCTGCCGCCGGGGTAACGTCTGTGGCGTGATGAATTCGGATCAGTATTTCCACACCGACAGCGCGCGGATCACAGCCGCAGGCCAACAGCAGCTGGCGAATTTCTTCCGCTCGACCGGGGCCGTGTCCTATATCATCACGGGCCACACCGACAGTCGCGCGTCCGATCAATACAACATGGACCTGTCGCTGCGCCGCGCCAATTCCGTGGCCCGCGTTGCTGCCAGCACCGGTGCACGCATCGCTGATGTGCGTGGATATGGCGAACGTATGCCAAAGGCGTCGAACAACACGCATGCGGGCATGGCGCAAAATCGCCGCGTCGAAATCATCTGTATTCGCTAGGGGGGCGATTTATGAAACTCGTTAAACTTTCGGTTGCCCTGTGCGCCGCGCTGGCTGTGTCCGGTTGCGCCGCTGGCTCCAAACAAGACAAGACCGTGGATCGTGGCTTTGACTCCAAGCACCTGAGCCAGCTCAAGGCAGGTATCTGGATCGATCCCAATGGGTGCGATCACTGGATCATCGATGACGGCATCGAGGGCTACCTCTCGCAGCGTCTGGACAAATACGGCAAGCCCGTCTGCTCGGGCACAGCCCCGCCGAACACAGCCACAGGCGCGTTCAAGCGTGGCTCGGTCGTTTCGGATCCGATCTAAACATTTGCACAACATGCGCAAAAAACAGACCCGCAGGCCTCGTGCTTGCGGGTTTTGGCTATCTAGGCCCAAGTGCTGCGCTATAGCGCTTGCACCTTCCTTGCGCGCTTGGCACCATCGCCCCTGAACCGCGCATCCGCGCGCCAATGCAACGGAGATCTGTTTGCCCCCCACAGAGCTGCCCACCGCCGCCGCCGATCCATCCGCCCTGCACAAGGATGTGGTTGAATTTCCAGATAACTTCCTGCTGATCGATCTTTGCGGTGAGCATGACAAAAACCTCGCCGAGATCGAGCAGACGCTTGGGGTGCAGATTCTGCGCCGAGGCAACCAACTGGCGATCCATGGCGAAACGTCTCAGGTCGCCGAGGCCTCCGACGTGCTTCAGGCCCTTTATGACCGCCTTGAAAGCGGCAAGGGGGTGGAGCATGGCGATATCGACCGCGAGTTGCGCATGGGTGGCTCGGATGCGGGCACAGTTGCTGCAAAAGGCATGCGCGCGGGCGACCAGATGGAGATGTTCAAAGGGGGGCGGGTCGAGATCAAGACCCGCAAGAAGCTGGTCGAGCCGCGGACGGACGCGCAAAAGGCCTATGTGCGCGCCCTCTTTGCCAATGAGATGGCGTTTGGCATTGGTCCCGCCGGCACGGGCAAGACCTATCTTGCGGTGGCCGTTGGCGTGTCGATGTTCATCGAGGGCCGTGTGGACCGCATCATCCTCAGCCGTCCGGCGGTAGAGGCGGGCGAAAAGCTCGGCTACCTGCCCGGCGATATGAAGGACAAGGTCGATCCCTACATGCAGCCGCTTTATGACGCGCTGAATGACTTTTTACCGGGTAAGCAGATGGCCAAACTGATCGAGGACAAGAAGATCGAGATCGCGCCCTTGGCCTTCATGCGGGGGCGGACTTTGGCCAATGCGTTCGTGGTGTTGGACGAGGCGCAAAACGCCACGTCGATGCAGATGAAGATGTTCCTCACGCGCTTGGGCGAAGGCTCGCGGATGGTCATTACCGGTGACCGCACGCAGATCGATCTCCCGCGTGGCGTGCCCTCGGGGCTTGCGGATGCCGAACGGCTTCTCAGCACGATCCCGAAGATCAGCTTTAATTACTTCACCTCCAAGGATGTTGTGCGTCACCCGCTGGTTGCCGCGATCATCGAGGCCTATGAGGCCGATGGCTGACCCCGATCAGACCCTGACGGATGTGGTGATCGACGAGCCGCGCTGGGAGGTGGCGGGCCTCGTGGCCATTTCGGCGCGTGTGGCGGAGGCGACGTTGCGCCATCTGGAAATTGACCCAGGCGCCTATCAGATTGCCGTTCTGGGCTGCGACGATACGCGGATTTCCGCGCTCAACGCAGATTTTCGCAATAAATCGCAGGCGACGAATGTGCTGAGCTGGCCCAGCGAGCACCGTGCCGCCGATGTCCCCGGAACCCGGCCCGCGCCCCCGTCCGACATGGACGCAGAGCTCGGGGATATCGCTATTTCCTATGATACCTGCGTGGCCGAGGCGGCTGCGCAGGGCAAGAGCCTTGCCGATCACACGACCCATCTGATGGTCCACGGCGTGCTGCATCTTCTGGGATATGACCATATCCGTGACGAAGATGCCACGTTGATGGAGACAACAGAGGTGCAAATACTTGGCAAACTGGGTATTGCCAGCCCATATTGACGTAAAGGGGCAGGGCCCCGTTTTGGAACAGGACACAATGGGCGACAGCAACGACGGCTCCTCTAACGCAGCGCAGGGCGCGCAGACGGATACCGAGGCAAGCAATGAGGGTGGATTTTTCCGCCGTATCATGGGCGCGTTCAGCACGGACACCCCCGAGGATGACGCAAACGCGGAGGCCGCCCGGAACGGGGCAGGCGGAGGACACGGTCTTCTTAACCTGCGCAACATGGATGTGGAGGATGTAGCCATCCCCAAGGCCGAGATCGTCTCGGCCCCGGCAGACATAACCAAGGACGATCTGGTGAGTTTGTTCCGCGAGACGGGCCTCACCCGTATCCCGATCTACGAGGGAACGCTGGACACGCCCGTGGGTTTTGCACATCTCAAGGATTTTGCCCTGCGGCATGGATTCAACGGCGGCGAAAGTGATTTTGACCTCAAGGACATGTTGCGCCAGCTTCTTTATGTGCCACCGTCCATGACCATCGGGGTGCTCTTGCAGAAGATGCAAAGCGAGCGTCGGCATATGGCGCTGGTGATCGACGAGTATGGTGGCGTAGACGGGCTTGTCACGATCGAGGATCTGATTGAGCAGGTCGTGGGCGAGATCGAGGATGAGCATGACGTCGATGAGGCCACCGCATGGACCGAGGAAAAGCCCGGTTGCTATGTCGCGCTGGCCAAGGCGCCTCTGAGCGATTTTGAGGCCGAGATTGGCCTTTCGCTTACCGATATGGATGCTGTGGACGAAGAAGAGATCGAAACGCTTGGCGGTTTGGTCTTTATGATGCTGGGCCGCGTGCCTGTGCGCGGTGAGATGATCGAGCATCCAAGCGGTGCGGTAATCGAGGTGATCGAGGCCGACCCGCGGCGGGTCAAACGTCTCCGTGTGCGCCTGCCGAGCGCGTCCAAACCCGCAGCGCAAGCAGAGCCCGCGCCCGACGCGGCGCACAGCGCGCTTGAGGCTGTATCCGAGGCCCCTCAGACCACCAAGCCGCAGGACGCGCCTGCTCCGTCCAAACCTTCGTGACATGTCGCACCGCATGAGCATGGCCACCGGGCTGTTGGAGGCGCGCCTTGCACGGCTTGGGCCAAAGGCGCGGCTGGCACTTTGTGCAGGGCTTGGTGCGGTGGCTGCTTTGGGGCAGGCGCCTTGGGGGCTTTGGCCCGTGACACTCATTGCGCTGGCGGCCCTTTACGGGATGTTCCGCATCACGCGCACCCTTCGCCAAGGCCTCTGGGCCGGATGGGCGGCGGGCACGGGATATTTTCTGGTCTCGCTCAACTGGATTATCGAGCCGTTTCTCGTGGATGTTGCACGCCATGGCTGGATGGCTCCTGTCGCGCTGATGCTGATGGGGGCGGGCATGGGGCTTTTCTGGGCCATCGGCTGGGCTTGGGCGCGCGGGATCGGTGGCGGTGCGCTGGCATGGATTGCGGCGGGTGTGCTCACCGAGGCTTTGCGAGGCTGGCTGTTCACTGGCTTCCCTTGGGCGCAGGTGGGCCATATCTGGATCGATACCGGGCTTTTGGGATGGGCTTCGCTTGGTGGCGCTTTGTTGCTTTCGGGCGCGACGCTCATAGGGGCCGTGGCGATGTGGCATATACTGGACGCGCGGCGCATTCCCGGCGCGCTGGGCCTCACGGCCCTCGCGGGTGCGCTTGTGGTCGGGCCGATGCTCACCCGCGCGCCTGAGGTGGCGCAAGACGCGCCGCAGGTCCGCCTCGTGCAGCCCAACGCGCCACAGGATCAAAAATGGGATCCAGACCATATCCGCACCTTTTTCACCCGCCAGTTGGACTATACGGCCGCAGACGCGCGCCCCGACCTGATCGTCTGGCCCGAGACATCCGTGCCGAGCCTGCTCAACCAAGCGGCGGGGGCCTTGGGCGCTGTGCAGGACGCGGCGCGGGGCGTGCCCGTAGTTCTTGGTATCCAGCGGCTTGACGGGCTCCGGCTCTACAATTCCATGATTTTGATGGATGGGCAGGGGGATCTGGCCGCGCTTTACGACAAACATCACCTTGTTCCCTTTGGTGAATATATCCCCTTCGGTGATTGGCTGGGCCGCCTTGGC
Source organism: Roseovarius sp. (assembly GCA_049276875.1). GTDB lineage: Bacteria > Pseudomonadota > Alphaproteobacteria > Rhodobacterales > Rhodobacteraceae > Roseovarius. The sequence continues at coordinate 28,293 of JBASXE010000371.1, read as the reverse complement.
ATTTCAGGCCTCGCGGCGCAGGCGGGCCACGGCTATTCGTCCGGGCCCGGCCCGCAGGTGATCGCGGTTCCGGGGATCGGCACGGCGCTGCCACTCATCTGCTATGAGGGGGTCTTTCCCCGCGCTCTGCGCGGTGCGCCGGGGCGGGCGGACTTTCTGCTACTCATCACCAATGACGCGTGGTTCGGGCAGGCCTCAGGCCCTTACCAACACGTCGCACAGGCCCGTTTGCGCAGCGTCGAACAAGGCCTGCCGATGATCCGCGTGGCCAATACGGGCGTCTCCGCCATGATCAATGCGGCAGGGCAGATCACGGCGCAGATCGGGCTGGGCGAGGCGGGTTGGATTGACGCCCCCCTGCCGCCACCTGCGCCGCCCACCCTCTACGCGCGGATGGGGGACGGGCCCTTGGTGCTGCTGCTCTTGGCGCTGGGCCTGGGGCTTAGCCTGCGCCACCGGGCGCGCGGCAAAGGGCCCGTGCTTTAGAGATTGACGCGCCGCGCGCCTGCCGATACCTGCAGTCCCAACCGTCGCAACGGCTTCCTGGCGTGGCGGATTCAATCCAAATGGAGCGTTTTCATGGCACGACAGAATTATACCCTAACTTCCGAATCCGTTTCGGAAGGCCATCCGGATAAAGTGTGCGACCGCATTTCCGATGCCGTCCTCGATGCATTCTTGGCAGAAGAGCCCGAAGCCCGCGTGGCCGCAGAGACCTTTGCCACCACCAATCGCGTAATCATCGGCGGTGAGGTGGGCCTCTCCGATCAGGACAAGCTGCACGACTATATGGGCCGGATCGAAGATATCGCCCGCGCCTGCATCAAGGATATTGGTTACGAGCAGGAGAAGTTCCACTGGAAAACCTGCGAGATCACGAACCTTCTGCACGAACAATCCGCGCATATCGCCCAAGGGGTAGACGCGGCCTCGGGCAAGGAAGAGGGCGCAGGTGATCAAGGCATCATGTTTGGCTATGCCACGACCGAGACAGACGCGCTTATGCCGGCCCCGATCCAGTTCAGCCACGCGATCCTGCGCCGCCTTGCCGAAGTGCGCAAGGATGGCACCGAGCCCGTGCTTGGTCCCGATGCGAAAAGCCAGCTTTCGGTGATCTACAAAAACGGCGTGCCAATGGGTATCAGCTCGCTCGTGCTCAGCACGCAGCACCTCGACGAGACGCTGACCTCCCAAGATATCCGTGCGATCGTGGAACCTTACATTCTTGAGGTTCTCCCCGAAGGCTGGATCACGCCGCAGACCGAATGGCACGTGAACCCCACGGGCAAATTCGTCATCGGCGGCCCCGACGGCGATGCAGGCCTCACAGGGCGCAAGATCATCGTGGACACCTATGGTGGCGCGGCCCCTCATGGTGGCGGCGCGTTCTCGGGCAAAGATCCGACGAAGGTGGACCGCTCAGCGGCCTATGCCGCGCGGTATCTCGCGAAAAACGTGGTGGCCGCCGGCATGGCAGAGCGGTGCACGATCCAGCTCAGCTACGCGATTGGTGTGAGCAAACCGCTCTCGATCTATGTTGACTGCCACGGCACCGACGACGTGTCCCCGGCTGCGATCGAAAAAGCCATCGCGGCCTCCATGGACCTCACCCCGCGTGGCATCCGCGAGCATCTCAAACTCAACCGTCCGATTTATCAGCGCACGGCGGCTTATGGCCACTTTGGCCGGACGCCAGACGCGGATGGCGGCTTCAGCTGGGAACGCACGGATCTGGTGGACACGCTCAAAAGCGAAGTCTGATCCGCATGATCCAAAGGAATGCGCCATGTGGCGCATGCTCCAAAATCACGCAGCGGCCCTGTGCGGGGCCGCTGCAGCATCTCCCATCCCGCGCGCGTGGTGCGGCGCCCCTGCTTTCTTCTTAGCCAAAATACTCAAATCTTCCGCGCGCGCCGGCAGGATTGCACCCCGCCGCAGCCCGCGCTAAAGCCTGCCACCATGGCAACGCTCAAACATCCCTCCGGCGCGCCCTGGCGCAATTTCTATGGTCGCTTCAAAGGTAAGTCCTTGCGCGCCTCGCAAGAGAGGCTGCTGGAGGAGGATCTGCCCGCCCGTATGCCCGCTGGCATCGGATGGGAGGAAAACCCTGACCGTACCCCTCTGGATCTCAAGACGCTTTTTGGCGCGCGCGAGCTGTGGCTGGAGATTGGCTTTGGCGGTGGCGAGCATCTCGTGCATCAGGCCCGGATCAATCCTGATGTCGCTTTCATCGGATGTGAGCCCTATCTGAACGGCGTCGCCATGCTGCTCACCAAGCTCCGCAAGACACCGGTCGACAACGTCTCCATCCATCCCGGCGATGCGCGCAACCTCTTCGACGTGCTGCCAGATGCCTGCATTGCGCGCGCGTTCCTGCTCTATCCTGATCCCTGGCCCAAAAAGCGCCATCACCGCCGTCGCTTTGTGACGCCCGAGCATCTCGCCCCACTGGCCCGCGTGCTGCGCCCCGGAGCGGAGTTGCGTGTGGCGACGGACATCCCTGACTACGTTCGCCAAACGCTGGAGGAGGTGCCGCGCCAAGGCTTCGAGTGGCTGGCTGAACGCCCGCAAGACTGGCGCGAGGCGTGGCCGGACTGGACCCGCACCCGTTATGAGGCCAAAGCAATAGACGAGGGCCGCACGCCGCATTATCTGACCTTCCGCAAGCGCTAAGCGCCCGGGCGAGGATGTGTGCGAGGACGCCCGCGCGGAGGCAGGCCCTACGCGCTTATCCGATCTCCCAGCCGCTCCAGCATGCCCAGACATTCGCCCAGTTGATCAAGGCTGAGATATTCATCCGCCTTGTGCGCCTGCTCGATCGAGCCGGGCCCGCAGACCACTGCCGAGAGCCCCAAGCTCTGAAAAATTCCGGCCTCCGTACCAAAGGCCACCACATCCGCGCCATTTGCCCCGGTCAATTCCATCAGGATGCGGCGCGCCTCGTTGGGCTCGGCGGGCACAAGGCTTGCAACCTCGCCAAGCACCTGCGTGTCGATCTCGGCCTCGGGATAGACGGCGCGCATCGCAGGCAGCAGCACCTCTTCGCAATAGCGCCTCAGGTCCTCTTTCACGAAATCCGCATCCGAGATCTGCACTGGCCGCATCTCCCAATCCACGCGCGCGCTCGACGGGATGACATTATGCGCGACACCACCTTCCAAAGCACCAGTGTTGATCGTGGTCCAGGGCGGCTCGAACCGGCTGCCCTCCGGCGCACGCGCGCGCAACTGGTCTTTCAGCTCTAAAAGGCGTGCAACGAAGCGCACGGCATACTCCACCGCGTTGACACCCTTATCAGGCCCCGAGCCGTGTCCGGCCAGCCCGTGAAAATGAGTGGAATACTCGTAGCAGCCTTTATGCCCTTCGATCACGCGCATCATCGTGGGCTCTCCGATCAGGGCAAGCGAGGGGCGCAGCCCCGAGGCGGTTAGATGGGTGGCAAGGCTCCGCGCACCGAGGCATCCCGTCTCCTCGTCATGGGTAAAGGCGAAATGCAAAGGCCGGCTGAGGCGGCGCGCACCAAATTCCGGCGCCAGCGCGATACAAGCCGCGATGAAGCCTTTCATGTCGCAGGTTCCGCGCCCGTAGAGTCGCCCCTCGGCGGCGCGCATCTCGAATGGATCGCTCGACCAGATCTGATCGGATACAGGCACCACATCCGAATGGCCCGACAAAACGACGCCGCCGTCGCCATCCGGGCCCATGGTTGCAAAAAGGTTGGCCTTCTGCCCACCGGGATCGAGAAGCACATCAACCCGTGCGCCCGCATCCTCCAGCCGTTGGGCCAGATAGGCGATGATTGCGGTATTGCTCTCGGTCGAGATGGTGGGAAACGCCACCAGATCGCCCAGGATCGCAGTTGTTGTGTCAAGCGGGGTGGACATGGGGGCGGGCCTTTTCTGGGGAGATCAAGACAGAGTGCGCGGGCGGGAGGGAGGCCGTCAAGCCATTGGGGTCTCCTTTGAAACGATGGGTGTCAGCTTGGGCCAAGGCTACGCTCGGCCAGAATGGTGCGCAGGATCGGGCGGGCCTCGTCGAGGCTCATGCCCGCGCGCAGGCGGGGGTCGTAGAGCATGCGTAACAGCTCTTCGTCATGGGTGGTCAGGCGGCCGAACTCTTCGTCATCGTTGAAGATGGACGGGCGCGCGCGCGGGCTATCATTCGCAAGGCCGAGGCCTTGGGACAGCTCTTCGTGGATGCAGGCGGTGCGACTCATGTCCGGTTGCTCGGCACGGATCACGGCCACGGCGCTCATATACGAGAAAGTGCCTTGGCGCTCGGGGAACGCCAACACGGTGCACGAAATCTCGCGCGGCAGGTCGAGGATCTGGCGCAGGTAGGTCTGCGAGATGCTGGGGTTGATCTGACGCAGTTTGTCCACGACCAGTTGCCGCTCGTCCTCGCTGACGACCATAACGTGAAAATTGGGGGTTCCGCCAAGCGCTATGGAGTGGCCCGCGATTCGTGAGAGCCGCGTCGCATAGCTTGAAACGGTGGCGGTGTCGTGCGCGCGGATATTGGGCGACACCGACGGTCCGAAAGTGAGGCCGAAGCGCACGGGTCTCGTCCATTTGCGCAAGGGGCTGGGGGCATTGCTGCGTGCGAAGCTGGCATCGGAATGTTCATTTGTGAACACGATCCGCTCGAAATTGCGCATGAGATCCGTGTCGGTATAGGGCGTATCCGCCCCGCCCCCGTCCGAGCGCATCAGCCCGCGCGCCAGCATGTTGGCTTGCGCGCGTGCGTAATAGCGGCTGAGGGCAAGGCTTTCGTTCGAGGGGCCAGTGACACGGGAGGGTGCTGAGGGCGCAAGGCCCACTGGGTGGGCCTGTGGTGTGGTGCCGGGAGGGACGGGCGCAGACATGCAGGCGGCGAGCGCGCCAAGCGCGCCCGCCAAGGCCGACATGCGAAGGGCGCGCCTCGCCCGGATCAACGGATCAGGACCCTGCGGCGGTGCCGACCGTGTCGCCCCGCCCGTCGCCGCGCGCACGCGCAGAGGCGAGCGTGTCCCGCAGATCGGCTTCCATTTTCTTGAGCTCTTCTTCGGCGGCGCCGCGACGGGCCTTGCCCTCATCCGCGATTTGCAACGATTCCTGAATCGTGCCGATCAGATCCGCATTGGCCTTTTTGACTGCCTCGATATCAAAGACGCCGCGCTCCATCTCCTCGCGGATGATCTTGTTACTGGAGCGCAGGTTCGCGGCGTTGGCGGTCAGAAGCTCATTGGTGAGATCATTGGCCTCGCGGACGGCGGCTGCAGCCTCGGCGGAGCGTTGGATCGTGACGGCCTGCGCCAGCTGCGTCTCCCAAAGCGGCACGGTGTTCACGAGGGTGGAGTTGATCTTGGTCACGAGTGATTTGTCGTTTTCCTGCACCAGACGAATGGAGGGCAGCGATTGCATCGTCACTTGACGCGTCAGCTTGAGGTCATGCACCCGGCGCTCCAGATCATCGCGCGCAGAGCGCAGATCGCGCAGCTCTTGCGCTTTCATCACCTGGCCCTCTTCGGGGGCCTTGTCGACCTCGGTCACCTTGGCGGGGATGGTCTTGTTGTCCAGAACGTGCAGCTTTTCCTCGCCCGCCGCAATATAGAGAGCCAACTCATCATAGAAGGCGAGGGTCTTTTCATAAAGCTTGTCGAGGGATTTGATGTCCTTCAGCAAGACATGCTCATGGCTCAGCAAATCCTCTGTGATCTTGTCGATCTGGCCCTGCACCGTCTCGAATTTGGCGGTAAACTTGGCGAAGGGAGCCGCACGGCCCAGAAGGCGCTCCCACCAGGTCTGTTTGCGGCGCACATCAAGCTCGGACACGGAAAACCCGCGAATGGTGGTGACGATGCCGCGCAGGCTGTCGCCTGCCGGCCCCACATCCTTGTTGCGCACGCCTTGCAGCATGGATTGCGAAATCTGCTGCAATTCTGCCTGCGCGGAGGAGCCAAACGAGACGATGGATTGCGTATCATCTATGTCGATCTCGTCCATCCGTTTGGTGATTTCGGCGCTTACGGGCGCGTCAGCCTTGGCGAGGGGCACGATCGCATTGGCGGGTGCAGGTTCGGGCAGCACTACGGCGTTGAGTGCGTCGACATCGGCCAACGCGGCCTCGGCTTTCTGGCGGGTGGTTTGGGACACAGAAAGGTTCCTTGTAATGTGAGGGCACGGGAGCAATGGGACGCGATCGTGTCAGGACGTATCGCGGGTCAAGTGAATGCCATCTTGGCCAAGCCGGCTTTGCAGCACTTCGATCTCGATATCGAGATCGGTGGTGTCATCTTCCATCAGCTTGGCGGTTTTGGCGGCGAAATTCTTGTCCAGATCTGTGAGCAAGGACAGATAGCGGGTGTGGGCAGCCTCGTCTTGGCTGCGGGCGTAGATATCGGCGAATTTCACCGTCGCATCGCGCGCGCCCATCAAATAAACGCCCAGATATTTGCGCGCCGCCGTGAGGTCGCGCGGATCATCCTCGACGCTGCTCAGCATGGTTTGCACCGAGGCCTGAAACCGCGACATGGCATCTTCGGCGCGCCGGTCGCCTGCGCGGCGCAGCGCGTCATTCATGGCGGCCATATGCTCTTGGGCCTTTTCCACCACACGGGCCACACGGTCGGTCTGGAAACGGTCGATGCCGTCCATCCCCTTGTCGCGCATGGGATCAATGCCGAAGGCAAAACTGTGCAGCGCCGCGCCGAGCACAATGAAGATCACTGGCGCAAGCGTCCCGCCTCCCGCGGCAAACCCGGCCAGACCAAGACCCAACCCAGTGAGGATGGAGCCCGCGATCTTGCGCGGAAATCCGGGGCGGCGCGCGATCTTGCGCGCGTCATACGCCTCTTGGGCGAGAATGCCTTCGCGGGTCATCCAGGCAGCCAAGAGCAACAAGGCAAGCGCTAGGAGGTTGAGCGCGAGGCCCAAAGGCTCTGATGTGAAAGCGCGCAGAATGAGGGGCAGGGGCGCCAGAAAGAGAAGGTTCACACGCCCGCCCGCGCGGGTGCGCCGCGCGCCGCGAAACGCGTCTTTGGAGGGTTGGCCGCTCGAGCCGGTGGGCGTGGGGCTGAATTTGCCGCCAAAGCGCTGTGCCATGCTCAGCTCCCCCCGGTGAAGGAGACATAGAAGATAAGGGCGACCAGCACGAAGAACGCCAGTTTCTGAAGACCTGTCTCTGACATACGGCCCCCCTCGGCCCCTATTTCACACCTATAAACTATGCAATCGCCCCCCATGTTGAAAGGGGGAAGATTGCAGGGTTGGCATCAATCAATTCTTGGCGTGTCCTGGGATGTTGTCGCCCGTCTGTGGCACGCGCAGGTGCGGCGCTGTGCGTCGAGTGTGCGGGTATTGCCCGATAGGATGATCTTGACCGCCAACAGAACCGGAACACCGAAAACAGAAGGTCGTTTTGGACATCGGTATCCCCGTCTATCCAAAGAGCCTGAATGCGCGGGTGTCATCACGCATGATGTGGACCGCTGCTTGGTCCGCATCACCCAGAAGAACAACGCCGACGATGCTCAACATGCAGGTGGCCAAGCTCAGGCACTCCGCGATTAGGCCGCCCATTCGACAACTGGATTATCATAACGTGCGAGACGGCGCGCAAAACCACGCTTGTGATGATACGCCAACGCCGCAGCGCGGCTGGGTTGCGGCACGTGGGCGTTAGGGTTCGATCGAGATGGTAAGCAGGGGTGCGATGCCAAGCACCACCCCGCAGAAAGCATAGCACAGAAAGCATAACATGGGCACGCTTCCGGGGGTTTTGAGAACGACAAGCTCAGCCATATGCGAGGCGCTCTTGCTGCAAGGTATCAGTGGTCTGCGCGTCCTTGGCCCTGTCGTCTATGTGCGGCGGCGGCGCTGCGGGGATTTGGGCTTTTGCGGGGCGGCTTGCTCCTCACCCAATTGGTCGCGCAACACGCGGGCGCGAATTTCCTCGACCGCCCCGGGTTTGATCTGTCCCAGTTGAAAGGGGCCGTAGGAGACGCGGATCAGACGGTTGACGCTGAGGCCTACGGCCTCCATTGCGCGGCGCACTTCGCGGTTCTTGCCTTCGCGCAAGGATACCGTGACCCATGCGTTGGCCCCGGTCTGGCGGTCGAGAGAGATGGTCATCGGTTGAAACCGCTCGCCCTCCAGCGTGATCCCCTTGCGCAGTGGTGTGAACGTGTCCTCGGTAGGCCTGCCTTTCACGCGCACGCGGTATTTGCGCAGCCATCCGGTGGAGGGCAGCTCCAGCTTGCGTTTGAGTGCGCCATCATTGGTCAGCAGGATCAGCCCTTCGGAGTTGATGTCGAGCCGCCCGACGCTGATCACGCGGGGCAGATCATCGGGCAGGTTGTCGAAGATCGTGGCCCGGCCCTGTTCGTCGCGCGCGGTCGTGACGAGGCCGGTGGGCTTGTGGTAGAGCCAAAGGCGCGACGGCTCGGGCGCGCTCAGTTGCTTGCCATCCACCGCGACCCGGTCGGAGGGTCTGACGTTGAGGGCAGGGCTGTCGATGACCTTGCCATTGACGCTGACGCGGCCCGCTTCAATCAGCCGCTCTGCCTCGCGGCGCGAGGCGCGGCCTGCGCGGGCGATGACCTTGGCGATCCGGTCGCCGGGGGGGGTATCTGTGATCATGCCCCCGCTTAGACCATATCCCACGCTTGCGAAAGCGCCGCCGAGCGGCCATCAAGAGCCATGCGTTTTACCAGCCACATGGACCGCGCCCTTGCCGAGGCCCGCGCCGCCGCCCAGCGGGGCGAGGTGCCCGTGGGCGCTGTGCTCGTCTCGCCGCAGGGCGAGGTTGTGGCCGCTGATGGCAACCGCACGCGCGAGATGTGTGATCCCACGGGTCATGCCGAGATGCTCGTGATCCGTGCGGGATGTGCAGCCCTTGGGTCCGAGCGTTTGCCGGGCTACGCGCTTTATGTCACGCTGGAGCCGTGCGCGATGTGTGCGGCGGCGATTGCGGCGGCGCGGATTGCGCGACTTTACTATGCGGCGTCCGACCCTAAGTCAGGGGGCGTGGCACAAGGCGCGCGGGTGTTCTCGCATCCGCAAGCGCATCACGCGCCCGAGGTTTATGACGGCATCGGGGCAGGGGAGTCCGAGACGCTCTTGCGGGACTTCTTTGCCGCGCGCCGGGGGTGACGCAGGTGGACTGGACAGCGGCGATCGACGGATATTGTGAGCGGGTCTCGCCTGACTATTGGGCCGAGCCGATCAACGCCGTGACGAACCTCGCGTTTTTGCTTGCCGCCCTTGTGATGGCGCAGCGGCTTCGCGGATCAGGGCTTGGGCTGGCCTGGGCTCTGACGGCTCTTCTGGCCGCTATCGGCGTGGGCAGTTTCGCGTTCCACACCCATGCGCAGGTCTGGGCGGCGATGCTCGATGTGGCCCCGATCCTTGGCTTCACGCTGGTCTATATCTATGCCGCAAACCGCGATTTCTGGGGGCTGAGCTGGTGGCTTTCACTTATGGGCGCGGCGGCGTTCCTGCCCTTCGCCGCAGTGGTAGCACCTCTTTTTGAGCCAATAATGGGGGGCAGCGCGGCTTACGCGCCCCTGCCGGTCCTGATCTTTACCTACGCCATATTATTGCGCCGCCGGGCCCCTGCCACGGCAGGGGGGCTGGCCATCGGGGCCGCGATCTTGTGTGTCTCACTGGCCGCGCGGGCCGCAGATGTGCCCCTTTGCGATGCCATCCCCACGGGCACGCATTTTGCTTGGCATTTGCTCAACGCGCTCATGCTCGCCTGGATGATTGAAGTTTACCGCGCCCATATGCTTGCACGGACCCCGAGCGGGCGCTAAACGCAAGGCGATACACGCATCCCTTCGGAGGCCCGCCGCATGTCCATAGATATCGAAACCGCCGCCCGCGTGGCCAAGCTCGCCCGGATTGAGGTCAGCCCCGACGCGCTGCCCGCGCTGGCAGAGGAATTCAACACCATCCTGGGCTTCATCGAGCAGTTGGGCGAGGTGGATGTGGACGGGATCGAGCCCATGGTCAGCGTGACGCCCCAGCGCCTGAAGCGCCGCGCCGATGTGGTGACGGACGGCAATCAGCAGGCCGAAGTCCTGTCCAATGCGCCCGATGCGCGCGAAGGGTTTTTTGCCGTGCCGAAGGTGGTGGAATAATGACCGATCTCAACGCTCTGAAGATTGCCGAGGCCCGCGATGCGCTGCGCCGCGGCGATGTGACCTCCAAGGACCTGACCGAGGCGTGTCTCAAGGCCATTGAGGGGGCAGGCGCGCTGGGCGCGTTCGTGCATCACACGCCCGAACTGGCGATGGAACAGGCCGCCGCCGCCGACACGCGCCTCAGGGGCGGCGACGCGGCCCCCGCCATGTGTGGCATCCCTCTGGGGATCAAGGACCTCTTCTGCACCAAGGGCGTGGCGAGCCAGGCGGGTAGCCGAATCCTCGAAGGGTTCAAGCCGGAATACGAATCCACCGTAAGCCAGAACCTGCTCGATGCAGGCTCGGTCATGCTGGGTAAGCTCAACATGGACGAATTCGCCATGGGCTCGTCCAACGAGACCTCCGTTTACGGCAATGCGGTGAACCCTTGGCGGCGCGGCAATGATGACACGGCCCTCACGCCCGGCGGCTCCTCGGGCGGCTCGGCAAGTGCTGTTGCCGCAGATCTCTGCCTTGGGGCCACGGGCACGGACACGGGCGGCTCCATCCGCCAACCTGCGGCCTTCACCGGCATCACGGGGATCAAGCCCACCTACGGGCGCTGCTCGCGCTGGGGCATCGTGGCCTTTGCGTCAAGCCTTGATCAGGCGGGGCCGATGACCAAGGACGTGCGCGACGCGGCGATCATGCTGGAGGCGATGTGTGGTCATGACCCCAAAGACAGCACCAGCGCCGATCTGCCCGTGCCCAATTTCGAGGCGATGCTGACCGGCGACATCAAGGGCAAGACCATCGGCATCCCGCGCGAATACCGCATGGAGGGCATGCCCGCCGAGATCGAGAAGCTCTGGTCGGATGGCACTGCCATGATGAAGGATGCAGGCGCCAAGATCGTCGATATCTCGCTGCCCCATACGAAATATGCGCTGCCCGCCTATTATGTGATCGCACCCGCCGAGGCGTCGTCCAACCTCGCGCGCTATGACGGGGTGCGCTATGGCCACCGCGCAAAACTCGCGCCCGGTGACGGCATCACCGAGATGTATGAAAAGACCCGCGCCGAAGGCTTTGGGCCCGAGGTGCAGCGCCGCGTGATGGTCGGCACCTATGTGCTCTCGGCTGGCTTTTATGACGCCTATTACAACCGCGCCCGCAAGGTGCGTGCGCTGATCAAGCGCGACTTTGACGAGGTATTTGCCCAAGGCGTCGACGCAATCCTGACACCGGCCACGCCCTCTGCCGCTTTCGGGCTGGGCGAGATGGCGGGCGCGGACCCGGTTCAGATGTATCTCAACGACGTGTTTACCGTAACGGTCAACCTTGCCGGCCTGCCGGGTATTTCCGTGCCTGCGGGGCTGGATGCACAAGGGCTGCCCTTGGGCCTGCAGCTTATCGGGCGGCCATGGGAAGAGGGCGATTTGCTGAATTGCGCCTATGCGCTTGAGACCGCAGCCGGATTTGTAGCCAAGCCCGGAAAATGGTGGTAAACCCCGGCCAAACGAGCATTGGCAGGATGAATATGCGATTTTTTACGGTGAGTGCGGGCGCTCTGGCCCTTGCGGCAATGACAGCCTGTGCGCCAGCGATCCCCGAAAGTGGCCCCAATCCGGGCACGGGCGTGGGCTTTGGCGACTATGATGAATATGAGGCGCGCCGCGAGGCAGCCCTGACCGGACAATCTCTGCCACCCCCCAATGCCATTTCCTCAGAGCCGCTGAGCGCAACCGGGCCGCAAAGCGAAAGTGACGCGGTGGCTGCTGCTGCGCGCGCGGCTCTTGGCGGAGATGCTGAAGAAATTGCCGCCAATTCAGGCCAGCCCGTGCTGCATGCAAGCCCCGGCAACCCCGCGCCCGCCGTGGTGAACAGTGTGGGTATTTCGAATGAGAATGATTTCGATGCAGTAGGGAGCCAACGCTCCATCGAGGGTGACGCCGCGCGCATTGCCGCCAACCGCGCGCAATATGAAGTGGCCGCCGTTGAGGCGCTTCCCAGCCGCGCGGGGGGGCAAGGGCCAAATATCGTGGAATACGCCCTCAGAACCAAGCATCCGGTTGGCACGCAGGTCCATCGCCGCACTGGCGTGAATCGTGAAGCTCGCTTTGCCCGTAATTGCGCGGAATACACCTCGCCAGACAAGGCGCAGATGGATTTTCTCGAAAATGGCGGGCCTGAGCGCGACCGTATGGGCATCGACCCCGATGGGGACGGTTACGCCTGCGGATGGTCGCCTGCACCGTTCCGCAATGCGGTGAATGGCTGATCGCGCACAGCATGCCGTGACGCTCCACCCCTCGCCCAATTTTGGTGCGCGCCGTGGCGGTGCGGTGCCCGATCTCGTGGTGCTCCACTATACCAATATGCAAACGGCTGAGGCCGCTCTGGAGCGGCTGTGTGATCCCGAGGCTGCCGTATCCTGCCATTATCTGATCGCCGAGGATGGCCGCCTATGGCAGCTCGTCCCCGAGGCGGACCGCGCATGGCACGCAGGCCTTGGCCGCTGGGGGGAGGTGGACGAGGTCAACTCCCGCTCCATCGGGATCGAGCTTGCCAATCGTGGCACGCACCCATTCCCCGAGCCTCAGATGCGCGTGTTGGAGACTCTCATGCATGGAATCATGGCACGGTGGTCTATTCCGCCCGAGCGTGTGATCGGTCATTCCGACATGGCGCCCGACCGCAAGGATGATCCGGGCCCGCGGTTTGACTGGCGCCGTATGGCGCAGCAGGGGCTGGCCGTGTGGCCCAGGGCCGCTGAGCCTGCGCCCGAGGATATGTTTCGCCCGCTCTGCGCGCGTGCAGGATATGGCACGGAGTTCACGGATGCGGAGCTTCTGCGCGCCTTGCGCCTGCGGTTCCGCCCTTGGGGGCAGGGGCCGCTCTCGCCTGCTGATATGGCGGTGCTGGCGGATATCGCCGCGCGCTTTCCCGTTGACCGAGGCGCCCCTCCGGCGTAAGCCCGTCCACGCGCGGAGGGCCGGATGGCCGCTTGCAGCAAGGCCTTCGGGCCGCGGTGTGGGAGGAAAGTCCGGACTCCACAAGACGACGGTGCCGGGTAACGCCCGGCCGGGGAAACCCGAGGGAAAGCGCCACAGAAAACAAACCGCCTGCACTCCGCTTATGCGGATCACATGGGCAAGGGTGAAACGGTGGGGTAAGAGCCCACCGCGGGGCTGGTAACAGCGCCGGCATGGCAAGCCCCACCGGGAGCAATGCCAAATAGGGACTGCATGTGGGCCTGTCTTGGCCCAGCGGTCCGGGTTGGCAGCTAGAGGGGCGGTGGCAACATCGCTTCGAGATGAATGGCCATCCAGCTTTGGGTTACGGCCCAAGGTGGACAGAATCCGGCTTATAGGCCCTCCGCGCAATTTGGGGCCCACCCTTCGGGGAAGTGTGTCCGGAGAAAACGCCGCTTGCTCGCACCACAGGCTTCGAAAGGTGCGAATGACGGTTGACTCGGGCGCACCCGTGGGTAAAACGCAGGTTCATTCAGAATTCACGGGCAGCGCGGCTGTCTGGCGCAGGAGAACTCCCATGGCGAAGCCGACCACAATCAAGATCCGCCTGAACTCGACCGCGGGCACGGGCCATTTCTATGTCACCAAGAAGAACGCCCGCACGATGACAGAGAAAATGACGATCCGGAAATATGACCCGGTTGTGCGCAAGCACGTGGAATACAAAGAAGGCAAGATCAAGTAAGATCACTCTTCGGTTTTATTTAAAAAGGCCGCGCCCTTCCGGGACGCGGCCTTTTTGCTTTTCTGGGGGTCTTGGCGCTGGATCAGCGCGTGATCACCCGCGCGTCCTTGAGGATCACGGTCTGCCATGTCTCAGGGTCGGTCACCGGCGTGAGCGTGCCCACAAAAGAAACGCGTGTGCCTTCCTCAAAGGCTGGGATGGCCTTGGTCAGCAAAACTTGAAGGTTCGTGCCGTGATCAAAGCTGCCGCAGAGCGGGCAGTTGCCCATATCCGACATCAGGATCAGGTCCTGCACCATATCGCCGGGCAGGCGGGGCACGGCGTAGCCGGTGATCTCCACCTCGATTGCACCTTCGCTCAGCGCAGTGGGATATGTTTTTTGCACCTCATAGGTCGTCTCGGTGACGATTTCGTTGATCTTGATCTGGCTCATCATGTGCCAAGCATCTGTCTCGGCCGCCGCAGGAAGGGCGAATGGCGTCAGGGCGGCGGCGGAAAGGGCGATGTGATGCGGTTTCATTGGAGCGTCCTTTGGGTGAAGTCTTGAGGGTAATTTATCTGAAACATAAAAGAATCGCGCGATGCCACAAAGCGTTGAATGGCCCTTTGCCGAGTATGCGCGGATTATTGCGCAGCATCTGTGGCGCAAATGCAAAAAGGGCCGATCCATGTGGACCGGCCCTTTTGTAGTTCAGGTTGGTTCAGCGGGACGATTATTCCCGGTTGCCAAAGAGTTGCAGCAGGAACATGAACATATTGATGAAGTTCAGGTAGAGGCTGAGCGCGCCCATGATGGCGGATTTGCCGAGCCATTCTGCGTCGCCGTGCTGTGCATGTGCCACATAGTCGTTCTTGATGCGCTGCGTGTCATAGGCTGTGAGGCCCGCGAAGATCAGGACACCAAGGACCGAGATGGCGAACATGATCGCGGGCGAGCCGAGAAAGATGTTCACGATCGATGCCACGATAAGGCCGATCACACCCATGATGAGGAATGTGCCCCAGCCGGAGATGTCTTTCTTCGTGGTGTAGCCGTAGAGCGACAGGCCCGCGAACGAGATTGCCGTGATCAGGAAGATTTGCGCAATCGACATGTCGGTGAAGACCACGAAGATATAGCTGATCGAGACGCCCATGACGGTGGCGAAGACGTAGAAGAACAACTGCGCCGCAGCGTAGCTCAGTTTGTTGATGACCGCGCCGAACGTAAACACCATGATCAACGGGGCGAACATCACGACCCAGCGTGTCATCCCGGTGAAGAGGGTTTCCATCATCGCCGCGTTATTGCCCACGGCCCACGCCGCGAGGAAGGTCAGCGCCATACCCACGGACATGGTCCCGTAGACCTTGCTCATGTGGGCGCGCAGGCCCTCGTCAATCTGGGCGGTGCGGGTGCCGGCCGCCGTCCGGATTGTGTCAAATTGTGCCATCAATGCCTCCGAGTTGGGTTGTATCGAGCCCCACCGCGGGGCTTTGGGCACAATATCGGGAGGCGTGCCACGCATTTCAAGGTTTTTTAGTGCGGCATTCAGCGCATTTTAACGAATTGCGCCGGGGTCAGGCCTTCATATCCCAGATCGGGCGGCGCGCTTCGCGATCAGCCTGGGCGCGGGTCAGGCCCAGATCGATCAACGCGGCCTCATCCAGAGCGGCCAGGGCGCGGCGGCTGCGCATGACATCGAGACGCGTCATCAGCGAGAGGCCCGAGCGCGTGTGCAGGAACAGGGAGCGGGCGTAGGTCAGGGCGAACATCAGGGTGATTCTTTCCGAATGGTGATTAATTGGCGGCTTTTCATTTCTTCTGTTGATGTATATGGCGCAGTGTGTTCAATATTGAAAATGAATATTTAATCGCACTGGCATCAAGGAACGTGATGAATGAGAAATCTTGATATGACGACGCTCCGCTCCTTTATCGCCGTGGCGGATCAGGAGGGCGTGACGCGCGCGGCCTCCGCGCTCAATCTCACGCAGTCGGCGGTGTCGATGCAGCTCAAACGCCTCGAAGAGCTTCTGGGTATCAATCTCATGGACCGCTCCAGCCGCCGGATCGCGCTGACCCCCGCAGGCGAGCAGTTGCTGGGCTTTGCGCGGCGGATCGTGGCGCTTAATGATGACGCGGTGGGACGGCTGACGGATCAGGTCTGGGAGGGCGAGATTTCCTTCGGCCTGCCGCATGACATCATCTATCCGGCCATTCCAAAGGTGCTGAAGCAGTTCCACGCCGCGTATCCAAGGGTCAAGGTGAACCTCATCGCGTCGTTCACCACCTCGCTTCTGGACAGTTTCGGGCGTGGCGAGATTGATCTGATCCTGACCACCGAGCAGCTTTTGGGGCCGGGGGGCGAGACGCTGACCGAGTTGCCGCTGCGCTGGTATGGTGCGCCGGGCGGAACTGCGTGGAAGCAACAGCCCTTGCGGCTGGCCAGTTGCCGCAATTGCATCTTCCGTGGCCGGGCGATCCGGCAACTGGATGCGGCGGGCATCCCGTGGGAAAGCGTGATCGATTCGGAATCTGATGGCGCCATACAGGCCACTGTCAGCGCCGATCTGGCCGTGACCACAATTTTGGAGGGCAGCGCGGGCCATCTGGAGATGGTGCCGCTGGGGGGGCTGCCCGATCTCGGCACGCAGAGGATTAACATGTATGGCGATGCGGCCACGATGAACCCGCTGGTCTCGGCACTCGCTGCAACGCTCCGGCAGGGCTTCGCGCCATTAGCGGCGGTGCCTGCGGTCAGGACATCGTGACGACGATCTTGCCGGTGGATTGTCGGCTGCGCAGCAATTCCAACGCAGCACCGGCCTCTGACAAAGGATAAATATGGCTGACATGGGGCCGGATGCGTCCTGCCACATACCACTGCAGAAGTGTGGCGAGGCTCCGGGTCAGCAGATCGGGCCGAAATTTCAGATACCCACCCCAGTAAAAGCCCATCACCGAGATGTTCTTGACCAGAAGGTGATTGGCCTTGATCTGCGGCACGTCCCCGCTGGCGAATCCGATGCTGAGGATGCGCGCCTCGGGGTTGCAGGCGCGCATCGCGGCGGTGAACTGATCCCCGCCCACGGGATCGTAAACCACGTCCAGCCCGCCCAGTGCCAGACAGACCTCGCGGATATCCTCGCGGCTGGCGTCAATAAGGTGATCGGCCCCGGCGCCGCGCGCGGCCTCAAGCTTCTCCGCCCCCCGCGCACAGGCGATCACCCGCGCGCCCATCGCTTTGCCGATCTCCACCGCCGCAAGGCCTACGCCACCGGCGGCGCCCAGCACCAAAAGCGTCTCACCGGGTCTGAGCCGCGCTTTGTGATCAAGCGCGAGGTGGCTGGTGCCATAGGCGATCTGAAACGCGGCGGCGTGGGTAAAGCTCATCGTATCGGGAATTCGGATCACGCGGGCGGCATCGAACACGCCATACTCGGCCAGCCCCCCCGCACCACCAAAGACCGCCACACGGGTGCCGATGCCCGGCCCGGCCCCGTCCGCCGCTTGCGCACAGATTGTGCCGGCCACTTCCATCCCCAACGTGAAGGGCAGCGGCGGCATGTCCTGATACTGCCCCTGTATCATCAGCAAATCGGCAAAATTCAGACCGCAGGCCGCGATTTTGACACTCACCTCTCCGGCAGCGGGGGCAGGGCGGCTCAACGTGGTTAATTGTGGTGGCGTATCGAGGGAGGTCAGGTGGTAGGCGTGCATGGCAAGGCCTCGGAACAAAAGGGATTTGCGGGGTGAAATATCGTGTAATCATTAGGTGCGGTGTCACCCGATGCCAAGCCGCAAGGGGGCGGGACGTGTGCGTCCTGCGCCCGCATAGCGGTATTGTGATCGTCTCCGTTAACTTTAACCTTGCGATATATGTTGTAAAATTTGATCATTTTGTTAGTTTCTTAACAACTGGGTGGTTTGGGTTCTGGGTGCGACGGATAACGTGTCGCGACGTAGAGGTAGCGCCAACAATGTGCGAAAGTTGAGTTAGGAAGGACAGATTATGCCTCATCCCGTAGATGTGCATGTAGGAAAGCGCATTAGACATCGTCGTTGGTTGGTGGGGATGACCCAGCAACAACTGGCGGAAAGCGTTGGAATAAAGTTCCAACAAATCCAGAAATACGAGACCGGTGCAAATCGGGTCAGTGCATCGCGGCTGTGGGATATTGCATCCTCGATGGAGGTGGATGTGAGCTTTTTCTTCGAGGGGATTGAAGAGGAGGCGACCAAAGTGGCCGGGCCATCCGATCTTCTGGGCGATAAGGAAGCGCTGGATCTGGTGCGGTCCTATTACGCGATACCTGAGAATCAGCGCCGGCGCCTTTTCGATCTGGCCCGCGTTCTGAGCGACGTGGCTTGAGCCGCACGCCATGACTGGATAACCCTGCGCGAGACGTAGTGCCGCGCAGGGAGGCCGGAATGGACCAAGAAGACATTTTCCAGACGGCCCACGCGCTTGCCGATGCGGCACGCGCGGCGATCTTGCCGCATTTTCGCAGTAAATCCCTGACAGCCGAAGCAAAGCTGGGCGTGAGCGCCGAGGCCGGGTTCGACCCCGTGACTGTGGCCGACCGCGCCGCTGAGGGGGCCATGCGGGATATTCTGAAAACACGCCGCCCTGAGGATGCCATCCTTGGTGAGGAATATGGCACCTTGGAGGGGACAAGCGGTCTGACTTGGGTGCTTGATCCGATCGACGGCACGCGCGGCTTTCTGGCGGGCGCGCCCACATGGGGCGTGCTGATCGCGCTCAGCGATGAGAGCGGGCCGGTCTACGGCCTGATCGATCAACCCTATATTGGTGAGAGGTTCGAGGGTGGCTTCGGCCGCGCGCAGATGACGGGCCCACAGGGCGCTCGCCACCTCGAGGCGCGTGGAAACCGCCTGCTGAGCGAGGCGATCTTGATGACCACCTTTCCCGCCTTGGGCACGCCGGAAGAGGCTGCTGCCTTCAGGGCGGTTTCGGAGCAGGTTCAGCTTACGCGCTATGGCTGTGATTGTTATGCTTACGCTCTCTTGGCAGCGGGGCATATCGATCTGGTGATCGAGGCGGGCCTCAGCGCCTATGATATCGCAGCCCCCATCGCGGTGATCGAGGCGGCGGGCGGGATCGTCACCGATTGGCAGGGTGGGGCGGCCCATGGCGGTGGGCGCGTGATCGCGGCGGCGGGTGCGCAGCAACATGCGGCCGCGTTGGAGATACTTTCGCGCACCATTTAGCCCGGGCTGGCCGTGGCGCGGCCCGCGCGTTAGGGTGGTCGCGTAGTTTATGGAGCCATCTTGATGCGACTGACCCTTGCTCTTTGTGCGGCGCTTTTTGCCGCAACATTTGCCCCGATCGCCGCCACCGCTCAGGAGGTCGTTGATGTCAGTGGTGCCGCCGCGGCCCCAATGGCGCAGATCCGGGCGAAAGCCGGCCTGAGGCAATTGGCACCCAGTGCGGCGCTGGCCAAGGCGGCTGCATCCCATGCGCGCGATATGTCAAAGAACGGGTTTTTCAGCCATCAAGGCTCCAACGGTTCTTCAATCGGGGATCGCGCACGCAAGGTGCGATACGGGTTTTGCTTCATCGCCGAGAATATCGCGAAGGGCCAAGGCAGTCTTGATCAGGTGATGAGCGGCTGGATGAAATCGGAAGGTCACAGACGCAACATCCTAAGCCCCCAAGCTTCCGAATTCGCGCTGGTGCGCGGCGAGGGCGCGCTTTGGGTAATGGTGCTGGGGCGGCCCGGCTGCTGACGGCCCGAACGGATTTGAACCGGAACGCGGCGCAGTCATTGAATATGGGTGTGCGCGCGCTTTTTTACTAACGAGACACATTCAGGCAGATGAGGGGACGATTTGCATGGCGGACGAGGGGCTTTTGGCCGAGCAGGACCGCGACGAGGATGCCTATGTCCTTGATCGCAAAGCCGTTGCACGCATCATCTTTGCCGTCGACGTGGGCGACCGCGACCAGTTGATCGAAGAGCTGGAGCCGCTCCACGCCGCCGACATCGCCGATCTTCTGGAACAGAGCAACGCGTTTGACCGCCGCCGGATCATCGAGCTTTACGGCACCGAATTTGACGGCGACATCCTGTCGGAGCTGGACGAGTCGATCCGTGAGGAAGTGATTGGCCTTTTGAGCCCTCAGGTGCTGGCCGAGGCGGTGCGCGAACTCGATAGCGACGATGTGGTCGATCTGGTCGAGGATCTGGAGCAGCCGCAACAGGACGCAATCCTCGAAGTGCTGAAAGACAGCGACCGCACAGCGGTGCGCCAGTCGCTGAGCTATCCTGAATATTCCGCAGGGCGCCTTATGCAGCGCGAAGTGGTGATGGCGCCAGAGCACTGGAATGTAGGCGAGGCAATTGATTTTCTGCGCGATCAGGATGATCTGCCGGATCAATTCTATCACGTGATCCTCGTGGATCCGCGCCTTGCGCCGGTGGGCAATGTCACGTTGGGCAAGCTGATGGCATCGCGCCGGGAGGTGATGCTGAAAAGCATTGTGGAGGAGACGTTTCACGTCATCCCCGTCACGCAGGACGAGGGCGATGTGGCCTATGCCTTTAACCAGTATCACCTGATTTCCGCGCCGGTCGTGGATGAGGCCGAGCGCCTTGTGGGTGTGATCACAATCGATGATGCAATGGCGGTTCTGGATGATGAGCATGAAGAAGACATCATGCGCCTCGCGGGTGTGGGCGATGGTGGTCTCAACGACAACATCATAGAGACCACGAAACAGCGTTTTCCCTGGCTTGCGGTGAACCTCGCGACGGCAATCCTCGCCTCGCTGGTGATTGCACAGTTCGAGGCGACGGTTGCGCAATTCGTGGCGCTTGCGGTTTTGATGCCGATCGTGGCGTCGATGGGCGGCAATGCAGGCACCCAGAGTCTCACGGTCGCAGTGCGCGCGATTGCGACGCGCGACCTTACCGGGTCAAACGTGTGGCGGGTGATCCGGCGCGAAGTTCTGGTCGGCCTCATAAATGGCCTCGTCTTTGCGGTGGTCATGGGGGTGATCGGTGTCGTCTGGTTCGGCGGACCGGAACTTGGGTATGTTCTGGCGGCGGCGATGGTGATCAATCTTGTGGTCGCAGGGCTCGCCGGCACCGTGATCCCGGTGATCCTGGACCGGATGGGCATCGACCCGGCGCTGGCCTCGGGCGCGTTCGTGACCACGGTGACGGATGTGGTGGGATTTTTGGCCTTTCTGGGACTTGCGGCATTGGTGTTGCTATGAGTGATTTGATGATGCGCAAGGACGCGGCGCGCAAGGCCGCCTTCGCCCGGCGCAAGGCGGCGTTTGAAGCGGCGGGGCCGGGGCGGGCCTCCCTCTTGTCAGAGGTGCTCGCGGGGTATCGTGGCGTGCCGCTTGCAGGCTATATGCCGATCCGTACGGAGATCAGCCCGCTGCCCGCAATGGAAGAGGCGGCGGCGCATGGACCCGTTGGCGTGCCGGTGATCAAGGCGGCGGGGCTGCCATTGGATTTCTCGCGCTGGACCCCGGGATGTGCGCTGCGTGCGGGGCCTTTTGGGGCGCAGGTGCCTGAGCTGGATGATTTTTTCGAGCCGGAGATTGTGATCGTGCCCTTGGTGGCATGGGACCGCGCGGGCGGGCGTCTGGGATATGGTGGCGGGTTTTATGACCGCACGTTAAAGCGTTTGCGCGCGCGGCGGGCGACGCTCGCGATTGGCTTTGCCTTTGGAGCGCAGGAGGCCGCCGACCTGCCGCTGGAGGCCACGGATCAACCGCTCGACATGATGGTGACCGAGGCGGAGGTGATCCATTTTGGTCGCGCATGACTATACGGCGCGTATCCGCTGGACGGGCAATCGTGGGCAAGGCACTGCGTCTTACAAAGCCTATGACCGCACGTGGCGTGTCGAGACGCCGGGCAAGCCGCCGATCGATTGCTCGAGCGATCCGCTTTTGGGCGGTGATCCGGGGCTGCATAATCCCGAGGACATGCTGATTGCGGCGCTTTCGGCCTGTCACATGCTATGGTTTTTGCATCTGGCCAGTGACGCAGGGGTGGCGGTTGGGGCCTACGAGGACGACCCGCTGGCGGTCGGTGAGACCGATGCGACGGGTGCCAGCCGTTTTTTGCGCGCCACGCTGCGCCCACGGATTGCAGTGCCCGAAGGGACGGATCTGGCGCTTTTGGATGCGCTACACGCCCGTGTGCATGAGACGTGTTTCATCGCACGCTCAATCAATTTTCCAGTGGATGTGGCCGCACGCTACCGGATCGCGCGGGGCTGAGCGCGGACGCCTCCGGCGCGGGGATATTTGGACCAAGAAAAAGACTGGCGCGCCCGCACTGTGCGGCACTTGCGCATTTTCGCGGCGAGGCCTATCGCTTGCTCTATGAAAATTCTGTTTTTGGGCGATGTGATGGGGCGCGCCGGGCGCGCGGCAATTGTTGAGGGGGTGCCTCGACTGCGCGCGCAATGGGGCCTGGATTTTGTCATCGTGAATGGCGAGAATGCGACCGGGGGCATGGGGCTGAGCGGGCCGCATGCGCAAGACCTTTTGGCTGCCGGGGTCGATTGTCTGACGTTGGGCGATCATGCGTTTGACCAAAAGGACATGCTGCAATTCATCGAGGGCGAGGGGCGGATCATTCGTCCGCTGAACTATGCCAAAGGCGCGACGGGACGTGGGGCGCGGGTTTTCTCGGACGCGCGCGGGCGCAAGATCCTTGTGGCGCAGGTGTTGGGGCAGGTGTTCATGAAGCGGGCCTTTGACGATCCGTTCTCGGCGCTGGATGCGGTGCTTGGCGCGCATGTTCTGGGCGGGGCCGTGCAGGCCTCGGTGGTCGATATTCATTGCGAGGCCACATCGGAGAAGATGGGCGTGGGCCATTTTTGCGATGGGCGCACGAGCCTTGTTGTGGGGACGCACACCCATGTGCCAACGGGGGATGCGCAGATATTGCCGGGCGGCACGGGCTATCTCACGGATGCGGGGATGTGTGGCGATTACCTGAGCGTAATCGGTATGGAGTCCGCCGAGCCGATGCGCCGCTTCGTGACCGGCATGTCCAAGGGCCGGTTTGTTCCAGCTGCGGGCGAGGCCACGCTGAGCGGGGTCTATGTTGAGACGGATGATCGCACGGGCAAGGCGCTACGTATCGAGATGGTGCGGCAGGGTGGGCGTCTGGCAGAGGCTGGTCCGTGAACCGCCCGACGCCTGTGCTCTACGGTATCTTGCTCCTTATGGGGGCGGGATGGGGGCTATCAGTGCCACTGAGCAAGATTGCGGTCAGCACCGGGCATCAGCCCTTGGGCCTGATCTTTTGGCAGCTTGTGGTGATGGTGCTTTTTCTCGGTGCGATCTGTGCTGTGCGCGGCAGGCGGCTTGAACTTGGCCGGCAGTATTGGCGGCTGTACATCGCGGTGGCGCTTTGTGGGGCCGTGTTGCCGGATATTTTCTTCTATCTTGCGGCGATGCGGCTACCGGGCGGTATCATGGCGATCGTGATCTCTTCGGTGCCGATGTTCTCGCTGCCCATCGCATTGGCATTGGGCAATGAGGATTTCGCGTGGCGGCGGGTGTTTGGCCTGTGCTTTGGCCTGATGGGGATTTTGATGATCGTGGGGCCGGAGGCAAGCTTGCCGGATGCGGCGATGGCGGCTTTCGTACCCATCGCTTTGCTTGCGCCGCTGCTCTACGCGACCGAGGGCAATCTGGTCGCGAAATGGGGCACGCAAGGGCTCGATTCCATGCAGGTGATTCTTGCGGCCTCACTTTTCGGGATGGTTTTGACGGGACCTGCGGCATTGATCACCGGACAATGGATCGATCTACGCGCCGGGTTTGGCGTGGCGGAAGCGGCCCTTGTGGCCTCGGCGATCATTCATGCGTTGGTCTATGCGACCTATGTCTGGCTCGTGGGGCGGGCGGGGTCGGTCTTTACCGCGCAGACCAGCTATCTGGTGACAGGCTGTGGGGTCTTGTGGGCCATGCTTCTGTTGAGTGAGCGATATTCGCTTTGGATCTGGGGCGCGCTTGTGGTGATGGTCATGGGCATGGCCCTCGTGCAGCCGCGCCGACAAGAGGAGACGCTTGCTCCGGTGGCACCGCTCGGGGATAGTGGTCCGAACGCATGAGGGGGCGCTGCCGGTGATTGCATTTCTGGACCTGTCGCAAACAACGCAGGCTGTGCTCAGCCTTGTGATTGTTGTGGGGATGTTCGCCTTGTTCGTGCGCGAGACCTACCCGACCGAGGTGGTCGCATTGGCGGGGGCGGCGGTTATGCTGGCCTCGGGGTTGTTGCCTTATGACGCGGCGCTGGATGTGCTGTCGAACCCCGCGCCTTGGACAATTGCGGTGATGTTCATCGTGATGGGTGCGTTGGTGCGCACAGGTGCTTTGGAAGCGTTTACCTCAATCGCGGACAGGCAGGCAAAGACCAACCCGAAGCTGGCAATTGCGATGCTCATGGCGCTGGTTATTTTCGGCTCTGCCATCATGAACAACACACCGATGGTCGTGGTGATGATCCCGGTCTTCGTGCAACTGGCGCGCACGATGGGTGTGCCCGCCTCCAAGCTGTTGATCCCGCTTAGCTATGCGGCCATTCTCGGGGGCACCCTGACCCTGATCGGAACCTCGACCAACCTGTTGGTGGATGGTGTGGCGCGGGCGCAGGGGCTGGACCCTTTCACGATTTTCGAGGTTACGCCGCTGGCGATTATTCTCGTGATCTGGGGGATGATCTATCTCAAGGTGATCGGCCCTATGCTGCTGCCGGATCGCGATAGCATGGCAGATATGCTGTCGGATCGCAGCCGGATGAAGTTTTTCACCGAGGCCGTGGTGCCGCCTGAGAGTAACCTGATCGGGCGCGAGGTGACGGGCGTGCAGCTGTTCAAGCGCGAGGGCGTTCGGCTTGTCGATGTCATCCGTGGCGACCGCTCGCTCAGGCGCAATCTGGCCGGGGTGAGCCTTGAGGTGGGGGACCGGATCGTCTTGCGCACACAGATGACGGAGCTTCTGAGCCTTCAGCGCGACAAGAGCCTCAAACGGGTCGATCAGGTCTCGGCGGTCGAAACGCAGACGGGGGAGGTGCTGATCACGCCGGGCTGCAAGATGGTCGGCCGCTCGTTGGGCGCGATGCGGCTGCGGCGGCGCTATGGCGTCTATCCGCTGGCGGTGCACCGCCGGAACCAGAATATCGGGCGACAGCTCGATGATCTGGTGGTGAGGGTGGGGGATACTCTGCTTTTGGAGGGCGCGCCCGAGGATATCACGCGGCTGGCAAGCGAGATGGAGATGGTCGATGTTTCGCACCCTTACGCGCGGGCCTTTCGGCGGGGACATGCGCCGATTGCGATTGCGGCGCTTTTGGGGATCGTGCTGCTCGCGGGATTGGGCGTGGCACCGATCCTGCTTTTGGCGGTGGTGGCTTTGGGGCTCGTGCTGCTGGCCCGTTGCATCGATGCGGATGAGGCGTTTTCTTTCGTTGACGGGCGGCTTCTGGCGCTGATCTTTTCGATGCTGGCCATCGGGGCGGGCTTGGTCGAAAGCGGGGCGGTCGCTCTTTTGGTGCAGGGGATCGCACCGGTCCTGTCGGTGATGCCGGGTGTCTTGGTGATCTGGTCGGTCTATCTGTTGACCTCGGTGCTGACGGAGATGGTGAGCAACAACGCGGTGGCGGTGGTGGTAACCCCGATCGCCATCGGGCTGGGCGAGGCAATGGGAATTGACCCGCGGCCCTTGGTGGTGGCCGTGATGGTCGCGGCGAGCGCGTCTTTCGCCACGCCAATCGGGTATCAAACCAATACTCTGGTCTACGGCCCCGGTGGCTACAGGTTCACGGATTTCCTCCGCATCGGCGTGCCGCTGAACCTCAGCATCGGCTTGCTGGCCTCGGTCCTGATTCCGTTTTTCTGGCCGCTCTGAGCCGCTGCGCTTCCGCAGTCTTCTTCTTGCCTCAAATATCCATAGGGGCGCAGCCCCCGCCGCGCGCAGCGCAAATCAAACCCTGTGCGCGCAGCGCTCCTTTGGATCACGCGCCTCAGAGCGGCCAGAAGATAAGGATCGCCGGGATCGACACGGCGACGACGATCACTTCAAGCGGCAGGCCAATGCGCCAGTAATCACTGAAGCGGTAGCCGCCGGGACCGAGGATGAGGGTGTTGTTCTTGTGCCCGATGGGCGTGAGGAAAGCGCAAGACGCAGCGACCGCCACGGCCATCAGAAACGGGTCGGGCGAGACACCCAGGGATTGCGCCATCTGGATGCCCACAGGGGCCGCGACGATGGTGGTGGCTGTGTTGTTGAGGACATCCGAGAGGGTCATCGTCACGATCATCAGAACGCTCAGGATCGCCCATGCCGGCATGCCTTGAGTGAGGGTGATCAGGCTGTTGGCGATAAGCTCCGTGCCGCCTGCATCCTCCAGCGCGGCGCCCAGCGGGATCATGGAGCCCAACAGGACCACAACAGGCCATTCGATATGGGTGTATAGCTCGCTGAGCGGAATGATCTTGGTGAGCACATAAGCCACCACGACGAGACCCAAGGCCACGGGCAGGTAGACAAGGCCAAAGCTTGCGGCGGCCACGGCAGCGGCAAAGAGGCCGATAGCACTCCATGTTTTGGTGTTTTGAGTCACAGCGAGGCCCCTGTCGGCCAATGTGAGCGCGCCCAGCCAATCGGCGATATCCTCACCCTTGTTCTTTGGGACCAGCAGCAGGAGGATATCACCCGCCCGGATCACTGTCTTGCGCATCTGGCTGGTGATCCGCTGGCCCTCGCGCGAGATTCCCATGACCACCGCGCGCTGACGCCAGTGCAGCCCAATGGATTGCGCGGTTTTGCCGGTAATACGGCTGTCGCGTTGGATCACGATTTCCAGAAGGTCGAGCCCGTCCCCCTCGGCGCGCAGCGCCTCTTCGCGTGGCGCGTCCGCGAAATCAAGTGATAGCGCGGCGCGAAACTCATCAAGCGCGTCGGGTTGCGCCTCCAGCACCAATGCGTCACCTGCCTTGATGCCGGTATTGAGGGCGGTGCCATAGCGGCGTTTGCCGTCGCGGATGAGGCCGATGATGGCCACGTCGGTCTTGACGGCGGTCTCCTCAAGCTCGGCCAGACGTTTGCCGATATGGGGTGAGCCTTCGGGCACGGTCAGCTCCGCGATATAGGCGGCGAGGTCCGAACTGCGCAGTGTGGTGTCCTCACGCTTCGGGATGAGGCGCCAACCGACAAGCGCCACGAAGAGAAGCCCCGCGATGGCCGTGACACCGCCCACCGGGGCGAAATCAAACATCGCGAAAGGCGCGCCCAGGGTTTCTTCCCGGATTGCGGCGATGATGATGTTGGGGGGTGTGCCGATCAGGGTGACCATACCACCCAAGATGGTGGCGAAGCTGAGCGGCATGAGGCTGAGCCCCGGGGCACGACCCGCCTTGCGCGCGGTCTGCACGTCGACAGGCATGAGAAGGGCGAGGGCCGCCACGTTGTTCATAAAGGCCGAGAGCACGCCCCCGATGCCGCCCATGAGCGCGATATGCGCGCCGAGGCCCCGCGATGCATCCACCAGAGTTCGGGTGATCAAGAGCACAGCCCCCGAACGCACCAGCCCCGCCGAGACCACCAGCACCAATGCCACGATCAGCGTGGCCGGGTGTCCAAAGCCGGAAAATGCCTCGTCTTTGGGCACCACCCCGATGCTCACGCCGATCATGAGCGCGCTGAAAGCCACGATATCATAGCGGAACCGTCCCCAAAGGAGGAAGACAAAGACGGTGCCGAACAGGGTGAAGAGGATTATTTGATCTTGGGTCATGGCGTAGGGGTAAAGTGTTTTGCGCGGAACGCAAACAGGGGGAATTTCGGCAAAGGAGACGCTGAGTTGACTTAGATACGCACGCCCCCGTGGTGCCCCGTCCATTGCCCAAACCCATTTCAGCCCTATTTTTAAGGCTTGTGGCAATTGGGGCCACGCTAAAGGGAGGATGACCATGAAGCATTTTATGATGAGTTTGGCGGCCGGAGCACTGCTTGCAGGCCCCGCATTTTTCGACGGGCATCGCAGTGCCGCTCCCGCGGATGCACGGGCCTATATCGTGTCGCCTGAGAATGGAGCGACGCTGAGCAATCCTGTGACGGTTGTGTTCGGCCTCGAAGGAATGGGCGTGGCGCCAGCGAATGTGGAGATGGACAATACCGGCCACCACCACCTGCTGATCAACACCGATCCCGCGACGCTGGACATGGATCAAGGTCTGCCCGCGAGCGATACTGTTGTGCATTTTGGCGGTGGTCAGACGCAGGTCACCAAGGACCTGCCGGCAGGCACCCATACGCTTCAGCTGTTGCTTGGTGATTGGACCCACGTGCCGCATGATCTGAACCGCCCCGGTTTTACCGGAGACTGTTTAGTTCGTCTCAAGCGACTTTATCGAATGCGTTCATGTTTGCATAGTATGCCTCCTCTGCCTCAGTTGGTGTAATGTATCCGATTGGTTCAAGCAG
>JBASXE010000370.1:0-15197 GCA_049276875.1 Roseovarius sp. | reverse complement strand
GCCCATATACGAGCGCGGGGAAGCCCAGATCGCCCTCACTGGCGGGCTCGCGGTCTATCCCGGCGATGGGCGGCGCTTTGCGGTGCGCGCAGGGGATGTGGTGCCGTTGGGCGGCATCCGCGCGCGCTATGGCAATGCGTTCGTGCAGGTGTTTCCAAGCGATGGAAACACTACGGATGCTATCATCAGCTTTGGGCTGGCATTTTCTTTGAAGGATTCGGCGGAGTAGGGGCGGTTGGTAGGCCCGGCAGGACTTGAACCCGCAACCAAAGCGTTATGAGCGCTCTGCTCTAACCAGTTGAGCTACAGGCCCGCCTGACCTCGTTGCTAGGACGGTGCGCGGGCGGCGTCAAGGCTTTCACGATTGCGCGGGGGGCGGGGATGGTCTAACCCCATGCGCGAAGCTGCGGGGGTGCGCGATATGAGCGAGAAAACGACCAAGATCACCTATGCGGATGCAGGTGTGGATATTGACGCGGGCAATGCGCTGGTCGATCGGATCAAACCTGCGGCCAAGCGCACGAACCGCTCCGGCGTGATGTCGGGGCTGGGCGGGTTTGGCGCTTTGTTCGACCTCAAGGATGCCGGATTTACCGACCCAGTTCTGGTGGCGGCCACGGATGGGGTCGGCACCAAGCTGCGCATCGCGATTGATACGGGCCATGTGGATGGCGTGGGCATAGATCTGGTGGCGATGTGCGTCAACGATCTGGTGTGTCAGGGCGCGGAGCCTCTGTTTTTCCTTGATTATTTCGCTACGGGCAAGCTTGAAATGGATGTGGCCGCCCGTGTGATCGAGGGGATTGCAGAGGGCTGCGTGCGCTCGGGCTGTGCCCTGATTGGCGGCGAGACGGCGGAGATGCCGGGCATGTATCCGGCGGGGGATTTCGATCTGGCCGGGTTTGCCGTGGGCGCGATGGAGCGCGGGACGGCGCTGCCTGAGGGGGTTGTCGAAGGCGATGTTTTGATTGGTCTTGCCTCTGACGGTGTTCATTCCAACGGCTATTCTCTGGTGCGCAAACTGGTTGAGATGTCCGGCCTTGGCTGGGATGCGCAGTGCCCGTGGGGCGAGGGCTCTCTGGGGGCGGCTTTGCTCACACCGACCCGGCTTTACGTGCTGCCTGCATTGGAGGCTGTGCGCGCGGGCGGTGTGCATGCGCTGGCTCATATCACTGGCGGTGGCCTCACCGAGAATCTGCCGCGCGTTTTGCCCGAGGGGCTTGGGGCCGAGATTGATTTGGACGCTTGGGAGCTTCCGGGTGTTTTTGCGTGGCTGGGCCAGACTGGCGGGATGGACGCGGGCGAGATGCTCAAGACGTTCAACTGCGGTATAGGCATGATCCTGAGCGTGGAGGCGGGCCGCGCCGATGCCTTGGTGGCGCTGCTGGAGGCCTCGGGCGAGACCGTTTGCCGGATGGGTCATGTGCAAGCGGGCGAGGGTGTGCGGTATACGGGCACGCTGGATTCTGGCGCGCGCAGGTAAGGTGGCCAAGCGGGTTGCGATACTGCTGTCTGGTGGCGGGTCGAACATGGTGGCGCTTGCGCGTTCCATGGAGGGCGATCACCCGGCGCGGCCTTGCCTGGTGATGGCCAATAGCGCGGATGCGGGGGGGCTGAGACGCGCCGCCGAGATGGGCATCGAGACGGATTTTGTGGATCACAGGCCCTTCAAGGGTGACCGGGTGGCGTTCGAGGACGCGCTTCATGCGCGGTTGATACAGGCAGCGCCCGATATCATCTGCCTTTCGGGGTTCATGCGGGTGCTGACCGAAGGGTTCGTTGCGCGCTGGCAAGGGCAGATGATCAATATCCACCCGTCGCTTTTGCCAAAATATCGCGGGCTCAATACCCATGCGCGCGCCTTGGAGGCGGGCGACAAGGAGGCTGGCTGCACCGTGCATGAGGTGACGCCTGCCTTGGATGACGGGCCGATCCTTGGTCAGGCGCGTGTCCCTGTGCTGCAAGGCGACACGGCCGATGTGCTCGCCGCGCGGGTGCTTGTGGCGGAACACGCGCTTTACCCGGCGGTGCTGAGGCGTTTTGCGGGCGGCGACAGGCGTCCTGTCTGGATGCCCGACGCGGATTGAGCGCCGGGGCAGAGGGCCGCGCCTGCCCAATTCCCTTTCAACAAAAACTGCCCTATACACGCCGAAATCAGGCGGCCACCCGTGCCCGAGTTACGAGAAGCGAACTTCCCATGATCACAGTGACCACAACCGACGCGCTGGCCGATTTTTGCGCCCGAGCCGCCCAGCATCCTTATGTGACGGTCGATACCGAATTCCTTCGCGAGCGGACATACTACTCCAAGCTTTGCCTCGTGCAGCTTGCCTATCCGGGCGAGGGCGAGGAGACGGCCGTTCTGGTCGATCCATTGGCCCAAGGCCTGTCGCTGGAGCCTCTTTATGATCTCTTCCGGGATACAGGCGTGGTCAAAGTCTTCCACGCCGCGCGGCAGGATCTGGAGATTTTCTATGTAGATGAGGGGGTTATTCCGGCCCCCCTTTTTGACAGCCAAGTGGCGGCCATGGTGTGCGGCTTTGGTGAGCAGGTGGGATACGAGACTTTGGTGCGCAAGATCGCCAAAGCACCCTTGGATAAATCAAGCCGGTTCACCGATTGGTCGCGGCGGCCCTTGTCGGATGCGCAAAAGACCTATGCGCTGGCGGATGTTACCCATCTGCGGGTGATTTACGAATATCTCGCGCGCGAGCTTGCCAAGGGCGGGCGCGACAAATGGGTGGCCGAGGAGATGGCCGTGCTCAACGATCCCGAGACTTACATCACGCGCCCGGATGAGGCGTGGAAACGGATCAAGACGCGCAACACGTCGCCCAAGTTTCTTGCCATCGTGCGCGAGCTTGCCAAATTCCGCGAGGCCCATGCGCAAGATAAGAACATTCCGCGCAGTCGGGTGTTGAAAGATGACGCGCTGGTGGAGCTTGCGGCAACGAAGCCCAAGACCATGCAAGATTTGGGGGCGTCGCGGCTTTTGCTGCGCGAGGCGCGCAAGGGAGAGATTGCGGACGGTATCCTGGCTGCCGTGGCCGCTGGTGTGGCTGTGCGGCCCGAGGACCTGCCGAAGGTGGATGGCGCGCGCGACAAGCTGCAGGTGAACCCGGCTGTGGCAGATCTTTTGCGTGTGCTTCTCAAGGGCGTGGCCGAGCGTGAGGGTGTCGCTTCAAAGCTGATTGCGACCGCCTCTGATCTGGATGCCATTGCTGGGGGGCTGCGGGATGTGGCCGCGCTTAGCGGGTGGCGGCGTGAGGTCTTTGGTGACGAGGCGCTGCGCCTGTGCGAGGGGCGAATCGCCTTGCGCGTGAATGGTGCGCAAATCGAGACGGTTAAGGTCTAGCTTACCTTAGTTTGGCTTAGCGTGGCCGCGCTGTTTGGACGTTTGTTTCGCCAATCACGCGGACAGATTGCACCCCTGCGAGCGTTTGCGTGCTGAGAAAATCAGCGGCGGAGACGCGGCGGGACTGCTCGGGGCCCTGACGGCGGTCAGTCGGCTGCACAGCCTCCAGGCGGTATGTCAGGACGCCATCAACTGGATTGCCATCATTCTGCGGCGTGAGCCGGACGTCATACGCACCCTGGCGCAAAGCGACCCCCGTTGCCTTGATGATCGAGCCGCCCGACGCAGGTTCGACGGAGACGGAAGAGATCGCGTAGATCGCTGTGCCCTCATAAACCTCGTCACCGGGATTGCGTCGGAAGATGCTTGCGCGCTGTTCGGGGATGAGGGGGTTGGTCGTCGCATTGGCCGCGAGCCCGGCCTCGCGCGCGGCGCGGCGTTCTGCGGCGCGTTCGCCTGAAAACCATGTGCCGGGATTGGCCACCGAGTCGCGAAAGCCGGAACAGCCGGAGAGGCCCGTGGCCGCAACCAGAGTGAGGATCATCGTTTTGCGCATACCGGGCCCCTTGCCGCTGATCTTGGCGTTGGCTTCGGTTCTACATCCAAGGGGGGTGCAGGCGCAAGGCGGCGCGCGCGGGGCTGGACCTTTTGGGCGTCGGCACCTACCTGAGGGGAGGAAATGACCGTGATGGAGGCCAAGATGGCGCAGCCTGCTTTTGAAGAGCTTGTCGAGGATTTTGAGTTCCTTGATGATTGGGAAGATCGGTATCGCCATGTCATCGAGCAGGGCAAAGCGATGGATCCTCTGGCCGAAGCGCTGAAGGTGCCTGCGACCAAGGTTGATGGCTGTGCGAGCCAGGTCTGGCTACATCCCAAGATCGATGATGGCGTGTTCACCTTTGAGGGCGAAAGCGATGCAATGATCGTCCGCGGCTTGATCGCCGTTTTGAAAGCGCTTTACAACGATCTGCCGGTGGCGGCTGTGGCGCAAGTTGATGCGGGGGGGGAATTGGCACGGCTGGGTCTCAACGATCATTTGTCGGCGCAGCGCTCGAACGGGTTGCGCGCGATGATCGAGCGTATTCGCGAGGTGGCAGCGGCGGGCTGAGGGGGCCAGCCCCCAACGTCAAATTTCCGTAGGAAATTCAACGTCTCCCCCGGGATATTTCTGGCAAGAAGAAAATGGCAGTCAGGCCGAGGTGAGGGCGGTTTGCAGATCACCGTAGCCTGTAAAGCGATACTCATAGGCGAGGCCCAAGCGGGCGGCGCAGTCTTCGGCTTTGGCCTCTAGGGCTGCGTCTTTTGTTTGCGCCTGGTAGACCAGCTTGGTGTAATTGCCGAAATACATGTCGCGAAGCTCAGGGTGTTTGTCGAGGCCCATGGGGCGCCAGACGAAGGCGTCGAATTGTTTGACCAGAAAATCGGTCAGGTAGAAGGCGGTGATCTCATCTTCGTGAGCCGCGAAGGCGGTGTTGCCTTCGAAAAAGCTGTAGCAGTGCGGGCCTTGGATCATCTCCACGCCCATCTCGGCGCAGGCCGTCTCGAGCAGGCCACCTGTGCCGCAATCGGCATAGGCGATGAAGATCCGGTCATATTGGTCGCGGTGTTTGGTGACGGCGGCGCGGACGGCGTCGGTTATTTTCTCAGGATAAAGATGCAGGTTCGCGGGTAGGCAGGTGAGCGTCATGTGCTGCCACGCATTTTTTTCGATCAGGGCGATGATTTCGCGGGCCAGCGCGCCACACGCGATAATGAGGACCTCGCCGCTGCCCTCAGGCCCGAAGCCCTTGGTGGTCAGCGTTTCATCGGGCGGCAGGGGGGTCATTTGTCGCTCGGCGGGCGGCGCATCACGCGTAGGGCGACATAGGCCAGAAGCGCCACGGGAATGGCGATTTGCCAGCCGAACGCATCGGGGTTGGCGGGTCCCACCTGACCTGTAAGCACCAACGTGACACCAGCGGCGGCAATCACGCAGGCAAGGATCATGATGAGGCGTCTGGCGGGCATGGTGTGGGGGCTCCTGTGAGATGCATATATAGGCGCTCTGGCGGATATGAAAAAGCCCTACCGGTTGGGGCAGGGCCTGATCGTGTTCAGATGGGTGGCCTCGGGTCAGGCCATGGCGCCCTGGTTGTGCTTGCGGGCGACGAATTCCTTGGCCGTCTCGACCGCAACGGCGGCGTCGCGACAATAGGCATCTGCGCCGATGGCCTTGCCGAATTCCTCATTGAGGGGCGCGCCGCCAACAAGGACGATATAGTCGTCGCGGATGCCTTGCTCGACCATCGTGTCGATCACGACCTTCATATAGGGCATGGTCGTGGTCAGAAGGGCGGACATGCCAAGGATATCGGGTTTTTCGGTCTCCAGCGCATCGAGGTAATTCTCCACCGGGTTGTTGATGCCGAGATCCACGACCTCGAATCCCGCGCCTTCCATCATCATAGACACGAGGTTCTTGCCGATATCGTGGATATCGCCCTTGACGGTGCCGATCACCATCTTGCCCACGCGGGGTGCGCCGGTTTCGGCCAGAAGCGGCTTGAGGATGAACATGCCGCCCTTCATCGCGTTAGCGGCCAGAAGCACCTCGGGGACAAAGAGGATACCGTCACGGAAATCCTTGCCCACAATGGTCATACCGCCAACCAGCGCCTTGGTCAGAATGTCGTAGGGTGTCCAGTTGCGCTCCAGCAGAATATTCACGCCTTCTTCAATTTCCTCTTTGAGGCCATCGTAGAGGTCATCGAACATCTGTTGAACAAGCTCTTCGTCGTCCAGTTCCGACAGGATGATGTCGTCTTCTTGGTCAGACATGCGGGCGGTATCCCTTGTTGGAGGCCCTTCGCAGGGCGCGGTCATTCTACGATCAGCTTTCGACAATTTGTCGCATCCAGGGTTGGCGAATTGCGACACTGGCCGCGTCGACACCGACCTGCCGGGCGGATTGGGCAGCAAGAGCGGTTGATTTTAAGCCTTTGAAGGTTTGGAGTTTTGCAAGGGACGTAAGCTGCTATTGCAAATGTTCCTTATTTGTTCTATACGTCACTCATGACACAGCATCAGAGCTTCCCCTTTGGTATGAAAACCCCCGGGCGTGGTGCGGGCAGCAATGTCGAGGGCCGTTATGAGCGGCTTCAGCGGCAATATGAGCCTGATGGCTGGGCCGAGGAGGCGCCTGATACGCCCCTGCGCACGCAGACCACACTGGAAGTGCCGCGGCGGGTGATCAGCTATAACCGCTCGCCGGATTTGCCGTTCGATCGATCGATCAACCCCTATCGCGGGTGCGAGCACGGGTGCAGCTATTGTTTTGCACGGCCCTCTCATGCGTGGCTTGGGATGTCGGCGGGGCTGGATTTTGAGACGCGGCTGATTGCGCGTCCAGAGGCGCCAGGAGTCCTGAAGCGGGAGCTGCGCCACAAGGCATATACCCCACGAACCATTGCGATTGGCACCAACACTGACCCCTATCAACCGATTGAAAAAGAGCATGAAATCACCCGCGATATTCTGAAGGTGCTGCGCGCGTTTCGCCATCCGGTCGGACTCGTGACCAAGGGCACATTGATCGAGCGCGATATTGATATTTTGGCTGATATGGCTCGCGACGGGCTGGTGCGGGTCGGGATTTCGGTAACCACTCTGGATGCTGATCTGTCGCGCAAACTTGAGCCGCGCGCGCCCAGCCCGCAGCGGCGGCTGGAGATGATCCGGCGGCTGAGCGATGCGGGGATTGACGTGCGGATTATGACCTCTCCGCTTATTCCTGGCCTCACGGATCATGAGCTTGAGGGGCTTTTGGAAGCGGGGCGGGATGCAGGCGCGATTGCGGCAAGCTGGGTCATGCTGCGCTTGCCATTGGAGGTGGCGCCCCTGTTCAAGGCGTGGCTTGCGCAGCATTACCCAGATCGTGCGGGCCGCGTGATGGGCCATGTGCGCGACATGCATGGCGGCAAGGACTATGACGCGGAGTGGGGCCGCCGGATGCGCGGTGAGGGCCCTTATGCCCAGATCATCGCACAGCGTTTTGACGCGGCAGTGCGGCGGCTGGGCTTTGCCAAGGGGCTGCCCGCGCTGCGGACTGATTTATTCCGCCCTCCGGCGCAGAGCGGGGATCAACTGTCGCTTTTTGATGCGGCCTGAGGGGTGATCGCTGCTCGCTTCATGGCGAGGACTGCGATCAGAACCGCGGCTCAGAACATCTCGGTTTAGCCCCGCCGGCGGTTGCGACGGGGGGTGGGTGTGTCGTCGCCCGTGCCATCTGCGGCTGAGGAAAATGCCCCGAGTGCCTCGGTAATCTGCTCCAGCGTGGGAGCGGGGCCGCGCGGACGTTCCTCAAGGGCGGCGCGCATTTTGCTGAGATGCTCGGCCATGGTGCCGCAGCACCCGCCGATGATCGTGGCACCCGCATCGCGCGCGAGGCAGGCGTAATCCGCCATCAGCTCTGGTGTGCCATCATAGTGGATATGGCCGTCGACATATTTGGGGATGCCTGCATTGCCCTTGGCGACGATGGGTCGCTCCGTCCCTTGGGCCTTGAAGCCCAGCACGGTGCGCAACAAATCCGACGCGCCTACACCGCAATTGGCACCGTAAGCCAGTGGCGGTGTGGCCAGCGTCTCAACCATGTCGGCCATCGCGGCGGAAGTGAGGCCCATCATCGTGCGCCCGGCAGTGTCAAAGCTCATCGTGCCAACCCAAGGCATATCTGCCAGCGCAAAGGCTTCGGCGGCCGCGTGGTATTCTTCCTGGGCCGAGATCGTCTCCAGCCAGAGCACATCGGCCCCGCCTTCCTTGAGCCCCTCTGCCTGTTCGTGAAAAATCTCTACCGCCAGCGCGTGGGTCAGCTCGCCCATCGGGGCCATGATCTCGCCTGTGGGACCGACCGAGCCTGCCACGACGACATCGCGGTCCGTGCGCTCAGCCACTTCGCGGCCAATCTCGGCCGAGATGCGCGACAGCTCGCGCGCGCGTTTTTGCGCACCGTGCAGCTTGAGTCGGGCGGCGTTACCACCGAAGGAATTTGTAAGGAACAAATCACTGCCCGCATCCACTGCCATTTGGTAGAGTTTGGTGATCCGATCGGGATGCTGATCGTTCCAAAACTCTGGCGGATCGCCGGATTCCAACCCCATGTTGAAGAGGTTGGTGCCCGTTGCGCCATCTGCGAGAATCCAGTCGCGCGTTTGCATCATACGGGTGAGGGCGTTGGTCATTGAATATGTCCTTTGGGGGTTGGCGCGTTTGTCTCACCGTTTTGTCTCACGGTGCGTGGCCGCGGGCAATGTGAATGTGCTCATGATCAAAATGCGCAGCACTCACCGGCCCAAAAAGGCGCCCAGCAATAGGCGGGCGCCTTTGGAGCAGGATGGGGGGTGTTCCCCTTGCGATCAATCAGATTTCGGTCATCAACTGCGCTTTGGCCATGATCATCAGCTCGGCGCGTTTGGCGCGGATCGTGTCCGGGTCCGCCTTGTCGCCCAGATCGCCTGCGACTTTGCGCACCACATCCTCAAAGCCCGCTTCCTCAAAATCGGCGCGAATGACTTCTTTGGCGTATTCTGCGGCCTCATCGCCTGATTTACCCATCAAATCCGCCGCCCAAAGTCCCAGCAATTTGTTGGTGCGCGCCTCGGCCTTGAACTGCATTTCCTCATCATGGGCGAATTTGTTCTCAAACGCGTTTTCGCGATCATCGAAAGTGCTCATCGGCGTGCTCTCCCCGGAGGCTGGTTGGTGTTGTGGCAAATATGCGCGCGCCGTGCTGTATTCGCAACCCCCGCGACGCGCTTGCGGGTAAGGGGGGCTTCCTCTAAGAGATGGGCACAGCATCCCGGGGGGCGATGTCCCCAGCAGTTTGGCGGAGTGACCATGGCACGGCGCAAGAAAATTTACGAAGGCAAGGCAAAAACCCTCTACGAGGGTCCCGAGCCCGGCACCTTGGTGCAATATTTCAAGGATGACGCCACCGCCTTCAACGCGCAGAAGAAGGACGTGATCGAGGGCAAGGGCGTTCTCAACAATATCCTGAGCGAGTATTTCATGAATGGCCTCAACCTGGTTGGGGTGCCCACGCATTTCATCAAGCGCCTCAACATGCGCGAGCAGCTGATCCGCGCCTGCGAGATCGTGCCTCTGGAGGTGATCGTGCGCAACTATGCCGCCGGGACCATGGCGAAACGGCTGGGGATGGATGAGGGCACGCAACTGCCGCGCCCCATCGTGGAATATTGCCTCAAAGACGACGCGCTTGGTGATCCACTGGTCACAGAAGAGCATATTGCCGCCTTCGGCTGGGCCAGCCAGCAGGATATGGACGATATCCTGAGCCTCGCGCTGCGCGTGAATGATTTCATGGCCGGTGTGATGTACGGCGTCGGTATCAAGCTGGTGGATTTCAAGATCGAAGTGGGCCGGGTCTATGACGGTGACTTTCAGCGTCTGATCGTGGCCGACGAGATCAGCCCCGACAGCTGCCGTTTGTGGGATATCGAGACGGGGCAGAAGCTGGACAAGGACGTGTTCCGCCGTGATCTGGGATCGCTCACCGATGCCTATACTGAAGTTGCCAAGCGGCTCGGCGTGTTGCCGAAAGGGGCCACTCCGATGGCGCGGCCCACACTCATAAACTAAGCCCGTGAGGAGCGTCTGACTATGAAAGCACGTGTGCATATCATGCTGAAAAACGGTGTTCTGGACCCGCAGGGCGAGGCGGTGCGCCACGCGCTTGGCAGCCTCGGATTTGACGGGGTGCGAGGCGTGCGCCAAGGAAAAGTGATTGAGCTTGATCTGGCCGAGGGCGCGACCGAGGCCGATGTGACCGCCATGTGCGAGAAGCTGCTCGCGAATACGGTGATCGAAAGCTACACGGTGGAGATGTCCTGATGCACGCCGCTGTCGTCGTTTTCCCCGGATCAAACTGTGACCGTGACATGGCTGTGGCCCTTGAGCGGGCCGGGGCGAAGGTCTCGATGGTCTGGCACAAGGATACGTCGATGCCTGCGGGCGTTGACCTTATCGGGATTCCAGGGGGATTTTCCTTTGGCGATTACCTGCGCTGTGGTGCGATCGCGGCGAACTCGCCAATTTGCCAAGCAGTAAAAGCCCATGCGGAGGCCGGTGGCTATGTGCTGGGCATTTGCAACGGGTTCCAGATTCTGACCGAGACGGGGATGCTGCCGGGGGTTCTCTTGCGCAATGCAGGTCTCAAATATGTCTGCCGGGCTGTGGGTCTGCGGGTGGCGACGGACCAGAGCGCCTATACGAGCGGATACGCGAGAGGCGCCGATATCACCGTGCCGATTGCCCATCATGACGGTAATTACCACGCCGACGAAGCGACGCTTGATCGGCTTGAGGCTGAGGACCGGGTGGCGTTCACCTATGCGGAAAACCCAAACGGCTCGGCCCGCGATATCGCTGGCATCCTGTCTGAAAACCGC
This sequence comes from Roseovarius sp., assembly GCA_049276875.1. Classification (GTDB taxonomy): domain Bacteria; phylum Pseudomonadota; class Alphaproteobacteria; order Rhodobacterales; family Rhodobacteraceae; genus Roseovarius. Next base: position 4,397 of record JBASXE010000370.1, on the reverse strand, counting down.
CGGGTTTTGGGGATGATGCCGCACCCTGAACGTATGTCCGAGGCGGCCCATGGTGGCACAGATGGGGCCGCCCTGTTTGCCGGGCTTGCGGCGCAATTGGTCAGCGCCTGAACGCGATGCCGCGATCTGGGGGCTTGAGCGTGTGGGCGCGGGGCCTTAGCCTGATCACATGAGCCGCGCCAACGCCAAAACCCCTCCCAGAACCACCCGCACGACAAGCTGGAAAGTGCGGCTGGCGCTTATCCTGCTGACGGGGCTTGCGGTGGCGACGGTGTTTTTCACGAACCGCCTGCTGACCGACCGCTTTACCGAGACCACGCGTAACCGGGCCGAGTTGCGCCTCGTGCTTTACTCCGGGAACCTTCTGTCCGAGCTGCGGCAGAACGCGATTGTCCCGCAGCTTTTGGCGCGGGACCCGGCGCTGATTTCGGCGCTTAACTCGGATGATTACACCCAGTCGACGCAGCGCCTGATCAGCTTCATCGACGAGATCGGGGCCGCGTCCCTCACGCTTTTGGACGAAGACGGGCGCTCGGTCGCCACCACGGATCGCAACGCACTCGGGGAGAGCCACCGCGGCCAGCCCTATTTTATCGACGCCATCCGCTCGCGCGATACGATTTTCACGCTGCGCCAACAAGATACAGGGCGGTATGATTTCTTCTATTCCCGCCGCATTGAGAGCCAGGGGGTGCTTGCCGGTGTGATCCTCGTGGAGGTGGATCTTGCCAAGTATGAGCGCGCGTGGGCCGGGATTTCCGACGCGGTCGTCGTGACCGATAGCGAGGGTGCCATCATCCTGTCGACCGAGCCGCGCTGGCGGGGCCTGTCGGAGGCCGAGGCGCTGGCACGCCAGCCTGTGACAAGTGCTGTGCAGCGCGCCATTCAGGTGACTGCCGATTGGACCAGCCTGCCGCCCGATGCCTATGTGGCGGGCGAGGCGGTGATGCGGGTTGAAGGGCGTGTGGCGTTTCGTGGCTGGCGCATCGCGAGTTTCACCACCTATGCGTCGGTGCGCGAGAAGGTGAACGGGTTTTTGGCGCTTGAGATCATGGGATTCGCGATCCTTCTGGCGCTCGCGTTTTACTTCCTCAATAGAAAGACCGCCGTGCGCATGGCGATTTTCCAACGCGAGTCGGCAGAGCTTCGCGCATTGAACCTGCGCCTGCAGCGGGAAATCGCCGAGCGCGAAAGGGTGCAGGAGAACCTCGCCGTGGCCGAGCAGACGCTGGCGCAAAGCTCCAAACTGGCCGCATTGGGCGAGATGTCGGCAGCGGTGAGCCATGAGCTGAACCAGCCCTTGGCGGCGATGAAAACCTATCTGGCGGGCGCGCGCCTTTTGCTCAGCCGCAACCGGCCTGACGAGGCGGTGAGCAGCTTCCAGCGGATCGACGATCTGATCGAGCGGATGGGGGCCATCACGCGGCAGCTCAAATCCTATGCGCGCCATTCGGGCGATACGTTCGAGCCTGTGAATATGGGGGATTCGCTGGCGTCCGCCCTTGCCATGATGGAGCCGCAGCTGCGTGAGCGGCGGGTGACGATTGAGCGTGCTCTGCCTGAAAACCCCGTCATGGTGATGGGTGACCGGGTGCGGATCGAGCAGGTGATGATCAACCTTTTGCGCAATGCGATGGACGCCACCCAAGGCGTGCCCGACGCGCGGATCGATCTGGTGCTGGCGGCGGGGGATGACGCGATCCTTACGGTGCGCGACAATGGCGACGGCATCAAGGATACCGAAAACCTCTTCGAGCCTTTCTACACCACCAAACAGCCCGGCGATGGGGTGGGGCTGGGCCTTGCCATTTCCTCGGGGATCGTAAACGACCTTGGGGGACGGCTCACGGCGCGCAACGCCGCGAGCGGAGGGGCTGTATTCGAGATGCGCCTGCCCATATTGGAAGCTGAGAGCCAAGCAGCGGAGTGAGCAAATGCCGAACGCCATGAAGATCGCCATCGTGGATGACGAAAAGGACATGCGTCAATCAATCAGCCAATGGCTGGCGCTGTCGGGTTATGACACCGAGACATTTGCCAGCGCGGAGGATGCGCTGAAAAAGCTCGGGCCCGATTATCCCGGTATCGTGGTCAGCGATATCAAGATGCCCGGCATGGACGGAATGCAGTTTCTCAAGAAGCTGATGGGGTCCGACAGCACGCTTCCGGTCATCATGATTACCGGGCATGGCGATGTGCCGATGGCGGTCGAGGCGATGCGCGTGGGCGCTTTTGATTTTCTGGAAAAGCCATTCAATCCGGACCGCATGACCGAGCTTGCCAAGAAGGCCACCAATGCGCGCCGCCTGACGCTTGATAATCGCGCGTTGCGCCGGGAATTGTCGGATGGCGGGCAATTGATGAAAAAGCTCATCGGGTCCAGCCCGGTGATGGAGCGGCTGAAGGAAGACATCCTCGATCTGGGGCAGGCCGATGGCCACGTGCTGATCGATGGTGAGACGGGCACTGGCAAGACGCTCGTGGCCCATGCCCTCCATGCCGTCGGTGCGCGCGCGGGCAAGAAATTCGTGCTAGTCAGCTGTGCGGCCCATGAGGAAGAGGCGCTGGGACGCAGGCTTTTTGGCCCCATGCTGCCCGAGGAAAGCCGCCTTCCGGCGGTGGAGGAGGCGCGTGGTGGAACGCTCGTCCTGGAAGATGTGGAGGCGCTCAGCGATTCGCTTCAGGCGCGGCTTTTGACCTTCCTCAATGAGGAGGGCACGCCGCCCGAGACGCGGCTTGTGGCCATTTCCAACCTTCAGGACGAGGGCAAGACATCCGAGGGTGTGCTGCGCCCGGATCTCTTTTATCGCCTCGCCAGCCTGCGGATCACGGTGCCGCCCCTGCGCCAGCGCGGCGAGGATATCCTGACGCTCTTCACGCGTTTCGCCGATCAGTTCGCTGATGATTATGGCTGCGACGCGCCACAGGTCAGCGCGCAGGAGGCCGCACAGCTTTTGCAAGCGCCGTGGCCCGGCAATGTGCGACAGCTTTTCAACGTGGCCGAGCGGGCGGTGCTGCAATCGCGGCGCGGCTCGGGCACCATCGTGTCGCTTTTGATGAACGATCATCAGGACATGCAGCCGGTGATGACGACCGAAGACAAACCGCTCAAGGAGTATGTGGAAGCGTTCGAGCGGATGCTCATTGATAACACGATGCGCCGCCACAAAGGCTCCATCGCCGCGGTGATGGAGGAGCTTTGTCTGCCGCGCCGGACGCTGAACGAAAAGATGGCCAAGTATACCTTGCAACGCTCCGATTATCTCTGAGCCGCCAGGGAGGCAGGGCATTTTCTCCATTGTCATTGGTCGCTCTGTCGCTTTAGGGTGAACTCGGGACGGTTTGCATCCTTGCAGGGCGTCCATGAGTTTCGCTGCACGCAGAGCGTGTTTGACCAAAGTGTCGAGCAATCTGCGGCAGACCGATTGGGCCCTGCATATAACGTGGAGCCACATACGCGCCCGGACACGCATTTGCGGACAGTTCGGGCATTGAACGGGTGCCGGACCAACAGTCCGAGCGCCGGAGAAGAACCGCGATGACGCGCGCAAGGCAAGACAGGACTTCGCTCAGGGCCCCTTTGGGTGCCCCGGTCTGCCCGCGCCCGCTCGCCATCACAAGACACCCCTTGCAACGTCACCTCGCCCCTCCGGGGCGGCCGCGTGTGCCCGGGTGCAAACGGAAACCATGCCTAAGAAAATGCTTATAGATGCCACCCACGCCGAGGAAACGCGCGTCGTTATGGTTGATGGAAACAAGGTCGAGGAATTTGACTTTGAATCCGAAAGCCGCCGGCAGCTTGCCGGCAACATCTATCTTGCCAAGGTAACACGGGTCGAACCGTCGCTTCAGGCGGCGTTTATCGACTATGGCGGAAACCGCCACGGCTTTTTGGCGTTCTCGGAAATTCACCCCGATTACTATCAGATCCCGATCGCGGACCGCGAAGCCCTGATGGCTGAAGAGCAGGCTTATGCCGAGGCCCAGAAGGCCGAAACGGATGATGAGACAAAGCCCAAGCGCCGGTCGCGCGGGGGCCGTGGTCGTGCCAAGGCGACAGAAGCCACCACCGAGGATGCGGTAGAGACCGCTGAGGTCGATGGCGATCAGATCGCCGGCATGGAGACAATCGATACTGATGACGAAGAAGGCCTGTCTCCGATGGAGCGCGTGGCCGAGACGCCCGTCGAAGAGCCGGATGCAGATGGCGACGATGACGATGCAAGCGAGAGCGAGGGTGCTTCCCGCGCCGCCGACAAGGACACCTCCATCGAGGTCGTGGCCGATGAAGACGATCAAGAAGACATCCGTCCGCCGCGCAAACCCCGTGCGCGCCACTATAAGATACAGGAAGTGATCAAGGTGCGCCAGATCCTTCTGGTGCAAGTCGTCAAGGA
>JBASXE010000369.1:0-7636 GCA_049276875.1 Roseovarius sp. | reverse complement strand
AGCCAAAGGCCTGGATCGACAGCTCGAGCAGCGACATGGACCCAAAGAGGTAGGCCCCAAAGGCCACGCGCGGCACGATCCATGTGCCAAAAACGGTCAACGCGACGACGATCCAGCCGCGCCCGGCGATCATCCCTTCGGCCCAAAGCGGGGTATAGGCCGTCGACATATAGGCCCCGCCTATGCCCGCCATGGCACCGCCAAAACCGACGCAGCCCGCGCGGACCAGGCGCACTTTGAGCCCCAGCGCATGGGCGTTTTCCGGGCTTTCGCCGATGGCGCGGATTACCAATCCCAGCTTGGTGCGCGTCACCACATACCAGGTGACAAAGATCAAAACGATCGACAGATAGACCATGATGTCTTGTTGAAAAAACATCGGGCCGATGATAGGGATATCCGACAGTGGTCCGAAATCAAGCTCGGGCAGTCCTTCAACTGTTCTGCCTTCGTAGCGTTTGCCAATCGCGGACGACAGACCCAGACCAAGGATGCCGATCGCAAGCCCCGACGCTGTTTGGTCGGCGCGAAAGACCAGCGTCAGAACCGCATGGATCATCGACAAAAGGCAGCCCAACACGGCTGCCGCCAAGAACCCCACGGTGTAGGACCCCGACAGTGACAAGGCCATAAAGCCCATCGCGGCCCCGGTCGCCATCATCCCTTCAATGCCCAGATTCAAGACACCGGATTTCTCGGCCACAAGTTCGCCCATGGCGGCAAAGATCAAGGCCGTTGCTGCAGCCAGGGTGCCGCTGACAATGAAGATCAGAACATCCATCAGTCAGCCATTGCCTCCTGTTTCAGATCATCCGGTCTGATCCAACGGATGCGCGACGTCAGCAGGAAAGAGCAGGCCAGGTAGAACGTCAGCAGCATACCTTGGAAAATGCCCGTGACGGCATTGGGCACCCCCACTGACAAGAGCGCGAAGTCGCCCCCGACATAGACCAGCGCCATCAACGCAGACGCAAATATGATCCCGATTGGATGAAGCCCGCCCAATACCGCAACAATGATGCCCGCATAGCCGTACCCGGGCGAGATATTGCGCTGCAACATGCCCAAGGGCCCCGAGACCTCACCCACGCCCGCCATTCCTGCCGCCCCGCCAGAAATCAGCAAAGCCAGCCATATGGCCTTTTTTGAGGAAAATCCAGCATAGGTGGCAGCCGCCGGGGCGATACCGCCCACGGACATTTTGTAGCTCACAAGCGATCGCTGCACGAAAACCACCGCAATGGCCGAAGCTGCCAGCCCGATAAAAATCGATGCATTCACGCGGGTGCCTTCGATCAGGATGGGGAATTTCGCGGCCGGGTCAAACCGGATCGACTGTGGGAAGTTGAACCCACCGGGGTCACGCATTGGCCCGCCGATCAGGTAATAGAGCAGCTGCAAAGCCACACTGGTCAGCATGAAGGTGACAAGGATTTCGTTGGCGTTGAACTGTGCGCGCAACAGCGCAGCAATCCCGGCCCAGCACATTCCGCCGATCATTCCCGCCAAGACCATCGCAGGCAGCAAAAGCGGCGAAGTGGTTCCCTGGAACTGGATCGCAAGCGCCGTGGCGGCAATGGCACCCACGATCAACTGGCCCTCTGCCCCGATATTCCAGATCTGCGCGCGAAACCCGATGGCCAACCCTTGCGCGATCAACAAGAGCGGTGCCATTTTCAGCAGGATTTCCCCGATCCCATAGCTGGTTCGCAATGGGTCGATGAATATCGCATCAAGGCCCTTGAGTGGTGAGACCCCGTAGATCATGAACAAAACCGAGCCGCCCAGACAGGTCAGGAAAACCGCCAAAAGACTGACCTGGATCGGGGCCCAGACCGAGCGTTCGGGGCGGGCTTCGATCACCAGCCTAGACATGCGCGTTTTCCTTCAATGCTAAAGCGTCGAAGTCGCCTGCCATCGCCAGCCCCACATCATCTATTGAGGTCGTTTGCACCTGAACAGGCGGCGACAATCGCCCCCTGAACATCACTTGAATGGTATCGCAAATCTCAAAGATCTCTTCGATTTCTTCGGACACGATGAGGATCGCCGCCCCCTCGTCGCGCAGATCGATCAGCTTCTGACGGATTGCCGCCGCCGCACCAACATCAACACCCCAGGTCGGTTGTGACGCGATCAGAACCTTGGGCCGCAGGGCCAATTCGCGCCCGACAATGAATTTTTGCAGATTGCCACCTGACAGGCTTTGCGCTGTTGCGTCCGGCCCTCCACATCGCACGTCCATCGCATCGATTGTCTCTTGCGCCAAAGCGCGGCGTTTGCCCAGTTTCACCATGCCCCAGTTCACAAGTCCGGCATGATGGGTCGTTAACCCTGCGTTCTCGGACAAGGTATGAATGGGGACAGCCCCCCGACCCAGCCGCTCTTCGGGCACAAAATGCAGCCCCTTTTCGCGGCGTTGGTCGGGCGTATCGGCGCCAAGTGCCACCCCATCAAGCGCAATGGTTCCAGCATCTTGAGGGCCTTGCAGGATCTCGCCCGCCAGTGCGCGGGTCAAGGCGTCTTGTCCATTGCCGGACACGCCTGCAATTCCGGTGATCTGACCGCTGCGCAGGATCAGCGAAATGTCTTTCAGCGCCGGTGCAAACGGATCCAGAGGCGTGTAATTCAGCCCGGCGGCCTCAAGGACGGCATGACCGTCTCCGCGTTGTGCGGCGTGGCTTGGCGCTGCAATGTCGCGCCCGATCATCAGTCGCGTCAGACTGCGGGCATCTTCGACTTTTGCATCCACCACGCCCACAACGCGCCCGCCGCGCATGACCGTGGCCGTGTCACACAAAGCCTTTATTTCATCAAGCTTGTGGGAAATGAAAATGATCCCGATCCCTTCGCTCGCCAGCCGGCGCAGTGTTTCAAACAGTTTGGCGATACCCTGGGGGGGCAGAACCGAGGTCGGCTCGTCCATGATGATCAGTTTGGGTTCCTGCAAAATGCAGCGCAGGATTTCGATCCGTTGACGTTCGCCCACTGTCATCGCTTGCACTCGACTGTCGGGTTCAACATCCAACCCGAATTGTGCAGATGCTGCACGAATACGTTCGGACAGCTCCGCGATGGAACCGGGCACAGCAAGGGAGATGTTTTCGGCTGCCGTCAAAGTTTCAAACAATGAAAAATGCTGGAAGACCATGCCAATGCCAAGGTCGCGTGCCTTCAGCGGCGATTGGATATCAACCTGCTGGCCACGCCATTCCACGGTCCCGGCATCGGGGCGCACAGACCCGTAGATGATTTTCATCAGGGTCGATTTTCCCGCACCGTTTTCGCCCAGGACCGCATGGATTTCGCCCGGCATCACATCCAGATCAACGGCATCATTGGCCAGCACCGCTGGATAGGCCTTGGTCACACCGCGCAGGCGCAAAAGCGGGGTATCAGCCATCGTGCGTATCCTCACGCAGCTCGTGCAGCGGATGAATGCCTGGCATGGTGACAAACCCCGGCAAGCTGCGCACGGCGTAAAGCCAATTACGAATGGCGGGATATCCGTCATGCTCGAACCCCGCATCGGGACTAAGCGCCGCGTAAGGAAAACATGCAATATCCGCGATCGTCGGCCCCTCGCCAACCAGCCAGGTCCGCCCGGAAAACACGCGGTCTGTCAAAAGCAGTTCCAGTTCATCCAGATCTTTGCGTGACGCTGCGCGCACGGCCCGGACATCGACCGGCCAATCGAGCATGGCGTTCAAACGGGCCGCTCCGACGCTTGCGGTCAGGCGTGCTGAAAACCCGAGCCATTGCAGAACCTGCGCATGCAGGTTGGCATCCGAAACCGGATACCACGTGCCGCTGCGATCGAATGTTGCTGCAAGCCATCCCAGCATGGACTGCGTCTCGGACAGAACCAGATCATCCGCCACAAGCACGGGTAATGTCCCGGACGGGTTCAGCGCCAGCATTGGTTCCGAACGGTGCTCATGCCCCGGATAAAAGTCCACGGGCACAGTGTCATAGGCAACGCCCAAAAGACCCGCCATCAGCCGGATCTTGTAGCAATTGCCCGAAAGCACATAGTCATAAAGTGTGAACTGCGTCATGCGTCCTCGGTCATTGCGCCGTAGAACGCGCCTTTGGACTTCAGCCATCGACGGTAGGCGATAGATGTCAGGTCCGCCCGCGTCGGAATTTCCATTTTCGGATCAAGCGGCAGTTTTACCGGCCTTTGGTTTTCCAGGATCGAGCGGTCTTGCAGAAAAATCTCCTGCTGAAATTGAACCAGCCCGGCATATTCCGACGTCTCGTCAAAAAGCGCCATCCAAGGCCAGACGTCGCATTCCGTCTCGGTCCGAGGTTGGACGAAAATGGCGATCACATCCATGGCTTCTGGCTTGGGCGGACAGGTCTTGTAAAGCACGGCAGTGGTGGGCGCCGCCACGCGGTACAGGTATTGCGTGTCGCCCCCAGCTTCAGCGCTTTTCGCGGCTTGGGGTTGATAAAAGCTGATCTTGGTCGCCCAAACCTCATCTACATCATCGCGGATTTCGGCCTTGTAGGGGGCGACCTCTGTGTGCGGCTCGCTGCCCAAAATACCGGTGTGCACAAAGGGGAAATGCGCGATGTCGAGGAAGTTTTCCACCGCCCGCAAGGGCGAGCATTTCACCCGAACGACACCGCAGGGCACAAGCCGCCTGCTCGGTTCATCGGCCTCGGGAATATTAAACAGCGGGCGCGGCGCGTTCCCCAGAGATGTCCAGACATGTCCGTATTTGAACGTCGCCGGATAGGCGGCCCCTTCGGCATCAACCACCTTCGGGTGATCCGTCGTGCCTGACACGATCACCTCTTGTTCAAGCAACACTGTGCGGCGTGGTCCGCGGGCCAAGGTTTGTGCGTCGCCCACCGCGTACCAATCGTTCAAGGCATATTCGCGGCTCATGCGGCGACCTTTTCTGTCTGGGCCAACCGCCGCACAGCGTCGCACCAACGCGACAGGGCAGCACAGTCGTTTGGTGTCGCATCCGCATCAACAAGTGCTGTGACCTGAATGCGGTCTTCATCCAATGGGTTTTCCAGCACAAAGACCCGCCGGGCACCCAATCGATAAAGCCCCGGTTCGATCTGCTTTGGTGCACCCCCTTCAAACGCCACTGTCCGGCATGCATGGACAAGACCGTCAGAGCGGGCTTGAACATGGAAGCAACGCAAGGGCTGACTGGCCATCGGAACCGGCGCAGGCTGTGCCACACCATTTGTGCTCACCCAAATCACACCGTCGGCAATGGCCACAGAAAATGCCGCGGTCTTGATCGTTTCAGGCGGGTCTAGGTCGGGATGGGCGGGGATGTAGCTGCACGCGCCTGTGCTGCCGTAGTGCCACCCATGGTACAGACAGGCAAGATCGTTACCGCGGACGAAGCCGTGACTGAGCGCCATGCCCCGATGCGGACAGCGGTTGTCCCAGGCCGAGACATCTCCATTGCTGGCGCGCCAGACTACAAGATCCTGACCACCCACCTGCGCCCGCATCACCCGCTTCGGGTCGAGGTCGCGCAATAATCCCAATGGTGCCGTTTGCATTTTCTTACCGTCCACTTCCACCTCAGTCTGACGACTTTTGAAGCGAAGAAAAGAGAAACGCGCCTGAAACTGGGCTACCCACAGAATTTTCGCCCAATATTCGTGCGAACGATCAACATATAAGCGCAAATTCGCGCGGCACTAAATTACCTCGAAGCCCTTCAGCCGAGGATTGGGCGCGATCGTTTGCACCTCGATTCTCTGAACATTTGCGTCTATCGGGCCAAGGCTGCAGGCCATTTCCATAGCATCTATCAAAGGTTGCGGACCCTGCACATGGATGAACATATCTGTCGTGCCCTGCGCCCGTACCGATCCCGTCAAATCCAGCAGTTGCGCGCGGTGGCATATCCAACCGACAAAACTGTCCGGCTCGAACATTCCGCCCAAACAGATGTACGCAGCGCTCATGACGATCTGTCCTTACCCCAAAACGCGACATGTTGCGCCTCGATCTGGTCCTCCAGCTCCGGGAATGGCCCTCTGACAGTAACAGCAAGACGACCAGACGCAAAGATCGTGCGACAGTCCAGATCTTGTGTTTGGTTTTCCTCGTCATCACCTGTGAGTTGACCCAGCCTGTGTTCTGTCATGCCAAACACCACACAGCCAATCTCTGCCCAGTAGATCGTGCCTGAACACATCGAACAGGGCTAATGTTTCAGGTCATCCGTCTGGTTCATGAATATCCCCTAGCTGCTTAACGGCGCGCCAAGACCAAACTTTTCCACCAAGGCGCGCCGATAGGTCACTGACATCCGGTCTGCTGGAATATGCACTTCGTCCATGATCCCCAGCGGCAGGTCCTCGGGGTGTTGGTTTTCCACCAACGGTTTGTCTTCATTGTTGATCATCATGCTTTCCTTGATCAGGAAATCCTCATCCGGAGCACCCGTCGTATCCGTAGCCACCTGAAAAACCTTTGTTTCATGCGCGGACACAGGGCAAACGGTGTCGGCGAAGTACTGGACATACCAACTGTCGTTGGGACGAATGATGATGATTGTCGAGAACGGATATGTCAGCTCATAGGTGTAGACCACATGGCGGGTATCGCCAGGGACATCGTCTGGAAAACGGTTGAAACCTTCATCATAGCCAAGGTCAAACGTCAGCCCGCGGTCGGTTTCATGAACGTCGTAGGGGGGAATCCGATCATCTTCATCGCCGCCGAATGTATTGACATGGACCCAAGGAAAATGCGCGACATCATTGAAGTTTTCGACATGTCGGCTGGCAGCCGCCGCCCATGTGTCTGAAGGTATGAAGATCTTCTTGAGACTGTCATCCCCGATCCCCGGCCATTCCGGCAACGGCCACGTGGGTTTTGCCGCGAGACACGTCCAGACGATTCCATAGCGTTCTTGCACGAGCAATGATTGCAGACGAAGGCGCGGCGATACACGGGCATCCTGATCGGGATTGGACGGGATTTTCGAGCAGTGTCCGGAGCCGTCGAAATGCAGCCCGTGCATGGGGCAAATCAGTTGGCCATCATCAACCCGACCTGCACTTAAACGCGTACCGCGATGGGGGCACAGATCGCGTGCGACAGCGACACCGTCCTTGGTCCGCCAGATGACCAAATCTACGTCCAATAACCGCGCTGCAACTGGGGCGTCTTTAATATCGTGGGCAAAGGCAACGGGATGCCAAAAGCCTGACAATATACGCCAATCATTTGGCGCAAAGGTGCAGCCTTTCGGCAGATCGTTTTCGCTTTGCACGTGATCAACGGGAAGAAACATCTGATTTAAGCCCTAGGCGGTCTGTTCAGTCGCGCAGGCCGAAGCCCGAAATTTGTCTCGCTAATAAAGGACCACAAACAGATCGGTGACAAGAGAGACCAGCAAGAGAGTATAAGGCGGACGAAGTCCTGCGTTCTGTTTGTTCGATCCACACGCAGCGAAAGCACGGGTTCGATTTTAGCTGAAACAACGCCAATGAATAACCGGATCGACGATACGCGCTGTGTTGCACCAGCAGTCGTGCCGCAAATGCAAGGCAATGCTGCGTCAGCGAAGATAGAAAATCCAAGGTCCGTTCTGTCCGCATAGCAGACCTCTATGCAAAGCGCAGCGAACGTCCGCTCCCCGCC
>JBASXE010000368.1:0-1562 GCA_049276875.1 Roseovarius sp. | reverse complement strand
AGTGCTGCAAGGCAGGTTCATTGCGGCCGAACACGAAGGCTTCATTGGCTTTTGACCCAAGAGTTTTCTGGATCTGGAAGCCCATATCATAGTCTTCGTCCTTGACGGCCATCAGGACCAGATCGCTAAAGGCTTTGGTGTGGGCAATCTCTTCGGCGGTCTCGGGCTTTTTGGCGCACATGATCGACTGGCGCGTGACGGTCGTCTGCGGCGTTGGTCCGGGAAAAACCTGGCTCACTAGGCAGTGATCGCCCAATACGCCAGATATCGATGTATTCGGGAAAACCGAATGGATCAGGCGAATATGTTCCGAAGGGTCGCCCCATGTGTCTTCTTCTACGCGCGCAATTTCCTTGAGAGATTTTCGCCCGAACACGATACGTTGATGCGGGCCGTAGGTGTCGTGCAGCATCAGATTTCCGACAGTGTATTTGCCGACGGTTTCCGCATGCAGCGTGTTATGGTGGTAGGCCTCGAGATAGCCGTCCCACGCGACTTTCCAGCCCGGGCCGTCGATGTCACGCTGCTCATAGAGGTGCCAGTTCGCCAGATCGAGCGTCTCCAGTTCATAGGTAAAATCGCCCAGCCACGCGTCGATATCAAACGTCTTACCCGGTGTCAGGCAGACCCAGATCATTCCGGCTTTTTCCGCGCAGGGCAGTTCTTTAAGCCCAAGCTTCTCAAGATCGACATCCCCAAAGGTTTTGCCGCCATACATGCTGATCAGCTTGCCTTTCATGTCGTATACCCACGCGTGGTATGGGCATGAAAACTGGCGTTGTTCGCCGCGCCCGTTGGCACACACTGGCGCGCCGCGGTGGCGGCAGGCGTTCAGGAAGGCATGGGCCTGACCATCACCGTCACGGGTGACGATCACAGGTGTGCCGCAAACTTCGGTGGCGGTATAGCTGTTGGGTTCGGCCACTTCGATGGAGAGGGCCAACGCAAGGGGTTTTTCCTTGAACACCTTCTGGACCTCATGGGCGTAACGGTCGGGGTCGGTATAGGCGGACACATCCAGCGCATAGGTGTCGGCGGCCTGATCCGTAGTGCGGTTCAGGTAATGATCAACGGCGCGGCGCGCTAGATCCATTGTTTCATCCATCGGTCTCATGAGCTCTCTCCCTTATTTTCTAGCAATATATTTCGCATCAAAATCCTGCCACGCTGCGAGGCTTTCGGGATAATCCGCAGGCAGGCGTTTATCATCTGCAAGGACGCGGTTGGTTTGCATCAAAGCGCCGTCATATTCAGAGGCAGGCACGTAATACAAGAAACTGATTGTGCGTTTGGCGAAGCGCCATGTACCATCTTCGATGCGATATTCGTCGTCATATTTCATCGCCGCAAGGCTTTGGGTTCCGTTTGGCGTAGTTTCAGCGTGACTGAGCAGCAGACCAGAGGCTTTGTCCTCGCCACCGCGATCAAACCGGATGATGTGGTCATGGGTCCAGTGATATCCCGGCCCGCGCACGGCCAGAACCTTACAGAACATCGCAATAATCTCGTCTCTGCCCTTGGCTTTCATCAACCCGTTCGGGCTGGCAAATTCGGCGTCATGG
>JBASXE010000367.1:0-2903 GCA_049276875.1 Roseovarius sp. | reverse complement strand
CTCTTTACCTTCGACATATCCCGTCTCGACCCCAAACATCGCCGTGATACGCGCGATTAAATCAACCAGATTTCTGTTTGGGTTGGTGCCTGAGATAGCCGCATAAAGTTTCCAACACTCATCTGTTATGATGTTAGCGCAGCCCTGATCGACTTTCTGCGATTGAGTATACAGCGCCCGCAGGAGAGGCGGCGGGGACGTAGGATCGCTGACAATCTGTCCACAGAGCCGCGTGGTTGTAGACAGGCACCGTTCAAGGTCCTTCTTACCCACTCCCGACCTGACCAGCACGGTGGCGATAATTTCAATCGGCGTTATCTTCTTGTTTCGCCACTCCGACACATATCCTGACGATGCCGCGAAGATTGCTGTCGCGATTGACGTGATGGCGGCACCCGCTGGTGTCGGCTCAGGTTGTGCTTCCATCAGGTTCAGTGCCTGCACCTTCAGCCACCGCACGGGCATCTCATCAATCATCCACATCTTGTCCGAGATCACCTTATCGGCCCGCATCTCAGCGATCGCTTCCTGCGCGATCACGCTATCATCATTCGCGCGGGCTTCATCAATCGCCGCGTCCAGGACGTCCTTCAGTTCTTTCGGCTCAAGCGTTTCTGCCACCTCTAGATCCAGCCCGTAGGCCTCCAGAGCGTCCTTGTCGTCGTCTGACAGGTCGGCGTACTCAACGCCTGCCATCGCCTTGTCTGCGGCCTCCTTGGCCTTCCTCAGAGCCTCCTGCGCGCCGCCTGATATTGCCACGCCTGTCGGTTCCGTCGTCGAGGTCTTCTTCCGCTCTGCTACCCGCTTGCTGGCCTCCCTTGCCTTACCCATCCGCGCCTCCCATTCCTGCGTCGGAATATCCAACAGCGGGTTCACCCCCGACTGCGCTCCCCGCTCCTTCGACTTCTTTTTCATCCATGCCATCAGCCCATCAATCGATGACGGATATCGGGCATTCCACCGCGCTGTGCCCTTCACTTCGCTCTCAAGATACGCTGCCCGCAGTTCCTCCTCGATTGCCTGAAATCCCATGTTCTGGTTAACAGCGCGCGTCACATAGACTTCCGTGGCCGGGTGCAGGGCGGCACCACTGCGGATATCCTCAAGCGCCTTATCCATACCTGCCTTGCCTGTCGGGTAATCGCCTGAGAACCTGCCAGCACTTGGTTTATTGGGATCCAGCCGCTCAGAGGCCCATCTGTCCCAGACCGCCTGCGCGTTCGCCTCTGGTAGGGGCAACAGCTCAAGCGGTGCCCCATCAGCCGCCGCACCCGTTATCGTCACGAATTTGTTCGTCAGACGGCCATAGATGCCCGCCTGAACCCGTTCCCGTCCTGTTGATCGATCATTTAACTCTGAGCCGACATCGGACACGAGGAACCGCAGGCCGCATCCTGACGGTGATGTCTCGTGATAAATGCCTGCGACGATCTTTGCGGCCCATGCGGCCACAGTGCCGTCTGCATTGATCACATCATCAAGATCACCAGCGTTCACCATTCCGTTTGTGTGAGGCGGAAATAGGCCGACACCTACTGGCAGTCCGCTGTCCCGCAGTACCCGCCAAGCCGCTTCAGCTTCATCAAGTGTCAGGATCCCACGATCTTTTGCAGCGTTCGGAGTGGTCTTTCTGCCCGACGCCGGATCGACTGGGGTCTTATCTGCGCCCCCGTCATCACGCGGGTACAGACGCCATACGAGGAATGCATTGCACTCCGCTGCATCACCCAAAACCCCGCGCAGTGTTTCAAAACACGGTTCCATCGAAAAAGTATCTTTCGGCATATGATTTCTCACCAGTGTTGATGAGAACCCGAACTTGCCACCCGCCTGTTTCCGGCCTATCTGTGCATCAGGGAAATGTTTTGGCCGTTTGTCGGTTGATCGAAGTTTGAGTTCTCGTGTTAGAATGCCCCCGCCTCTTGGCGGGGGTGTTTTCGTTTCAGGCATTACCTACCCGGCGGCATGTTCGTGTCTTGATGAGCGTTTGCGCGGTTGTCTGGTTCTCTCGTATTCCAGCCTCTGCTCTGCGGTGAACTTCCAGACGGTGTCGAGGTACACGCCAAAGGCTCCCAGCATGACGGCGTTCGACGTGGGCGTCGTGCCGACATAATAGGGGCCGCGTTCCGACAGGACGTGGTAATCCACATAGCCCAGGTGTCGCCCGGCCAACCTTGCGGATGAGATCGAGGTCGCTCATGACTACACCTCGCCCTCAAGGCGTTCCAACCGTTCGACTGCCTTTTTCAAATACTGTTCATTGTGCCAGCCGCCGTGCTGTTCAAAGCGGGTTGCGCGGTAGTGGACCTCATTTTGGGCTTCTAGAAGTGGCTGTTCCAATTGGATGACGTTGTTACGGGCGGTGCTCATCATGACTGCACCCCGTCTTTCTCTAGCCAGTGGTCCACCTCGGCGATCAAGTGCTCGGCAATTGCGGCGCTGATGGTTTCGCCGTGCTTGCTCCAGAATGCGGAAGGGTTAGGGATAGCGACGCGGAACATCAGGTCACCAGGAGCGAGACGCGCAACGTCAACACGCTTGGTGTAAACCGCCAAGCCGGGCTCCCGTTTTGGCCGCTTCCGTGGGCCGATGCCCAAATAGAGCTGCCCGCCGACGAGCGGCGCGAACAACTTGCCGTCGAGGTAGATACCCCCTGTATCCACGCTGATGCGCGGGTCGTTGATGGGCTTCAGAGCGTGTTCCAATTTTTCAGTAATATTCATCCGGTAAATCCTTCCGTGGATGTTAGGCGCACCTCGACCGGGCCGCTGAAGCGGGTGTTCCGGTTTCGGTGCTGGTTGATTGTGTTAGTCTTCCACCGCGTAGCGCACGGTGCGCCCGTACCGCTTGAACTCGATCTGCGGTTGAGATTTCAGTCGATCCTTTTGCAGCCAGCTCACGCT
>JBASXE010000366.1:0-16090 GCA_049276875.1 Roseovarius sp. | reverse complement strand
CCGATGGGCATGGCCGATGTGGCCACCGTGCTTTACGAGAAGCACCTGAAATTCGATGCCTCTGCGCCCAACTGGCCTGACCGCGACCGGTTTATCCTCAGCGCAGGCCACGGCTCCATGCTGCTTTACTCATTGCTGCACCTGACGGGCTATGCCGACATGACGCCGGAGCAGATCAGGAATTTCCGCCAATGGGGGGCCATCACCGCAGGCCACCCGGAATATGGCCACGCGAGCGGTATCGAGACCACCACCGGGCCTCTGGGCCAAGGCATCTCCAACGCGGTGGGCTTTGCCATGGCCGAGGAAATCCTGCGCGCGCGCTATGGTGCCAAGCTGATGGATCACCACACCTATGTCATCGCGGGCGATGGGTGCTTGATGGAAGGAGTGAGCCAAGAGGCGATCACGCTGGCCGGGCGGCACCAGCTGTCGAAACTCATCGTGCTCTGGGACAACAATAACATCACCATCGACGGCCCCGTGAGCCTCTCGGACCGCACGGATCAGCCCGGACGCTTCCGCGCCGCCGGCTGGGAAGTGATCGAGATTGACGGCCACGACCCGCAGGCGATTGACGCGGCCCTGACGGCGGCCAAGACATCCAGCCAACCGACCATGATTGCCTGCGAGACGCATATCGCCCTTGGCCACGCGGCGCAGGACACATCCAAAGGCCACGGTGCGCTGACCGACGACGCGCAAATGGCCGCGGCCAAGGCCGCCTATGGCTGGACCACCGGACCTTTTGAGGTCCCCGCCGACATCAAATCCGCATGGGAAGCCATCGGCGCACGCGGCGCTGAGGCGCGCGGCGCTTGGGAGGCGCGGCTCGCCGAGACCTCCGCCCGCCGCCAAGAGGAAATCACACGCGTCTTCGCGCGCGACGTGCCTAAATCCCTCACTGCCCGCATCCGCGCGCTGAAAAAGAAGATCAGTGAAGAAGGCCCCAAAGTGGCCACCCGCAAGTCGAGCGAGATGGTGCTGGAGGTCGTGAACCCGATCCTGCCCGAAACCGTGGGCGGGTCCGCAGACCTCACCGGGTCCAATAACACAAAGACCGCCGATCTGGGCGTGTTCGACGTGGACAACCGCAAGGGCCGCTACGTCTATTGGGGCATCCGCGAGCATGGTATGGCCGCCGCGATGAACGGCATGGTCCTGCATGGCGGCATCCGCCCCTATGGCGGCACTTTCATGTGTTTCACCGATTACGCCCGCCCCGCGATGCGCCTTGCCGCTCTGATGCGGGTGCCGACGGTGTTCGTGATGACTCATGACAGCATCGGTCTGGGCGAGGATGGCCCCACGCACCAACCGGTCGAGCATCTGGCGATTTCGCGCGCCACGCCCAATACATGGGTCTTCCGCCCCTGCGATACGGTCGAGACAGCGGAGGCTTGGGGATTGGCGCTGAGCACCAAGGAAACACCCTCGGTTCTGTCGTTGACCCGGCAAAACCTGCCCACATTACGCCGCGATCACAAGACGAAGAACCTCACGGCGCAAGGTGGCTATATCCTCGCCGATGCGATCGGCAAACGGCAGGCGATCCTGATCGCCACAGGCTCGGAGGTCGAGATTGCAATGGCCGCGCGCGATGCGCTTCAGGCCGAAGGGATCGGCACGCGGGTCGTGTCGATGCCGTGCATGGAGCTTTTCGCAGCCCAGGATGACGCTTACCGCAAGCGCGTGCTGCCCGCAGGGCCGGTCCGCGTGGGTGTCGAGGCGGCCGTCCGCCAAGGCTGGGACGCGTGGCTTCTGGGTGAGCGGGGCCGCGAGGCCAAGGCCGGATTTGTTGGCATGGAAAGCTTTGGCGCGTCCGCCCCGGCAGATACGCTTTACGAGAAGTTCGGGATCACAGCCGACGCTGTGGCGGCCAAGGTGAAATCTCTGCTCTAAAAGCGCCCCACGTCTTCCCTGAATGGGTGTCTTCGCGCGGTGTGCGAGGACACCCGGCTCAAATTTGCAAAGCCCAGACCGCGCAGAGCGGCCCCTCGCCCGACCGCATCGCGTGCAAAATGCCCGGTGTGTTATGGAATGTGCCGCCTATACCGGGCGTGAACCATCCGCTGTCGCCGTGGAAGAACTCACCCTCACTCAGGCTCAGATATGTCTCCTCCGGCGGATGATCATGATCGGGATAACGCGTGCCGGGCGCAATGAGCGACAGGCCCAGCGTCACGCGCTCATGCGGCACCAGCGCTCCGTGCCCCAGCACCATCGCGTTGGCATGAGCATCCGCAAACCCCGGCAGCGCCCGCGAGGCCGCACAGTCGCGCCGATACCAACGCAGATGCGGCTCCAGCGCCCAGAAGGCCCCGAGCACCGCACTCAGATCGCCCTCCGGCACCACCACATGGTCGAGCCAGTCGCAGACCGGAAACCGCTCGGGCTCAACGCTCGTATCGGGCACCAGCGTCTCCGCCCCCAAGCGCGCAAAAATCTCACCGGTGGAGCGCCGTCCCTCCGGGTCGGTCACCCGCGCCGCGTAAGACGCCTCCACCGCATCCACAAACGCCCGCACCTTGTCCGCCACGTTCATCCTCAAACTCCCGTTCAAAGCCGCATCACGCCCCGAGCCTAGCAGCGGCTGTCGCTTTTATCGATAACGGTTATCGCTACCACCGCACACCCACGCCCTTTTCGCCTTTCCGCCTCCGGGCCCCCGCATTATAGCAAGGCCAACACCAAAGGAGACATCGCCATGACCGTCAAAATCGGCATCAATGGATTTGGCCGCATTGGCCGCTGCACCCTCGCCCATATTGCCCAAAGCGCACGCGACGATATCGAAGTCGTGAAGGTCAACGCGACAGGCCCTCTGGAGACCGCAGCACACCTGATCAAATATGACAGCGTGCACGGCCGCTTTGCCAATGAGATCACGCTGGGCGATGGCACGATGGATCTGGGCCGTGGCCCGATGCAGATGTTTTCGACCTATGACATGTCCGAGCTGGACTGGTCCGGCGTCGATGTGGTTCTGGAATGCACCGGGCAATTCAACGATGGTGCGAAGGCCAAGGCGCATCTCGATCAAGGCGCGGGCAAAGTGCTTCTGTCGGCCCCCGGCAAGAACGTCGACCGCACGGTCGTGATGGGCGTGAACCACGAGGAGCTTCTGGCCTCCGAGCGGATGATCTCCAACGGGTCCTGCACCACCAATTGTCTCGCCCCGCTGGCCAAGGTGCTGCACGAGGGCATCGGCATCGAGAGCGGCATCATGACCACGATCCACGCCTATACCGGAGATCAGCCCACGCTGGATCGCCGCCACAAGGACCTCTACCGCGCGCGCGCTGCCGCGATGAGCATGATCCCCACCTCCACCGGGGCGGCCAAGGCGCTGGGAGAGGTGCTGCCCGCGCTCAAGGGCAAGCTGGACGGGTCGGCCATTCGCGTGCCCACGCCCAATGTCTCGGCGGTGGATCTGACTTTCATCGCCTCCAAATCCGTGACCGAGGCGGAGGTGAATGCGTTGGTGGCCGAGGCCGCAGCGGGCCCCCTGAAAGGCATCTTGGGCTATGACGAAGAACCCAAAGTCAGCATCGATTTCAACCATACCGAAGAAAGCAGCATCTTCGCTCCGGCCCAGACACGGGTGGTCGGTGGCACATTGGTGCGGGTGCTGGCGTGGTATGACAATGAATGGGGCTTCTCGGTGCGTATGGCCGACCTTGCGGCACTGATGGGCCGCCTCGGGCGCTAAGCCACGCCGCTAAAACTTGCGCGACACGGCCGCCTCGGGCATATCCCGTTGGGCGGCCGTTTTGCTTGAGCGGCCTCACCTTGAGGGACAACGCCCGAAGACCGGACCATGACCAATACGATCACCGCATGGCTGGCCGCGCTGATCTTTCTGGCCTTAGCGGCGGATTGGTGGTTTCAAGACTGGACCGCGACGGTGTTTCTGGGCTTCAAGATGACAGAATTGATCGAGTGGCTGGCCTTCTGGCGCTGATTGCGCAGGTTAAGCCGCGAACCGCTTTTTCAAGGCCGTGTTCACAGCCGGCGTCACGAATTTGCTCACATCCCCACCCAGCCGGGCGATCTCTTTGACAAGCTTCGAGGCAATCGCCTGATGCCGCGCCTCAGCCATCAAGAACACGGTCTCAACGGAATCACTGAGTGCGCGGTTCATGCCAACCATCTGAAATTCATACTCGAAATCCGCCACAGCCCGCAGGCCGCGCACGATCACCTGCGCGCCCACATCCTGAGCGCAATCAATCAGCAGGTTTTCAAACGGATGCGCTACAATCTCGGTTCCGGTCTGCGCGCTCAGCTTGGCACATTCCGCCTCGATCATTGCCACCCGCTCCTCCAGCGCAAAAAGCGGCCCCTTGTCGCGGTTGATCGCCACGCCAATTACGAGACGATCCACCAACGCGCTTGCCCGGCGGATGATGTCGATATGGCCAAGCGTTATGGGATCGAACGTGCCGGGGTAAAGACCGATGCGCATGAGGATGCCTCCGCCGCTTTGAAACTGATGCTCAGAAGGCCGCAGCGCGCTGGGAATTGCAAGTCGAAAGGCGCGCTTAGTGGCCCATGATCATGCCCTGAAGCGCATCCTTCTCCATCGCAAGCTCCGTCAGCCGGGAGGACACCACATCCCCTATGGTCACGATCCCCACCAGTTTCCCCCCCTCGACCACGGGCATATGGCGAAACCGGCCATCCGTCATCTGGCTCAGCACCTTGTCGGAGCTCTCGCCGGGGGTGGTGCAGACCGGATTGCGCGTCATCATATCGTCAATCGTCTCGGTCAGGCATGTCGCACCGCGCACCGCCAAAGAGCGCACGATATCGCGCTCAGAGAGGATACCCTCCACCGTCTCGCCGTCGCGGCTGACGATAAGCCCGCCAATCCGCCGCTCGGCCAGAATACGCGCTGCATCCGCAACCAACGTGCCCGGCGCGATGGTCACCACGCGCGCATCGCTTTTCGCGTTCAGGATTTGTTGCACCAACATCGGCCCCTCCCCCTTTTTATTGTTCTGAGTGCCCCAAGCGTGACCGCGCGGACCTGACCTGTCAAGTTTTCAGGCATCAGCCGCCAGCCTCCAGCTTGGCCACCTCGCGGCGAATGCCCTCGCCCAGTTCCTCGGCAAAGCGGTTCATCCGCTCCAGCCTGCGGTCATCAGCATGGCGAATCAGGTAGAAACTGCGCGTGAGGCTCACCTCATTCGGCAGAACCTTCACCAGCCGATGATCGAACGGCATGGTGAAATCATGCACGAAGCCCAGGCCTGCCCCCTGTCTGATCCAATTGAACTGCACGGACACGGAATTGGACGCGAGATGCACCTTCTCGATGCCCGCCTCGTCAAGGTAATCAAGCTCCTTGTCGAAGATCATATCGGGGATGTAACCGATCATCCGGTGATGGCGCAGGTCCTCGATGGTCTTTATGGGCGCCGCATTACGGATATATTTGCGCGCGGCCATAAGGTGCAGTTTATAATCGGTAAGCTTTTGCACGCTCAGCCGCCCCGCCGTGGGTGCGCTGACCGCGATGGCCATATCCGCCTCACGCTTGGACAGGTTAAACACCCGTGGCAGGGCGATGATTTGCACCTCCAGGTCCGGATTGCGCTCAACAATCTCGGCGCAGACCTGTGGCAGCAGGAAATTGGCGCACCCGTCCGGCGCGCCCACGCGGATCTGCCCCGAAAGCTGTCGCGAATGATCGGGCATTTCTTCAAAAGCCAGCATCATCTCCTGCTCGGCGCGCGCCGCATAGGTCATCAGGCGCTGGCCTTCATTTGTCAGCGCATAGCCCTGCGGCGACTTGGCAAAGAGCGGCGCCTTCAGGGCCTGCTCCAGCCGCGCAATCCGCCGACCCACCGTGGCCGGATCGACCTTAAGCACCCGCCCCGCCGCCGACAGGCTCTCGGCGCGCGCCACCGCCAGAAACACTTTCAAATCATCCCAATGCGGCTGCATATTGACCCCCTTTGCATTTTTGCAAATCATCTTTGAAACATTGCCGCTTTTCGCCCCATCTGCGCAAGACTAAGGTCTGCCAAACACACCCGGAGGAGGATTCCCATGACCGAGATGCATCATTTCATTAACGGCGCGCTGACCAAAGGCACGTCGGGCCGCTTTTCTGACGTCTACAACCCGGCCACGGGCGAAGTGCAGGGCAAACTGCCCCTCGCCACCTCCGAGGAACTGGATCAGGCGGTGCAAATCGCAAAGGCAGCCCAACCCGCATGGGCGGCGACCAACCCGCAGAAACGCGCGCGGGTAATGATGAAATTCGTCGACCTGATGCACCGCGACATGGATAAAATCGCCGAGGCGCTCAGCCGCGAGCACGGCAAAACCATCCCCGATGCCAAGGGCGACGTGATCCGTGGCCTCGAATGTGTGGAATTCTGCATCGGTGCACCACATCTTCTGAAGGGCGAATACACCGACAGCGCGGGCCCCGGCATTGATCTTTATTCCATGCGCCAGCCCTTGGGCGTCTGTGGCGGAATCACCCCGTTCAACTTCCCCGCAATGATGCCGCTTTGGATGTTTGCCCCCGCGATCGTTTGCGGCAACGCTTTTGTTCTCAAGCCGTCCGAGCGTGATCCATCGGCCACCATCATGCTGGCCGCGCTTCTCGAAGAAGCGGGCCTGCCCAAAGGCCTTCTGCAAGTGGTGAACGGCGATAAAGTGGCCGTTGACGCCCTTCTGGATCACCCCGATGTGGCCTCCATCGGCTTTGTCGGCTCCACCCCGATTGCCGAGTATATCTACCAGCGTGCAGCAGCTTCCGGCAAACGCGTGCAATGCTTTGGTGGCGCGAAAAACCACATGATCATCATGCCCGACGCCGATCTGGATCAGGCCGCAGACGCGCTTATCGGTGCGGGCTTCGGGGCTGCTGGCGAACGCTGCATGGCGATTTCCGTGGCCGTGCCCGTGGGCGAGGAGACCGCCGACAAACTGATCGAGAAGCTCATCCCCCGCATCGAGGCGCTGAAAGTCGGCCCCTACACCGCTGGCGATGACGTGGATTTCGGCCCCGTGGTCAGCGCGGATGCCAAAAAGCGCATCCTCGATCTGGTCGAGACGGGTGTGGCGCAGGGTGCGGAGTTGGTCGTCGATGGCCGCAACTTCTCGCTCCAGGGCTATGAGGACGGGTTCTTCGTGGGTCCACACCTCTTTGACCGCGTAACCACCGATATGGACATCTACACGCAGGAAATCTTCGGCCCCGTGCTCAGCACCGTGCGCGCCGCGACCTATGAGGAGGCGCTGAAAATTGCCATGGATAACGAGTATGGCAACGGCACCGCGATCTTTACCCGCGATGGGGACACGGCCCGCGATTACGTGGCCCGCGTCAATGTCGGCATGGTCGGCGTGAACGTGCCAATCCCTGTGCCGCTCGCCTATCACACGTTCGGTGGCTGGAAAAAGTCGGCCTTTGGCGATCTCAACCAGCATGGCCCGGACTCGATCAAGTTCTACACCCGCACCAAAACCGTGACGGCCCGCTGGCCCAGCGGCATCAAAGAAGGCGGCGAGTTCAACTTCAAATCGATGGACTAAACCCCAAAGCGCCGCCCCCCGATCTCGGGCGGGCGGCGTTTTTTTGCTTGGCACATGCGGCGCGGCACTGTCTTCTGGACCAAGACCAGCCAGGAAAGAGGTGCCTCATGGCCGAGCAAGAGCCTGCATTTTCCATCGGGATTGAGGAAGAATACCTCCTCGTTGATCTCGAAACCCTCGCTCTTGCCGAGGCGCCCGAAGCCTTGATGCAAGCCTGCACGGACAGGCTGGGCGATCAGGTCTCTCCCGAATTTCTCAGCTGCCAGATCGAGATCGGCACCAAGGTTTGCGCCAATGTCGCCGAGGCGCGCGAGGATCTCAGACGCCTGCGCAGTTGCATCGCCGAAGAGGCCCGCAAGCACGGTCTCGCACCCATCGCCGCCTCCTGCCATCCCTTTTCCGATTGGCGCGATCAAAAGCATACCGACAAGGACCGCTACAACACGCTGGCCAGCGACCTTGCGGGCGTGGTCCAGCGGATGCTGATCTGCGGCATGCATGTTCATGTTGGCATAGACGCACCAGATCGGCGCGTAGATTTGATGAACCAGATCAGCTACTTCCTGCCTCATCTTCTTGCGCTCAGCTGCTCTTCGCCCTTCTGGCAGGGACACGACACGGGGCTGGGCAGCTACCGGCTCACCGTATTCGACAACCTGCCGCGCACGGGCCTGCCGCCGCATATGAACAGCTTTGGCGAATATGAACGCTCCACCGGCATCCTCACCGATCTGGGCGTGATCGAGGACAGTTCCAAAATCTGGTGGGACCTGCGTCCCTCCTCCAAATTTCCAACGCTCGAGTCGCGCATCTGCGACGTGCAGCCCTCTATGGAGGACGCGCTGATGCTTGCGGCGCTCACCCAGTCGCTGGCGCGGATGCTCTGGCGGCTGGCACAGCGCAACCAACGTTGGCGTGCCTATGACAGCTTCCTTATGGCCGAGAACCGTTGGCGCGCGCAGCGCTACGGCGTCAGCCAGGGGTTGATTGACTTTGGCGTGGGCAAAGTCGTCCCCTTCCCCAAACTCGTGGAAGAAATGCTGGAGTTGATCGCAGAGGATGCCGTGCATTTCGGCTCTGCAATCGAAGTGAGCCGCGCCCGTGATATCGCCGCAAACGGCACC
Organism: Roseovarius sp.; assembly: GCA_049276875.1. GTDB lineage: Bacteria > Pseudomonadota > Alphaproteobacteria > Rhodobacterales > Rhodobacteraceae > Roseovarius. Next base: position 7,409 of record JBASXE010000366.1, on the reverse strand, counting down.
AGCGCGGATCGCCAGCGCGCGGTCTACACCGCCGCAATCGAGGGTGGCGCATCCAAGGGCGTGGCCCTGCGCGCAGTCGTCTCTCATCTGGTTGAGGCCTTTCACGACGGGCTCTGAGGCTTGCAAACCAACCACAAGCCTGGATACTCGGGCCCGGACGCAACTGCCCGCGCTCACCAAGGACACCGCCATGGATTTCGCCCTGAGCGAAGAACAGATCGCCATTTTCGACATGGCCCGCGCCTTTGGCCAAGACCGCATCGCGCCCTTCGCGCGGCAATGGGAGGCTGAGGGCACGATCCCGAAAGACCTCTGGCGCGAGATCGCAGCCCTCGGTTTCGGCGGGCTTTACGTCAGCGAGGCCTCAGGCGGCGCGGATCTCAGCCGTCTGGACGCAACGCTGGTGTTTGAGGCGCTTTCCATGGCCTGCCCTTCGGTCGCCGCGTTCTTGTCCATTCACAACATGTGCGCGGCGATGATCGACCGCTACGGCTCCGAAGATCTCAAGGCCCGCGTCATGCCGGATGTGATCGCGATGGAAACCGTGCTCAGCTATTGCCTGACCGAGCCCGGCGCAGGCTCCGACGCCGCCGCCCTCAAGACCCGCGCCGAGCGCGTGGCCGATGGATACCGCCTCAACGGGACCAAGGCGTTCATCTCGGGCGGCGGGTATTCAGACGCCTATATCGTGATGGCCCGCACTGGCGAGCACGGGGCGAAGGGCATCTCAGCTTTTGTCGTAGAGGACGGCACCGCCGGGCTTTCATTTGGTGGTCTGGAGGACAAGATGGGCTGGCGCAGCCAACCCACACGTCAGGTTCAATTTGATAATTGCGATATTTCTACATCGAAAATCCTTGGTGAAGAGGGGAAAGGTTTCACATATGCGATGTCTGGCCTTGATGGTGGCCGCTTGAACATCGCGGCCTGTTCGCTCGGGGCCGCACAGGCCGCGATGGACCAGACCATCACCTATATGGCAGAGCGCAAAGCATTCGGGCAGTCCATTGATCAGTTTCAAGGCTTGCAATTTCGCCTCGCCGATATGGAGATCGATCTGCAAGCCGCCCGTGTCTTTCTCAGACAGGCCGCTTGGAAGCTCGATACCCACGCGCCCGATGCGACGACCTATTGCGCCATGGCCAAGAAATTCGTAACCGAGGCCGGATCTCGCATCGTCAACGATTGCCTCCAGATGCATGGCGGCTACGGATACCTCGCCGATTACGGCATCGAAAAACTGGTCCGGGACCTGCGCGTGCATGAAATCCTTGAAGGCACCAATGAAATCATGCGTCTGATCGTGGCCCGCGACATGGTGCGCAAGCCATGACGCACCAAATCCACATCCGCCAAGAAGGCACAGCGGGCCGCATCACGCTCGACCGTCCGGGCGCGCTCAACGCGCTAACCTACGACATGTGCAGCCGGATCGAACATGCCCTTGAGGATTGGGAGGATGACGCCTCTATCAAGCATGTGATGATCGACGCGGTGGGCGAAAAGGCATTTTGTGCAGGCGGCGACATTCAGGATCTCTATGCGGCTGGAAAGGCTGGGGATTTTTCCTTTGGTCAACGGTTTTGGGCCGATGAATACCGTCTCAACGCGCGGCTGGCGGAATACCCCAAACCCGTGATCAGCTTCCTGCAAGGCTTCACCATGGGGGGCGGTGTCGGCATTGGCTGCCACGGCTCCCACCGGGTCGTGGACGCGAACTCGCAAATCGCCATGCCGGAATGTTCCATCGGCCTTGTGCCGGATGTGGGCGGATCGCTGATCCTTGGGCGCGCACCGGGGCGGCTTGGGGAGTATCTGGGCCTCACCACTGCACGGATGGCGGGCGCGGATGCCATCTACGCAGGCTTCGCCGATTTTTTGATCCCTATGGAGAGGTGGCCAGAGCTCAAAGAGGCATTGATCGCGGGGCAGGACGCTGACGCCCTTGCGGAAAACGCGGTGCAAATCGGAGAAACCACCCTGCCAGCTTTGCAAGATTGCATCAATGCCCATTTCAGCGGTGATACTCTGGGCGATATCCTGCATGCGCTGAAAACCTCCCGAGACACGGACTTCGCCACTAACGCGCTCAAAATGATCGCGCGCAACTCCCCCCTCGCCATGGCCTGCGCGGTTCAAATGATCCAACAATTGCGCGCGCCCGATGCCAGTATTCGCACGGCACTGACACTTGAATACCGCTTCACGTTTCGGGCGCTTGAACACTCAGATTTCATTGAAGGCGTGCGCGCACAAGTCATTGATAAGGACCGCGCACCAAAGTGGCAGCATGACCTTGGCAGCGTGCCAAAAGAGGCCAGGGCCCTGATGCTCTCACCGCTCGGGGTGCATGAATTATCGTTTGAAAAGAAAGGTTAGCCATGGAAATCGGCTTTATCGGGTTGGGCAATATGGGCGCGCCAATGGCCGCCAATCTCACAGCGGCGGGCCACCGGGTCACCGGCTTCGACACGGCTCCTGTATCGCTCGACGGTGTGCGGACATCCGCGAGCGCCGCCGAGGCCGCTGCCGCGCGTGATGTCGTCATCACCATGCTTCCCAGCGGTGCTATTTTGCGCGCCGTGGCCGCCGAAGTGATCCCCGTGATGCGGCGTGGTGCCGTGCTGCTCGATTGCTCCACCGTGGACGTCGCGAGCGCCCGCGCCGTGGCAAAGGATGCCAGCAGCGCAGGGCTCATGCCACTCGATGCGCCGGTATCCGGCGGGATCGGGGGCGCTCAGGCCGGAACGCTCACTTTCATGATCGGCGGTGACCCAATGGGTCTGGCCACGGCACAACCGCTTTTCGACATTATGGGCCAGAAATCGGTGCATTGCGGCCCTGCGGGCAATGGCCAAGCGGCCAAGATCTGCAACAACATGATCCTGGGCGCGACGATGATCGCAACCTGCGAGGCCTTCGCGCTGGCCGATAAGCTGGGCCTCGACCGGCAGTCGATGTTCGACGTGGTCAGCACCTCCTCAGGGTATAGCTGGTCTCTCAACGCCTATTGCCCCGCGCCCGGCGTCGGACCAAAGAGCCCCGCGGATAACAACTACATACCCGGCTTTGCAGCAGAGCTAATGCTCAAGGATCTCGGTCTCGCGGCAGACGCCGCCCAAGACGCTGACGCCGACACGCCGATGGGTGCGCGCGCATTGGAAATCTACAGGGCCTTCGTAGAAAAGGACGGCGGAAAAGGGCGAGATTTCAGTGCGATGCTCCCCTACCTTAAAGCACGCGGACACGGTTAATCGCCCAAAGTGCCGCCCTATTCCGCCGCAATCTTTCGTGCGCTCAACATCGGTTTGAGGTAATGGCCCGTATGGCTTTCCGCCACCTCGGCCACTTTCTCAGGCGTGCCAGCGGCCACGATCATACCGCCACCATCGCCCCCTTCAGGACCAATATCGATAATCCAATCTGCGGTTTTCACCACATCGAGGTTATGTTCGATCACGATCACCGTATTGCCAGACTCGACCAGTTCATGCAGCACTTCCAGAAGCTTGTTCACATCCTCGAAATGCAGCCCCGTGGTGGGCTCATCAAGAATGTAAAGCGTCCGCCCGGTAGAGCGCTTGGCCAACTCCTTGGAGAGCTTCACCCGCTGCGCCTCGCCGCCTGACAAGGTCGTGGCCTGTTGTCCCACCTTGATATATCCCAGCCCGACACGGGCCAAGGCATCCATCTTGTCACGGATCGACGGCACGGCAGCGAAGAACCCTTGCGCATCTTCAACCGTCATATCAAGAACGTCTGCTATACTCTTGCCTTTAAACTTAATTTCTAAAGTTTCACGGTTGTAGCGCGCGCCCTGACAGGTCTCGCAGGTGACATAGACATCGGGCAGGAAATGCATCTCGATCTTGATGACACCGTCCCCCTGACACGCCTCACAGCGCCCGCCCTTGACGTTAAAACTGAACCGTCCGGGCTTGTATCCGCGCGCCTTGGCTTCGGGCAGCCCGGCGAACCAATCGCGGATCGGGGTAAAGGCCCCGGTATATGTCGCGGGATTCGAGCGCGGCGTGCGTCCGATGGGTCGCTGGTCGATATCGATCACCTTATCGAGATGCTCCAAACCCTTGATCGTCTCGCAGGGCGCAGGCGTCTGACGCGCCCCGTTGAGACGCATGGACGCCGTCTTGAAGAGCGTCTCGATGGTGAGGGTGGATTTGCCGCCCCCCGACACCCCCGTGACGCAGACAAACTTGCCCAGCGGAAATTCCGCCGTCACGTCCTTCAGGTTGTTGCCTGAGGCCTTCACCACCTTGAGCTTCTTGCCATTCCCCTTGCGCCGCTTGGCGGGCACGGCAATCTGGCGAACCCCGGACAGATACTGTCCAGTGATGGAATTCTTATCAGCCGCCACCATATCCGGCGTGCCGTGGCTGACCACTTCACCGCCATGCACACCAGCCCCAGGGCCTATGTCGAAGACATAATCCGCCTCGCGGATCGCCTCCTCGTCATGCTCCACCACGATCACCGTATTGCCCTGATCTCGAAGATTTTTCAGCGTTCCAAGCAAGCGATCATTGTCACGCTGATGAAGCCCGATAGAGGGTTCATCAAGCACATAGAGCACCCCTGTGAGGCCCGACCCGATCTGACTGGCCAACCTGATCCGCTGGCTTTCCCCGCCTGAAAGCGTGCCCGAATTGCGGCTGAGTGTCAGGTATTCCAGGCCAACATTGTTCAAAAACCCAAGCCGCTCACGGATTTCCTTCAAAATCGCGCGGGCAATCTCGTTTTTCTGCTTGCTGAGATGCTCAGGCGCGTCGGTGACCCATTCAAGCGCCTCGCGGATCGACATCTGAACGACCTGCCCCACGTGCATGAGGCCCTTCCCCGATCCGATCTTGACCGCCAGAGCCTCCTCGCGCAGACGGTATCCCTCACAGGTTCCGCAGGGCCTGTTGTTCTGATAACGCTCGAATTCCTCACGAATCCAGTTGCTATCCGTCTCCCGGTAACGCCGCTCCATATTCGGGATCACACCCTCAAAGACGCGGCTCACCTGATAGACGCGCCCGCCCTCGTCATAGCGAAACGAGATTTCCTCGTCGCCAGAGCCGTGCAGGAAAACCTGCTGCACATGCGGCGCCAGGTCCTTCCAGCGGGTGTTCTGATCGAACTCGTAATGCTTCGCAATCGCCTCAATAGTCTGCAGGAAATACGGGCTCTTGCCCTTGCGCCACGGGGCCAGTGCGCCGTCATAAATCTTCAGGTTCTGATCCGGAACAACCAGCCGCTCGTCAAAGAAAAGCTCCATCCCCAGCCCGTCACAATCGGGGCAGGCCCCAAATGGCGCGTTGAAGGAAAAGAGCCGCGGCTCAATCTCGGGGATGGTGAACCCACTGACCGGACAGGCAAATTTCTCCGAAAACACCATGCGCTCCGGGTCACCTTCCTTGGGTGCCGTCTCCAGAATGGCAATCCCGTCGGCCAGATCAAGCGCCGTGCGCAGGCTGTCCGCCAGCCGCGTCTCAAGCCCCTCACGCACGACGATCCTGTCCACCACCACGTCGATATCGTGGCGGAACTTCTTGTCGAGCGTGGGTGGGTCGTCCAACTCATGGAATTCGCCATCTACCTTGACCCGCTGGAAACCCGATTTGCGTAGCTCCAAAAACTCCTTGCGGTACTCGCCCTTGCGGTCGCGCACGATCGGGGCGAGCAAAAACGCCCGCGTCCCCTCCTCCAGTGCCATGATCCGGTCGACCATATCCTGCACCTGCTGCGCCTCGATGGGCTTGCCGGTGGTGGGGCTGTAGGGGGTGCCCGCGCGCGCGAAAAGCAGGCGCAAATAGTCATAAATCTCGGTCACGGTGCCAACAGTCGAGCGGGGGTTCTTCGAGGTGGTCTTTTGCTCAATCGAGATGGCAGGGCTCAACCCGCTGATATGATCCACATCGGGTTTCTCCATCATATCGAGAAATTGCCGCGCATATGCGCTCAGAGATTCGACATAACGGCGCTGCCCTTCTGCATAGATCGTATCAAACGCAAGAGACGACTTGCCCGAGCCCGAAAGCCCGGTGATCACCACAAGCTGATCGCGCGGAATATCCACGTCGATATTCTTCAGATTATGCTCGCGCGCGCCGCGCACCTCGATATTTTTCTGCTCAGCCATACCGCCCCCCCGACCACTACCGAGTTACAGATAGCGGCGCGCGCGCGAGTCTCCAATCAAAAAAAGTGAACGAAGAGTGAACGCGCTTATTTGCGCGCCAAAGCCCACGCACAGATGGGGCATTCAGGATCATTGGTCAGATCATCGCGCTCGGGATCATAGGAGGGTGGCCACGTGTCCTCGAGATTGCGCGCCGCCGCCGCGCGGTTGCCCCATTGCTCGGCGCGGATATTCTCTTCCTCAAACCCCGCCTCAACCAAAAGATTGGTCAACCCACGCGCGCTCCACCGTGAACAATCCACAGGCGAGCCGTGGTAGCGGATGAAAAATGGCACCGCGAGCCAGAAATACCCCCCCACCCGCAGCATCCGCAGCACGTTTTTTGTCGCCGCATAAGGCCTGTCCAGATGCTCCCACACCTGATTGGCCAGCACGATATCAAACTTGTGGACAAGCCCGTCCGCATCCTCGAACGGCCCTTTGCATATGTCGTATTTCGGAAACCGAAACCGCTCATAGCTGCGAAACGGGTAGCGCCGCCCGTTCTTGCCGGAAATCTCCGCCGCATCCATCTCGGACAGGGGCAACGCCTCCAGCCACGCGCGCGAGGTTTGCTGCATCACGATACGGTTGAGAGAGGTCATTGCACCGCCTTTATTGCCCTTGCGGAGCATCGCACGGGCGATACGTGCGGCCAAGCCCCCTCATCTTCTTGCCTAAAATATCCCGGGGGAGCGCTGAAAATTCTCTGGATTTTCAGCCGGGGGCAGAGCCCCCAATTCTGCACGCTGGGCAGAGCCCCCAATTCTGCACGGCGGGGCAAAGCCTCCAACCGCCCTCAGATGTGCACAACCCGCCCATAGGCGTCCAAAACAGATTCGTGCATCATTTCGCTCAGCGTGGGGTGCGGGAAGACCGTGTTCATCAGGTCCTCTTCGGTCGTTTCAAGCTGGCGGCCCACAACATAGCCCTGAATAAGCTCCGTCACCTCCGCCCCGATCATATGCGCGCCCAGAAGCTCGCCGGTGCCGGCATCGAAAATCGTCTTGATCATGCCCTCAGGCTCGCCCAGCGCGATGGCCTTGCCATTCCCCATGAAGGGAAACCGCCCGACCTTGATCTTCAGCCCTGCGTCCTTCGCCTTGGCCTCGGTCAGGCCGACGCTGGCGATCTGCGGGTGGCAATAGGTGCAGCCCGCAATGCTTTCGGGCTTCACCGGATGCGGATGCCCGCCCGCGATCAGCTCGGCCACCATGGTGCCCTCATG
>JBASXE010000365.1:0-2072 GCA_049276875.1 Roseovarius sp. | reverse complement strand
ATTATAGAACATTACTTTTTTGATAAGTCTCATCCAAAGATCAAGGTCTTCAGCACCGACATATGTCTGGTCGTACCTATCCTCCTCAAAAACTGATCTCCTAAATGCGACAGAAGGGTGTCCCATTGGGTTTCTATTTTGGCATAACGCAGCATGAATCTCGTGATGTAGTTCTGGGTAAATTACGCCAAAAATAGAAGACTGTTCTTTATTTACAAAATCCATTCCAGTACCAACAATGCCAGCTTGTGGGATGTACTGGAATATTACCATCTGCTTTTCAACCTTTTCAGGTCTCCAAGTGTCATCCGCGTCTAGCCTAAAAATGAATTCTACAGCGTCGTCTTTTAGTATCTCATCAATACCAGCATTCAGTGCGTGAGCTACGCCTAATTTCTCGCACTTTAGATAAACGATTGAACACACCCTAAAGTAGGAATCTACCACCTCTTTGGTATTATCATCTGACATATTATCTACAACGTAGATATCAAAGTCAACTTCTGGCTTATCAAAAAACGTTTGGTTTACGACAGAGTCTATGGCCCTTGATAGCGTATCTGCGGAATTTCTAGTTGGTATTAGGACTGCAATTTTCATCTACTACGCTCCAAAAATAAGATGGTCTCTTGGCCAAGTAAGATCCCAACTCTTCGATTGATAAACCCCACCATGATTCTGTGGTATGCTGTGAGTTAACATTAGTCACAACGCCCAACCCCATTAATCTTGCCTCTATAATACACCTAGGACATGTGTCATGAATTATAGGTAAAAACACAATACCACTATACTGACTTAGTGAAGCTAGGTGTTGATGATGATCCTGAATCGGCAATATATCATACTCGATTTTGTTGATTTCGCAATATGATTTTGCGTCCTCGAAACCTTTTGCTTGACTATGCCATCCACCAAAGCCAGATAATATAGCATATTTACCATTTTTACTCACACTTCTAAACTCCTCCATCTTTTTTAGAGACTCTGTTGAGAAGCATGAAGATAGTATTGACGTTTTATCAAAATTCATTAATGGAAGGTGGGTTGAGTACACAGCCCTCTGTCGCTCAGACATAAAGAAAATGTGTGATGCGTTGTGGATAATCAAATCATAAATTCTAGCCAGTTGCTGCACACCAGTAACGCCATAAGGGCATTCGCAATTGCACTTACCCAGAACCTGATGAGAAACCTCCCCTCTATATGGGCAGAAGTTGTAATCAAACTCAAGCTTCACAAAATGTGTTAATGAGAATAATGTGTCCGCTACAGCAGGATTTAACTGCATTAGTGACATTATATTACCGATAATCCAGACTTTGTCAAGGTTATTGTTGATAAAATCAATAGTCAGAGACCCACATGATATGGACTGGACATCACCAATCCTTGATTCTAGGATTGATAGGCTTGTTAGGTTAGTCCCGCCAATAGCTATGGCTTGATCATCTAGATGAATGTATCTCATTGGCTATTTACCTTTGATTTAACCCATAGAACCTCGCCACTATCATCATCGAATACTTGTTCATATCCAGCTTCCATCGCGGCCTCATTAGTTCTACTATCCATCATTGCTTGAAATCCTTAAAGCACCGAAAAAATATTGCAATCGAGTGATGCTTATCTCGGTTTGCAAGGATTTAGTACCTAATTATGCCATTGCTTTGGCAACTCAATTAAAATACTTCCCGGAATAAAAAACAGTGCAAATGTCATTAACCCAGACAATCCTGAAAAGAAGAATTTTGCGATGCCAATAGCAATTAAATAAGAGTCCACTGGATCAGACTTCACACCATCTATGAAACTGACTAATCCACCAATAAACATTAGATAAAATCCAACGTAAAAACCTATGGCAATTCCTGTGAAGATCAACAATAATCCTAGTAAAAATTTCATATCAAATACCTACTTACTTTCAAGCCGCCATCCACGGCAAATTTACTGTTACTGAATATAGTTATCTGGCAATCAGTAGGTCACGCTGAAAAACTTTGCCGTCCCTCATGTCAATCCTGTGAATCTCTCCATCATCCCACACGTGATACCGCACACCATTCTTG
>JBASXE010000364.1:0-1677 GCA_049276875.1 Roseovarius sp. | reverse complement strand
GCTGGCTGCTGGTCGCTTGCTGCTGGCTGCTGGCTGCTGGTTGCTGGCTGCTGGCCTCTGGAGCAAGAGCAGAGGCAAGGGCAGGAGCAGGAGCAGAAGCAGAAGCAGAAGCAAGGGCAGGAGCAAGGGCAGGAGCAGGAGCAGAAGCAGGAGCAGAAGCAAGAGCAGGAGCAGGGGCAGGAGCAGGAGCTTGGCTCGTTTCGCAGCTCGTCTTGTCTCGCCTCGCCTCGCCTCGCCTTGCGTTGCTTCAGCCCAGCTCAGCTCGCATCGCATTCGCCCAGTTCGCCCACTATCTCGTCTGGCCTAACCTCATGGCTCGCCTTACCTTGCCTCTCGATGCGCAACACGATCAAAAATTGCTGCCATGAGGGGCGAGTCAGAGCACAGAACTGATGGGCGTGGTGCCTGCAAAAACATCAGTTTCCAGGGTCCTAGAATTGAGTCCTAAAAAATGTATCAAAAACTGTGCCCCCTTGGGCGTCCTAAACAGTTGCCAAGGGTGTTATGTTGACAACGAGATCAGCACAAGTGATCGTATGCTTGTTGTTTGTGTGTTGCTAAAACCTGTTGCCCAAACACTGTTATTCGAATGAAGCGCGTCATCTACAAATATGTACATCGGTTCAAGGTGTCATCTGCATCTTTGCTGCAGGTTGGTTGGTGTAAATAAGCGTTCTGCCTGCCTTGGTCGCTGCGTCCCGTGTGCAGTTTGCCCACGGCAAGAACGCAAAATCACCTTAGTCTGAAGCTTCAGGGAACGCAGGAAGCAAGGACACGCGAGACAAAAAGCTCGTTTAAAGGCACACGAAGGCCTGGCGACACTTTGCTGGCTTGAAGCCCGCTTAGGCACCCCAAAAGGTGCCCAAAAAGGTGCCCACTTTGGCGCCAAAAAATCGCTTAAAAATTGGCCCAGGGACCAACTTCGCGGCCCAAAAAATGGTCCATTTTTTGGTCCCAAAAACCGGCCGCGAAATCGGTTCCTATTAATTTTTTAATAGGGACGCCGAGTCTGGGGCCCAGATTTGCGGCCCAAAAACTGGGCCGCCATTTTCCGAAATTTGGCACAAAAAGCTTGCCCAATTTTGCCCGAAAAATAGGCCCAGAATCGGCCCCCAGGTCAAGTCGGCAGAGCTGCCCAATTAGGATTATGGTTGGCTTACTTCCACTCACAGCATTACAGTGCATACTATTTGGCTCCACTCACCTTTCTAGCCCACGCTGCGAAAGTTAGGCACAACTCCTAAAACATTCCCAGTCGGCAGTCGCGGGGGCTCAATCGCGCTGGCAGGGCTTCTGTTTAGAGACCTTCTCTCAAACAGGATCAGTTCGCTCGACTCGGTTATGATGACGTGTAGAATATCTAGGAAGGTTGTTGTAAGCAGGAAATGTACAAATCATGTTTCATGCTGTCATATAGCAAATCACTTGTTGATGCTAACATGTGAGTTGCGAACATGCTGAGAGCAACTGTTTAGGACGCCCAAGGGGGGTCAGTTTTGGATCGATTTTTCGGTCCCATTTCTAGGACCCTGGAAACCCATTGTTTTGCTGGACTGCTTCGACCCAATTTGACAGGTCTGCGTGAACTCTTGGCATGGGTCTGGATCAGTTTTGGCTGCAACTAGGCTGAGTCTAGGATGGGTTTGGGTCCAGTCTGAGGCCAGTGTGGGCCAGTTT
>JBASXE010000363.1:0-2816 GCA_049276875.1 Roseovarius sp. | reverse complement strand
CCTTGGGGCTCAGTAGCTGGATCAGCAAACCCTCCCCCATCAGCCCAGATCGACGACTATGCCTTTACTTTCTGATTCCTGCAGTCTGGTACTTGGGGTTTGAGTTCTGCCGCAAGGAAGGCCATTGCCCAATCACTGTTCAGAATCATCAAGAAATTTATGAATTCATCATTGCCTGGGGCCTTTTGATGCACACCAGAATCTGGGCAAAACGCAGAAATCTGGTGCGTTCTTCCAAGTGATGCCCTTAGCAAGCCGGCTTCGCAGACCACTTTGGTGGACGGCGATTCTGGCCCTTTGGCTGGTTAGCACCTGGATTGATCGCAGCTGGCTAAGCGCCGACCAAAGCCTGCCATCCTGGGATCAAGCTGAATACCTCAGCAGCGCGATCGAACACGGGCGAGGGTTAGGCCTACTGGAACAAGGCCGCTGGCTCGGCTGGGCCGCACTGCTAGATCTTTCACCCAAGATCCCTCCGCTTTCCTCACTCATCAGTGGTGCCGTCATCGCCGTCGCTGGTGATGGGCCTGCCCAGGCGAGCTGGGTGCTCAGTCTCTGGCACGGCGTACTCCTGATCACAGTGGCCTGCTGGGGCCGCCAGCTCAAGGGTCCATCACTTGGGTTGCTCGCCGCTCTGGTGGTTGCCATCGCTCCAGCGATGGCAGAGCACCGCGTGGAATTCAGCCTCGACCTTCCTCTGGCAGCCAGCACCACCCTGGCCCTTTGGCTGCTGTATCGCTGGCAGAGCCAAGATCCGTTGGGTGGACGATGGCATCAGGCAGTGATGGCAGCAGGGGCCATCGCGGCGGGCCTTCTGATTAAGCAGAGCGCTCTACTCATTGTTGCCCTGCCAGCTCTTTGGAGTGGCCTTCAGGCTCTTCGTGAGCCTCGGCGGCGCCAGCAATTCTTCGTGGGCCTTGTGTTGGTGTTGCTTCTGCTCACCCCTTGGCTTCATCACAACTGGATCAGCACGCTAGGGGGAACCGAACGAGCCGTTCTGACCTCGGGCGCCGAGGAAGGAGATCCAGGGTTGAACGATCTAGCAAGCCTGATCTGGTATCCCCGGCTCTGGCCCTCTCAGCTAGGCGAGTTGCTGATCGCAGGAGGCATTGCCGGTGCGCTCCTGAGCGGCTGGAGGGAAAGACGGGGGCTCATCAGCGTGCTTCGGCAGCCAGTTCGCAGGCTTCCGTCGGGCTGGGCCTGGTTGATCGGGGTCGCACTGTCGGGGTGGCTTTGCACAAGCCTCAGTCCCAACAAAGACGCTCGATACATCGCACCCGTTCTTCCTCTGTTGGCTCTATTGATCGCCCAGGGCTGGCTACTACTGATCGAAAGAATGCCCCCACATTGGAGCCATCCCCAAAAATGGCTCCTGATCTCAGCTTGTTTTGGCGCAGCCGCAGCCCTCAGTCTTCAGGAGCGCTGGCAGGCCGTGACCCATAAACCAGGTTCTCCAGCGATGGCTGTGATTGAGGCGATCCGCAAACAGGCAGGTGATAAGCCCACAACTATGTTGCTGACAGCCAGCGAACGTGCATTGAATGAGCAAACGCTCAGCTATCTGGGCCAGCTCAACGGCGGGCAGATTCAGGCCCGTCGCTTGGGCCGAAGCCCAGGACAAGAGAGCCTTGCCCTCGATCAGGGTCGCTGGTGGGTCTTAGCAACAGGGAACCAGGGGACATCCCGTCAATCAGCGCGCGCTCTCAGCCGGCAAGTGAGACTCGACTCACGCTTCGAGCGAGTGCAGACCTGGCCCTGGTCGGGTGGCCGACGGATTGAACTCTGGCGACGAAGCAAGAGCGCGCCGCAGCCAGAACGACTGGATTTGCAGTTCATCGAACATGCCCGCCAAATGGAACGCGGACCTTCAGGGCTCGCGCCAATCTTCAACGAACTTGGAACTTGGCACCTGCTGGACCCACAATTTGAATATCAGGAGCGCGTACGGAACTGGGCTACAAAACAACTTGAAGACAAACCAACCGATCGCAATGCTCTATGGAGCTTGGCGCTACTAGCTACGATTAACAACAGACTTGATCAAGCCGAAAAGCACTTTACAAGCCTTGAATCTCTGGAGGGGCAAGGAAGCTGGGCAAGCGCTTATCGCTCGGTTGTGAGCATTGCCAACTGGAAAACATGCCAGGCAGCAGGCCATGCTGACACAAGTCTAAATCATGCTTCTGACAGGGATCAGAAGCTCGTGCTTCAAGCCCTTCGCGACCTAGCCCGTGCAACATGCTTCGATTTGCGGGGAGCAGTTGGCCTGAGCAGCAGCCTTAAACCAGCCGTGCAAGCGATTGAAAAACAGATCAAAAAGCCTTAGACAAACGATTATCGGTGGCTTACTTCGAAGCAACCCCACGAGCAGATCGAAAACAATGCAGGAACAAACCCGTTGACATCAAGATCTCAATTGCCTCCTGATCATTGCGTATACGCTCACCCAAGGTCATCCACGAAAGGTCCCAGTAGGCATAGAACAGTGCAACGAACAGAAAATAAAGACTGAGGTCGCGGGCGGGAAAGGCTCGAATCGCAGGCCAGAATCTCCAACCAAACCAGCCAAAGAACAAGCCGGAAGCAATAAATGAAAAGTGCAGAAGCCCCTGCACAATCTCGTGATTGTGAAGGTTAGTCTCGCTTTGGGCATTGGATTCGCGCAAAGCAATGACGCCATAACCGGTAATTCGCTCAGCCCAGCTGATTTCTTCGCCAGCCACATAAAAACAAAACAACGCCATCAGAAGCCAGCACACCCACTGAACAGAGCGACGAGACGACCAGGTCGTAACTAACACCACCGACGCAAAGCA
>JBASXE010000362.1:0-10749 GCA_049276875.1 Roseovarius sp. | reverse complement strand
CTCGTGGACCTGCTGGTGCAAGCCGGTCTCGACGCCCAAGGCGCGGCCCTGACGCGCGACCAAGCCATTGATCATGTCGGTCTCGGTGCGGCGCCCCTTGCGGATGTCTTGGGCCATGGACGGAAGCTGTTCGCTGCGCCGCCCATTGGCGATTGCGGCCATGCGCGCGCGAATGATCCCTCCCGCCTCGGCGCCGCCTTCGTCGGCGGCAACCAGCATGTCGAAGGGATAGGCCGTGTCGACCAAGGCAAGCCCCATCGCGCGCCCGACACGCACGGCTTGCGCGCCCAGCCGGATGCCGATGTCGATGGTCTGCGGATTTGTATCGCGCTCGGCCCCGGTCATGCCGGTCAGCCCTGAAAGCCCGTTGCGCATCGCGTTGATCACCAGCTTGGACCATTTCGAGGCGGCCAGATCATCGACCGCGCGGGACGTCTCGACTCCCGCGAACAAAGCAACCAGCGCATCGCGCTTCTCGTTTTGGCTGGGGTCCATAGCGCCGATATCCAGGTTCCCCACGGGCGAATTGCGCAGCACCATGCCCGGACCGGTCAGGTCGCAAGATAGCGCGTTGATCGCCACGCCAAAGGTGCGCTCGACCCCCGCGATCTGGGCGATCTGCGGCTCGTTGAAGGAATTTTGCAAAGACACAACCACGCCGGTTGGGGACAGGTACGGCAGGATCAGCTGCGTGGCCCAAACCGTATCGTAGGATTTCACCGCGATGCAGGCCACATCAATGGGCCGCTCGCGCACCAGCGCTTGCACCGCACCGATGCCGCGCAGATCGACATGCGCGGTCACGGGCGCATCGGGTGGCATGGTGACCAGCGTGACCCCCTGCGCGCGCACATGGGCAACATGCTCGGCCCAAGGATCGAACAGGGTCACGTCCAGCCCCGCGTGCAGCATCTGCGCACCGAAGTAACTGCCAATCGCCCCGGCACCGATGATCGCGATCCGTGGGGTATGCTTTTGGATTTGCATCGGGTCAGTCCTGTTGCAAAAACGGCCCACCCGGTGGGGGCGGGCCGTTGGTGGCTAGGATCAGTCCTTAGACCGCAGCGGATTTGGCTTAAAGACCCGTTTCGTATCCAGCCACAACGCGTTTGAGGAAGGCATCGAACTCGGTATGGGGCATGAAGGCGTCTTGCTGGCGCTGCCTTTGCATGTATTCGCGCCAGCCCGCATCCTCGATGGCCTCTTCGATGGCCGCCGACAGCACCGCCTTGATCTCATCCGGTATACCTGCGGGGGCAAAGACACCGCGCCACAGCAGGTCGTCCGCCATATCGGCATAGCCGATTTCGCCGAAGGTCGGCACATCGGGACGATCCGCGCTGCGCTGGCCAAGGCTAATGGCGAGGATACGGATATCGCCCGCATCGACTTGGGCGTTGATATTGCTGCTGGTGATCACCGCCGCTTCGATGTTCTCGCCGACGATGGCCGAGACCACTTGGCTGCCTCCATCATAGGGGATGTAGTTAATGTCGGCTTGCATATTGGCCAGAAGCTTGTTGGCGAAAACCGAAGACCAGCTGCGCGCACCCACGCCGCCCAAACGCACTGTGCCGGGATTGGCCAGCACATAGCCGCGGAATTCCTCGAAGGTCTGGAACGGGCTGCCGCCGGGCACGATCAGCGCCTTGTAATCGGCATTGACCCGCGCCACGCCTTCGATCTGGTCCACCGTTACCGGCCATTGCCCCGCCGCGAGACCCAGCGCCAGAGTGTCGGACTGGCTGAAGATGGTATAGCCATCCGGCGCTTGGGCCGCCGCATAGGCCGTGCCAATGGCCGTGCCGCCACCTTCGCGGTTGATCGGAACAATCGGAACGCCGAGCACTTGTTCGGTCGCGCGGATCAAGGTCCGGGCAAAGGTATCCGCACCCGATCCCGCCGAGAACGGGATGATCCAGTTGATTGGTTTATTGGGGTATTCTTGGGCCATGGCAGCGCTGCCAAAGCCCAGTCCCGCGGCCATTGCCGCAATAAGGCCAAGTCTTCTCGTGATTGTCATGTCGTATCCTCCCATGATACTCTGGTCCTGCTACTGGCGGCACCTCCCTTGCCGCGCATACCATGCGCCGGGACCACCGCATGACGAGGCGTCAGGGGACCCCGGTCATCTGGCGAAAGGAGGCGATTTGCGCCTCGGTAAAACTGTTCAAACGCAGATTGCGCAGATGCGGGCCAAAGGCCTCGTCGATCTGCGGGCCAAATTTCGCGCTGATCTCGGCCATGTAGAAATCATGCCTGATCAGCGTATTGGCCATCTGCACCACCGCGTGATTGCGGGTGTAAAAGGCGGTCAAATTATCGGTGGCGGCTGTCAAAACCTGCGCCATGTCGAAGGTAAGCGTGAACAGGTTGTCCGCCGTGCCCATGCGAACGCCGGTATTTTCGTGCAAATAGACCCGGCAATTGGGCGAAAAGCAGAATTCATCGGGATCGCTGCCGAAGATCACGATCAGCATATGCACGCCGCGAGCTGCCGCATCGCGAAGCGCATCGCTGTGATCGCTTAGAAACTCGGAACTGGCCTTGATCCAGATCGTATGGGTGGCGTCCCCGATCAATTCGTCGATCTTGCGGCCAATGGCGGTCTCGCCCTGCACGTTCCAGACATACGGATCGTCTTCGGGCGTCTCTAGCCGGGCGAGCTCTTGGGCAAGCGTGTCGCACAGCGACACGGTCTGGCGCACGATGGCGTTTAAATGCCGATCCGCCGGGGTTGCGACATAGCGCATGGGGTTTTCGCTGACAGGCTGAACCGAGCCGCGCTTTGAAAGGGATTCAAGCGCATTATAGGTATTGGGCCGGGGCACACCGCAGGCCTTTGCAATTTCATAGGCTGTGGCGGGGCTTTGGCGCAGAAGCTGGATGTAAACCCGCGCTTCGTATTCCGTAAACCCGATCTGCTTGAACTGCTGCAATAGCCCGTCAAGGCTGGCGTCCGGGGCGGTCGATTTTTGAACCATCATGCTTTCCTTCATTGTTCCGCGCGCTTTGATGCAGATGCAGGCATAACGGCTGCGGCGTTTTGGAAAAAGCATTCATAGTCTTTGAAGGCGGCCAAAGCGGCAATGGCCTCGGGTATTTCGTCGAAACTGGGCACAGAGCGCGCTGCGGCCTCGGCGCGGAAGATGCGCCGCCAAGCATCGACCTCGTCGCTGCGGTCCGACCGCAGCACCAGCAAGCGGTGCCCGCCCGTCCCTGCGCCCCCGAATACGGCATCCAGAAGATTGGGCAGGAAATTCGGCACATGCCGGTAGCCCATGATTACCGGCAGGTTCAGGTGCACAAGAGTGGCATAGGGCGCAACCAGCCGTTCGTTGACCTCCAGGATGCGGGCGGTCACGCGCCCTTCCTCCTGCCGCAGCACGCTGGCGGGCAGGTCGATGGGATTGGCAAGGCTGGCCCCCGGCGGCAGGGCGATGGCAGCAAAGGCAGCACGAGCTTGTGCATTGGGCTGCGCAAGATGCAAGCCTGCGCGTTCCAAAGCATCCGTCGCCAGCACGCTGGCGCCCCCGCCATTGCCAAACAGGGTCACGCCCGCCTCTGGCCGGGGCCCACCAAGGCGCAGCCACAGGCACAGGCCCAGCATCGCCAGGAACATGTCCAGCGTTTCGGTCAGCACCGCCCCCGATTGCCGCGCCAAGGCGCGCCATGCCTCGGGCGAGCCGGCCAGGGCCCCGGTATGGGAAGCCGCCGCCGCCTGTCCCTGCGCGGTGATACCACCCGCCAGCAGCACGACAGGCTTGCAGCCTTGGTTGGCGCGCAACAGGCGTTGGAACCGCGCGCCGTCCTTCACATCCTCAATATAAAGGCCGATGACGCGGGTCTCGGGATCGGCAAGGTAGAACTTCAGCAGGTCCGACGGGTCCAGATCGGCGCAATTGCCCACGGTGACCAAGCCACTGAAGCGCAGGCCCAGCGTCTGGCCCCGGCGAAGGATATCCATGCCAAGCCCGCCACTTTGGCTGACGATCCCCACCGCCCCCGGCGTGCAATCGGCCCCTTCCATGAAGGTGAACCGCCCACGCGGGGCATGGGTGCCCATGCAGTTCGGCCCGATCAAGCGAAACCCGCCGTCTTGAGCCAGCGCGCCCAAGCGGGCTTCCCATGCGGGCATCAAATCAGGCTCGGTGCTGGCCATGACTTGGGCAAAGCGGAGGCGTCCTGCCCCTTGCTGCAAAACCTTTTCGACCCGGTCCGCGGGAACCGTCAGATAGGCATAATCCACAGGTTCCGGCAGCTCCGCGAGACTGGCGAAAGCCTTGTGCCCCTCGATCTCAGTGGCACTGGGGTGAATAGGATAGACCCGGCCTTCGAACCCAGTCTCGGCCAAAAGTTGCAAGAACCGATTGCCCGCCGTGATGCCGCTGGCCGAGGCCCCGACCACCGCGATGGTTTGCGGAGCAAAAAGCGGCGCAAAGGCGTGGCCAACATCCGCCATGCCGCGCCCTATCGCGCGCGGCATGGCGGGCGCGGCGCGCAAAAGGATCCGCGCGTCCACCGCCACCAGCCCATCAGGCCGCGCGATCAGCGGGTTAAGGTCAAACTCGGCGATCTGGTCGGCGTGGCGGGTAAAAAGACCATCGTCGCCCCCCAAGGCCAGCAAAGCCGCGACAATCGCTGCGCGATCGACAGGCGCCCGCCCCCGCGCACCCGCCAAAACCGGCGCAAGGCGCAGATCGTCGATCATGCCTTCAGCATCCGCCGGGCTGAGCGGGCATAGCCGAAAGCTGGTGTCGCGCAGAATCTCGGCGAAAACACCCCCCGCGCCCAGCATCAGCATCGGGCCAAGCTGTGGATCATGCGACCCGCCGATCACGATCTCAACGCCGGGCAGCGCCATTTCTTCGATCAGGTAGCCTGTCACGGGCACAGCCGCCGCCGTCAGCCGGTTGTCCATCTGCGTCAATGCCGCCGCCACAGAACCCGCATTGGCCAAGCCAAGCTGCACTGCGCCCAGATCGCT
Organism: Roseovarius sp.; assembly: GCA_049276875.1. Lineage (GTDB taxonomy): Bacteria > Pseudomonadota > Alphaproteobacteria > Rhodobacterales > Rhodobacteraceae > Roseovarius. The sequence continues at coordinate 5,762 of JBASXE010000362.1, read as the reverse complement.
TTTGTGCAACGCCGCATCGGCCATGGCCTTCAGTGCAAAGGGCGGCGTCAGCCCCTGGACCGCATCCGCCACAGCAGCAGGCCCGCAGGCCGCTGCGAGGCGTGATCCACGTGGCACTGTCAGGCCCAAATCGGCCAGCAGCGCCTTGGCCGCGTGTTCGTCAAGCGCCGTGGCCCCGCGGGCCCGGGCGGCCACCAGCGTGTCAAGAGCCAGATCGGCAGGAAGAGGAACGCGGCGCAGCATCAAAAACTGGTCGGCCAATTGGCCAGATGATGCTCGCCAATGCTGCCCTGGGGCCCGCTGCAGAGCCGCTCGAACGCCTCCAGCAGGAAGGCCCGGGTTTGGGTCGGCGCGACCAGCGCTTGCGCTTCGAACAATTGGGCCAGCGCAAAGGCCGATCCGTCTTGGTCGATCTCAGCCACCAATTGTTCGAACCGGTCGGGATCGTCTTCCTGTCGCAACCCGTGCAGCACGTTGACGCCCACACGTGGGTCCATGAAGCCATAGTTCGCCGTGGGCCAAGCGACCTGCAAATCCGAATGCCGACCGCCGCCCATGTTCAGATAGGCCTGACCGTAATTCTTTCTCAAGGTCAGCGCGATACGCGGCACAGTTGATTGCGACAGCGCACTCATCCAATTCACGATGCGCCCCGGCGCGCCTTGCCTTTCGCCATCGACGCCGATCAGGAAACCGGGCTGGTCCACCATGAACAGCAAGGGAATGTTGAAACTGTCGCACAGCACGATGAAGCTGACAGCCTTGCGCATGGCATCCACGTCGATGGCCCCGCCGCGCACCATCGGATTGTTGGCGATCACCCCAATGCTGCGCCCGCCCATCCGGGCCAGTGCGGTGATCAGCGACCGCCCGAACCGTGGCTTCAGATCGAACAGGCTGTCGTGATCCACCACCGTGCCTATGATCTTGCGCATGTCATAGACTTGCGAGCGGCTGTCAGGGAAATGATCCAGCACGTGCGCGCAGGCCGTATCCGACCCCTCCGGCACGGGCTGCCGGGGAGGTTCGGCCCCCTGATGCTGGGGCATGAAGGACAGGTAGCTGCGCAGCACCTCCAAAGCCTCGACATCGGTATCGACCACGCGATCGACAATGCCCGTCTGCTCGGCGTGTAGCTTCCAGCCGCCCAAATCTTCGGGCGAAACGGTCTGGTTGATCGCGATGCTGGTTACCCGGCTAGAGGCGACGGCCATCGTGGCCCCTTTGCGCATCACCACGAAATCCGACATGCAGGCATACCACGTGGACGACCCATAGCATTCGCCCAGCAGCGCAGAGACCAGCGGCATTTCCCGGCGCCGGCGGAATTCGGCGGGGTCCTGCCCCAAGATGGCGCGTCCCGCCGCCCCCATCCGGTCGGGCATCCGCGCGCCCGAGGACTCGCCCAGCATCACCAGAGGCATGCCCTGTTTGACGGCAGTTTCCTTGACGTATTTGATCTTCTTGCCGTTGATCACGCTCGACGAAGCGCCCAGCGTGGTAAAGTCGTTCGACACCACAGCGACGCGGCGACCGTTGATCGCGCCAAATCCTGCGACCTTGGCATCGGCCGGGGTTTTCTCGCGCACTTCCGGGCGATGCGAGGTCGCAAGCAGGCCCAATTCGCTAAAGCTGTCGGGGTCCAGCAGATGGCCCAAACGCTCGCGCGCATTCAAGATCCCGGCCTCGCGGCGCTCGGCAAGACGCTTTGGGCTGCCCATGGCGCGCGCTTTTTCGCTGCGCGCGGCAAGTTCGGTTAGGGCGTTATCTAGGCTGTTATCCTGTCCGTTCACTGTCATAGTCCGGTTTGGCCCCATGGTTGCCGCAAGAGTAGTGGCCTTTACTACTACACCCTGCGCGATGTCTGTCAATTCCAAGCTTGGGCAGCGCTTGGATTTTAGTAGTAGCTATTGCAACGCCTTAAAAGCTGAGCTACGAGATTTCTACGATCGACAAGGAGGCCGCCATGGCAAAATGTGACGTCCACAGCGAGATGACCGGCAGCGTCTGGAAAATCCTTGTGGAACTGGGCCAAAGCGTGGCCGAGGACGAACCGATCCTGCTGATCGAAGCGATGAAAATGGAAATCCCCGTCTTTGCTCCCGAAGCCGGCACTGTAGCCGAGATTCTGGTGGCCGAAGGCGACATGGTTGAAGACGGTGGCCTTGTGATGCGGCTGGATACTTAGCGCGATGCGGACACTCTTGGTCGCAAACCGGGGCGAGATCGCTTGCCGCATCCTGCGCAGCGCGCGGTGTTTGGGCGTGTCAACCGTAGCGGTTTATTCCGATGCCGACGCAAACGCGCTTCATGTCGCTATGGCCGACCGCGCCATCGCCATCGGCCCCGCCCCCGCCGCGCAAAGCTATCTTGATCCCGACCGCCTGCTGGCGGCAGCGGCGCAAAGCGGAGCGGATGCCATCCACCCCGGCTATGGGTTTTTGTCCGAAAACGGGGATTTCGCCGAAGCCGTGCAAGCAGCGGGCCTGATCTGGGTCGGTCCTGCACCTGCCACGATCCGCGCGATGGGCGACAAGGAAACCGCTCGCCAAACCGCCGCGCGCGCGGGCTTGCCGATCGTGCCGGGCAGCGCACGTCTGGCCATCGACCCACCTGAGGCTGAGATCGACGCTGCCGCCCAAACCACGGGCTTTCCGCTGTTGATCAAAGCGGTGGCAGGGGGTGGCGGCATCGGCATGCGCCGCGCCGATGGTCCCGACGGCCTTGCCAAGGCGGTCGCAGCTGTCCAAGCCGCCGCCGCGCGCACTTTTGGCGATGGCACGGTCTATCTGGAACGCTACCTACCCCGCGCCCGCCATATCGAGGTGCAGGTGATCGGTCTGGGCGATGGGCGCGCCTACCATCTGCATGAACGCGATTGCTCGCTGCAGCGCCGCTTTCAAAAGGTGATCGAAGAAGCCGGCGCGCCGGGCCTTCCGGAGGCGGTCCGCCGCCAGCTTTGCGACGCCGCCACTGCCTTGGCGGAGGATGTGCGCTACCTTGGCGCAGGCACGGTCGAATTCATCGTCGATGCCGAGACTAACGCCTTTTACTTTCTGGAAATGAACACCCGCGTCCAAGTCGAGCATCCGGTCAGCGAAATGATCACCGGGGCCGATATCGTGGCCGAACAATTGCGGCTGGCCGGTGCCGCTGGCCCGGCAGTCCAAACGGGCGCCCCCGCCGTAGGCCATGCCATCGAATGCCGCCTGTACGCTGAAAACCCCGCCAAGCGCTTTTACCCCTCGCCCGGCACGCTGACCCGGTTCGACCTGCCCACGGCAGGCCCCGACCTGCGCATCGATACCGGCTACCGGGCGGGCGATACCGTGACGCCGTTTTATGATCCGCTCTTGGCGAAGATCATCACGCGCGGCCCGACCCGTGCTGCGGCCATTGACGCGGCCCTGCGCGCGCTGGCCCACGTACAGGTCGAAGGCATCGTGACCAACCGCGCCTTTCTGATCGCCTGTCTGTCCCATCCAGAATTTGCTGCAGGCCGAGTGCATACCCGCTTCATTGATGAAAACCTGCCCGACCTTCAGGCGGCAGCCGCCAGAACCACCCCAGAAACCCCAGCGGTCTAGCAAGGCATGCGGCGATGAACCTGATCTTTGCCGCCACGCTAATGATCGCGGCCTTCCTGACCGCAACTCTATCGGGCGTCTTCGGCATGGTCGGCGGCATGGTGCTGCTTTGGGTGCTGTTGCTGCTGATGCCGGTCAGAGCCGCCCTTGCCTTGCAGGGGCAAACGAGATTCAAACTCGCAAGGGGTGTCAAGGAACAGCCTCAATACGTCCACTGCGAACGAAGGACAAAGGTCCAGGGCTCGCGCTCCTGGGAGCGGGCACCGCGAACTGTGCACTTTTAGTCCGCCGCACTGGCCCGAGCGCCTTGGACCCAGACGAAAGTACCAAACGAATTTGCAAAACACCTATCAAACAACGGCGATTCTGACGCGCAGGGGGGCTTGATCAGGGGGGTGCCCCTTTTTGAACGGTACGACTCGGCTGATGAGAGGGACAAGTAACCCCAGGCGGTGGATGCGTTTGATTTTAAAGCACACATTACAGCGACACTCATATAAGGAAGCCAAATTGGTAACAGAGCGGATAAAATTAAAAATACATAGTAAAACCAATGCGTAGTAGCGGTACGATAAGCTCATCGCACCGAACAGAACTGCACCGTACCGCACCGAGCGAGGACATACCGCATGACCGCAAAACTACTCATTACGCAAGATGACGGCATCGCGACCCTGACCCTGAACACGCCAGAGCTGCGCAATCCGATCACGGATGCCGATATGATCGCAGAGATCTGTGCCGCGATGGATTGGCTCAACACGGATCAGTCGATCCGCTGCGCGATCTTGACTGGTGCGGGCAAGGCGTTTTCGTCGGGCGGTAACTTGAAACATATGCGCGACAAGGAGGGCATCTTTGCCGGCGACGCCATCGCGGTGCGCAATGCCTACCGCGCGGGTATTCAGCGTGTGGCAAAAGCGGTTTGGTCTGTCGAAGTGCCGATGATCGCCGCGGTGAATGGGCCAGCCTATGGGGCGGGGTGTGACCTGACGCTGTTTTGCGACATCCGCATCGCCTCGGAGAAAGCGACATTCGCCGAGAATTTCGTAAATGTCGGGATCATCTCGGGTGATGGCGGGGCGTGGATCTTGCCACGACAAGTGGGATTATCGCGCGCCAGTGAGATGGCCTTTACAGCCGATCCCATCGATGCCGAGACAGCTTTGGCTTGGGGGCTGGTGTCGCGGGTCACGCCGCATGATGCGTTGATGGACGAAGCGATGGCACTGGCTTGCCGCATCGCACGCAATCCACCCCGTCAGCTGCGCTTGACCAAACGCTTGTTGCGCGAAGGAACGACATCGACGCTGGATCAAATCCTCGAACTATCGGCGGCTTATCAAGGGGCAATGCACCAAACTGCCGACCACACCGAAGCCGTCGCAGCCCTGCTTGAAAAGCGGGAAGGGCGGTTCACCGGCAATTAAGCTTTGGGTGGCTAGGGTCAGGACTCACAACCAGAACATGACGGTGGCAGCGATGCAGATGGCGGAGAGGAACAACTCACCGCATCTGTCGTAGCGGGTGGCGATGCGGCGCCAATCTTTCAGACGGGCGAACAGGTTCTCGATCCGGTGACGCTGCTTGTAGAGTTTCCGGTCGTGGCTGGCAGGGTTCTTGCGCCCACGCCGGGGTGGGATGCAGACGGCAATCCCCTTGTCTTCAAGGGCTTCACGGAACCAGTCGGCGTCATAGCCCTTATCACCTAGAAGCACCTTGGCGGGCGGCAGGGCGTCCATGAGCACCAGCGCGCCCTTCGCGTCGCTCATCTGGCCGGGCGACAGGAAGAAGGTCAGCGGTCGCCCCAGCCCGTCGCAAATCATGTGCAACTTCGAGTTCAGCCCGCCTTTGGTCCTTCCGATTGCCCGCGGCCTGGCCCCCCTTTTGAGAGGCTTGCCGCCGTACGATGAGCCTTGAGGTGGGTACTGTCGATCATGATCACCTCGCCATCAGGACCCGGCTGGGCAAGCTCCACGAAGATCCGGGCAAACACGCCCATGCGCGACCAGCGGACGAACCGGTTGTAGAGTGTCTTGGGCGGGCCGTAGAGCGAAGGCGCATCCTTCCACTGTAACCCGTTCTTCTTGATGTAGATTAGGCCGCTCAGCACTCGCCTGTCATCGACACGAGGCTTGCCTCGAGACTTTGGAAAGAACGGCCGCAGCCGCTCCA
>JBASXE010000361.1:0-35867 GCA_049276875.1 Roseovarius sp. | reverse complement strand
CACCCAAACCGCCTGCAACTCGTCACGCAGCAGATCAAAGCGGTCCGGCCCCACCTCCAGCAGATGCCGCAACATATGGCGCGTGAAATGAAACTCGGTGAAATCCACCTCGCGAAACAGGTTTCGGAGCAAGGCTGAAGCTTTCACAAACCGGTCATTACGCCGTGGATGCACAGTGTAGAACCGGTTCGACATATTGAGCGCGGGCGGCACCTGAAGCACCACAAGCCCAGCGTTATTCGCAATCGAGAGAACGTCAGGGTCGTTCAAAAACACATCAAGCCCCGCATTGGGCAGGCCAAAGTTTACGCAAGTGACCCCTGTCTGCGCCTCGATCAACGCCGGAAATGGCGCTTCGATAAACTTGCCATAGGTCTCCGTGCCCCCAAGACAGGCCACATAAGGCGCATCAAGCACCCCGCGTGGTCCGCGAAACAGAAGTTTAGACGCGCCATAGCGGCACGGCATGTAGTCCAAGGGGCTGTGCCCCAGCTTTTCATAAGCCATAGTTCCCACCGTTTTCATTCACCCAAGAGCGAGAATCGGTGCAAGCGGTTGAGATTTCTCTAATGCGCGAATTCGCCTAAATCTGTTCGCAATCTGGCCCCTTGCGGGGCCCCGCCTGCGGGGCGTATCCTTGAACAGAACACAAGCGCAAAAGGGCACGTATATGGAAATCCGCACTATCGGCGTCGTCGGCGCAGGGCAGATGGGCAACGGCATCGCGCATGTGATGGCACTTTCGGGATATGACGTGAAACTGACCGATATCAGCGCCGACGCTCTGACCTCGGCCATGGATATCATGCGCAAGAACATGGAACGGCAAGTCAGCCGCGAAAAGATCAGCCGTGATGAGATGGAAGCCGCTCTCGCCCGTATTCAAACCACCACTACTTTGACCGACCTTGGCCCATCCGACCTGATCATCGAGGCCGCGACCGAGCGCGAAACCGTCAAACAGGCGATCTTTGAGGACCTGCTGCCACATCTCGCGCCGGAGACGATCCTCACGTCAAACACCTCCTCCATCTCCATCACGCGCCTCGCCAGCCGCACGGACCGGCCGGAAAAATTCATGGGGTTCCATTTCATGAACCCGGTGCCTGTAATGCAGCTTGTGGAACTGATCCGGGGCATTGCCACGGACGAGCCAACTTTCAGCGCGTGCAAGGCAGTGGTGGATCGCTTGGGCAAGACCTCTTCCTCGGCAGAGGATTTTCCAGGCTTCATCGTCAACCGCATCTTGATGCCGATGATCAACGAGGCGGTCTATACGCTCTATGAGGGCGTCGGGAATGTGCAATCTATCGACGGCGCGATGCGTCTTGGCGCGAACCACCCGATGGGCCCTCTGGAGCTTGCGGATTTCATCGGGTTGGATACATGCCTTGCGATCATGAACGTGCTCCATGACGGGCTCGCCGACACCAAATACCGCCCCTGCCCCCTTTTGACGAAATATGTCGAGGCCGGATGGCTGGGCCGCAAAACCGGGCGCGGCTTCTACGATTATCGCGGCGAGAGCCCAGTGCCCACGCGTTAGCACTGCGCCAAGACTGGCCTACAGCGTATGAGTATTTGGGCTAAGAAGAAGTCCTGATTTTTTCTTGGCTTAAATATCCCAATCCCAAGGCGGGCTGCGGGCGTATTCCCTTTAGTCTTTTTGCTCCATCTCGAAGCCGAGGTGCTTTGCCACGGTGAAGATGTCTTTGTCGCCGCGCCCGCACATATTCATCACCAGAAGGTGGTCAGCGGGCAGGTCAGGTGCGATTTTCATCACATGGGCGAGGGCGTGGCTTGGCTCCAGGGCGGGAATGATACCCTCAGTGGTGCAGCTGAGCTGGAACGCCTCAAGCGCCTCTTTGTCAGTGATCGAGACATATTGCGCGCGGCCGATATCGTGCAGCCAGCTATGCTCGGGGCCAATGCCGGGATAGTCCAGCCCGGCAGAGATGGAGTAACCCTCCAAGATCTGGCCGTCATCATCTTGCAGAAGGTAGGTGCGGTTGCCATGAAGCACACCGGGGCGGCCGCCGGTGAGGGAGGCACAATGCTCCATCTTGGCGTTCACGCCTTTGCCCCCTGCCTCGACGCCAATGATGTTCACGTCCTTATCGTCGAGGAACGGGTAGAAAAGGCCCATAGCATTGGAACCGCCACCGATGGCGGCAATGAGCGTGTCGGGCAGGCGGCCTTCGGCAGCCATCATCTGTTCTTTTGTCTCTTTGCCGATGATGCTTTGGAAATCGCGGACCATGGCCGGATAGGGATGTGGGCCAGCCACAGTGCCGATGCAATAGAACGTGTCGCGCACATTGGTTACCCAATCGCGCAGCGCATCGTTCATCGCGTCTTTGAGCGTGCCGCGGCCGGACGTGACGGGCACGACCTCGGCGCCAAGCAGCTTCATCCGGAACACGTTGGGCGCCTGGCGCTCCACATCATGCGCACCCATATAGACGATGCATTTCAGCCCGAACTTGGCACAGACAGTGGCCGTGGCCACCCCGTGCTGGCCCGCACCGGTTTCGGCGATGATGCGGGTCTTGCCCATACGGCGCGCCAGAAGGATCTGGCCCAAAACGTTGTTGATCTTGTGCGCGCCGGTATGGTTCAGCTCATCTCGCTTGAGATAGATCTTGGCGCCGCCCAGATGGCGGGTCAGACCTTCAGCGTAATAGAGCGGGCTGGGACGGCCGACATAATGCGTCCAAAGGTCATTCATCTCGGCCCAGAAGCTGTCGTCGGTTTTGGCACGCTCGTATTGCTCTTCCAGCTCAAGGATCAGTGGCATCAGCGTCTCGGACACGAATCGCCCGCCGAAATCGCCGAAGCGGCCCTTGTCGTCTGGGCCGGTCATGAAGCTGTTGAAGAGATCATTCATAGCACTGTCTTTCCGATGCGTTGCTCTGAGTCTGAATATGGGGCGGCGCAGGGAAATTCCAGCGAAATCCCAGGCTTTCTCTCTGCGTCACATTCCCCGGGCGCAGCTCTCAGAGCATCCGCATCACATAGGCGCGCGACCACAGGTCCGGCTCGGCCAGAAGAAAGGGCAGAAAAGGCGGCGTCACGTAGACCTGTTCCCAACGACCCGTATCTGTCAGCGCCTGCATGATGTCGGGAAAGCCCTGGTCCACATAATGCGCTTCCAGCAGGTTGAAGACGCCAATCCCGCCAGGGCGCGTCACACGGGCAAGTTCGATCAGACTGCGCGCGGGCGCATGGCCAGGCCCAAACGCGCCGACACAGACGAAGCCCGCACAAATATTGTCATCCAGCGGGATGTGCGCGCCGATATCTGTCTCATGAAACGATTCGTAGGCTTCTGTCGCGGCAGAGGCACAGAGCATCTCTGGCGACAGATCGCAGGCGATCAGGTGATCAAACCCCATCAGGCGCAACGTCTCTCCCACGAGCCCGGTGCCAGAACCTGCATCAAGCACCGGACCCGCATCAGGCCTCAAGTGTTGCGCCAAAAGACCCGCCCCAAGTGCGGGTAGGCGAAATCCCCGGCTCAGATTGTCGGCATCATAGCTATGCGACCACTTGTTGTAGATCCTGCGCGTGTCCTCGGCGCTTTGCGCCGCATAGACGTCTTCCAGCTCCTCGGTCCCGCTCATTGCATTCCCTTCCCTTGGCTTAGGTCAGGATGTGATGCCACCTCGTGCACTGTCAACAAAAGCTGACATAAGATTTGCATCCTTGAGGCCCGGCGCACTCTCAATACCTGAGGCGACATCGACTTGGGCCGCACCGGTCGCACGGATGGCTTCAGCCACATTGTCCACAGTCAACCCGCCCGCAAGCATCCACGGCACGGGCCAGCGCCGCCCCTCGATCAAGGTCCAGTCGAAGGCCTGCGCATTCCCGCCCGGTCTGTCAGCACCGGGCGGTGGCTTCGTGTCGACCAAAAGCTGGTCGGCCACACGGCCATAGGCGTCGATCTGCGGCAGGTCTGCCGCCTCGCCAATCCCGATCACCTTGATCACCGGCAGGCCGTAGCGCGCCTTGACCTCGCTCACACGGGCCGGGGTTTCATGCCCGTGCAGTTGCAGCATATCGAGCGGCACGGTGGCCACGAGCTGGTCAAGCATGGCGTCATCTGCATCGACGGTCAGCGACACTTTGGCGATGCCCTCAGGCACCCCAAGCGCAAGGGCGCGCGCCGCTTCAAACGATACGTAGCGTGGTGATTTTGGGAAGAAGTTGAAGCCAAGGTAAGTGGGCCCCGCAGCAACGGCGGCCGCCACGTCCTCCGAGCGGGTGAGCCCGCACATCTTGATCCGAATGTCTTGGGTCATGTCCGTATCAGCTTGCCTGATCAAGCAAGGCGAGAACTTCGTCCTTACCCTCATGCTTTTCGCCCTTGAGGCGGGCAAGCTCGGCGCGCAAACGCTGAATTTCGCGGGCGCGGGCGGCGGCTATGGCGCGTTCTTTGGCTTCGCGGATCCACTCCCAGATGAAGCCGAGCACAAGGCCCGCCAGCACGCTTGCGAAGATCACTACGAAAAGTGGCACGTCATAGCCCGGATTCAACGTGGCAAATCCTGCGATCTCATCTGGCAACATCTTTACCGAGACCATGCCCCGGTTGGCCAGCGCCACCAAGATCAGGGCCAGCGCAAAGATGGCGATGGAGGCGTAGCGAATGTAGCGCATGGATTACTTCCCGTTCAGTCTATCCCGCAGCAATTTGCCAGTCTTGAAAAACGGCACATGCTTTTCCTCAACATGCACCGATTCGCCCGTGCGGGGGTTGCGGCCTGTGCGCGCATCCCTCTGCTTCACGGAAAAAGCGCCAAATCCACGCAGCTCGACCCGGTTTCCCCCGGCCATTGCATCAGTAATTTCGTTAAATATCGTGTTAACAATCCGCTCCACGTCACGCTGATAGAGATGAGGATTTTCGTCGGCAATTTTTTGAATCAATTCCGATCTTATCATCGGTGGCCCCCCGGTATTTTCGCATGAACATCTCTGTAATGCTCTCGTTAGTATAAAGATAAAGCATGCGGATCAAAATACCTAACGCGACAGGATGTGGGAATTTGGGCCGCATTTTGCGCCCTTCTCGGGCGCTGAAGCCAAATTCGATCCGTTTTAGCGTTGACGGCGGCTTTGGCGACGCTAGCTCGTGAAAGTAACGATTCGGACACGAGGACCGGTCGTAATCAGCCGCCCACCACACCGCGGCGCAAGAGATTGAGCCCCGCCAAAAGCAGCACGATCAGCGTCAGACGCTGAAACATCACCTGATCAATCCGGTCCTGTAGCCGAAGGCCCAGCCATTGTCCCAGCAGCGTCGGCGCAATCAGCGCCAATGACAACCCCACGGTGGCGGAGTTGAGCACACCGGAGGCGATATGTGCCGCCGCCAAAAGCACCGCCCCGCTGCCAAAAATCACGCCTTGGATGCGTATCTGATCCCGCTTCTCGGTCTGCATCGCGGTCAGCATGGCCACCGTGGTCGGGCCCCAGACACCTGTCATGCCGCCCAGCACACCAGACACAGCACCGATCACACCTTGGATGCCTCGCCCCGGATGCGCAGGTAAAGGCATCTGCCGCCCAGTCAGCATCAAAAGCGCAAAGGCCGTGACAGGCACTGCGATAATGAGCAGCAGCGCCTCGCTGCGCATATGCGGGACAAGCTGCGCCGCAACCACGAGAGTGACAGCCCCCGCCAACATAAAGGGCGCGAACATGCGCACCGAAGCCACCGCCGCTCCCGGCCCTTGGCGCAACGCCTGCCAGAGATTGGTCACCAGCGTCGGACCAATCAAACCCGCCAACGCCAATTCGGGCGGCATGATCGTACTTAGTCCCGAGATCAGGATCAGCGGCATCCCGAACCCGACAAGCCCCTTCACCAGCCCCGCAAGGACCGCGAGCACCCCGCCGAACAGATATAAAAAAAGCAGCTCGTGGCCTGACAGAAATTCCATCCGATCTATCTATCAGCGCGTTGAGAATATGACAGGCAAATTTCACCACGCAAGATAAGAACCTAAACAGACCACGGAATGGTAAAATAGTTGCGCTGCACCTGCAAAATGGCTAGGACGGGCGCCAAAGCAAAAAGGATGGATCAAGATGGCACATGATGGACAAAGCGCACCGATGCTGCATGGCACGTTGCTGGACAATCTTACCGACCTTACGGGCGCGGCCATTGCCCCCGCAGAATCCATCTTGGAAATCGCCAAAACGCATTTACGCGATCTGGTGACCGTCGATGACCGCGTGTCCGGCGCCGCCGTGGAGGCGCATCAGACTGCCGCCCACGGGCTTGCATGGCTCGCCACTTATGTCGAATCGCTGCGCCAGATGCAGAAATGGGCAGAGCGCCTGACCGAAAAGGGCACGTTTGGCGAGGTCGAGCAGTTGATCCACCAGATCGCGTTCGGAGAATATCTCTGGCAGATTTACGGCGGCATCCCGATGAACCAAGGCGAGATGCTGCGCCTGCAGGATATCGGCCTGACGCAGGACGAGATGCAGGTCATGATGACGCCCGAGATCATGACACTCACCCAAAACGGCAACACCCAAGCCGCCCGCATCCGCCTGGTCGAGTTGATGCAGGAGCGCTCCGCCGAGATCACCGTGGGCAAGACCGGTCTCGACGAAGAGCTTGAAATGATCCGCGAGCAATTCCGCCGCTATGCAGTGGAGCGAGTCGAACCCGACGCGCATGAATGGCACCTCAAGGATGAGCTTATCCCGATGGAGATCATCAATGAGCTGTCCGAGATGGGCGTCTTCGGCCTGACCATCCCCGAGGAGTTCGGCGGGCTTGGCATGAGCAAAGCGTCGATGTGCGTCGTCTCTGAGGAGCTGAGCCGGGGCTATATCGGCGTGGGCTCACTCGGCACACGCTCCGAGATCGCCGCAGAGCTGATCATCGCGGGCGGCACGGACGCGCAAAAGGCCAAGTGGCTGCCGAAACTGGCGAGCGGTGAGACCCTGCCCACAGCCGTGTTTACAGAGCCGAACACCGGCTCCGATCTCGGCTCCCTGCGCACCCGCGCGGTGCAGGACGAAAATGGCGACTGGAAGATCACTGGCAACAAGACGTGGATCACCCACGCCTCGCGCACCCACATGATGACGGTGCTCGCGCGCTCCAAACCCGACACAACCGATCACCGTGGTCTGTCCATGTTTCTGGCGGAGAAAATTCCTGGCGATTGTGCGAACCCGTTCCCCACGGACGGCATGTCCGGCGGCGAGATCGAGGTGTTGGGCTATCGCGGCATGAAGGAATATGAGCTCGCCTTTGATAACTTCCACGTCAAGGGAGAGAACCTTTTGGGCGGTGAAGAAGGCAAAGGCTTCAAACAGCTGATGGAGACATTCGAGAGCGCGCGCATCCAGACAGCCGCGCGCGCCGTGGGCGTGGCGCAATCGGCGCTGGACGTGTCCATGCAATACGCAATCGACCGCAAGCAATTCAGCAAGAGCCTTATCGAGTTCCCGCGCGTGGCCAGCAAGCTGGCGATGATGGCCGTGGAGATCATGATCACACGTCAACTGACCTATTTCAGCGCGTTTGAGAAGGACAATGGACGCCGCTGCGATCTGGAAGCCGGTATGGCCAAGCTTCTCGGTGCACGCGTTGCATGGGCTGCGGCGGATAACGGTCTGCAAATACACGGCGGCAACGGCTTCGCTCTGGAATACAAGATCAGCCGCATCCTCTGCGATGCGCGCATCCTCAACATCTTCGAGGGTGCCGCGGAAATTCAGGCACAGGTCGTGGCGCGCCGCCTTCTGGCCTGAGCCCGCCGAAAGATATGAAAAGGCCCCGTGCGAAGACCGCGCGGGGCCTTTCTCGTTAGAGACTTAGGGCGCGATGCTCAGCGCAATCGGCTCCAACCCGGCAATTGCGCCTTTGATCTGCGCCCCGGGATGCACAGGCCCCACACCCGCAGGCGTCCCGGTATAGATCAAATCCCCCGGCATCAGGTGATAGAAACCCGACAGATGCGCGATAATCTCGGGCACGGACCATATCATGTCGCTGAGATGAGCGCTCTGGCACAGCACGCCATCCATCTCCAGCGTGATCGCCTGATCACCAACCTCACCAAAAGCCGCCGCTGGGGTGATCGCGCCCATCAAGGCGGATTGGTCGAAATCCTTACCCAGATCCCAAGGCTTGCGCCCGTCCTTGGCCTTCGCTTGAAGATCGCGGCGTGTGAGGTCGATCCCGCAAGCATACCCATAGACCGCGCCCATCGCCGCATCTTGCGACACAGCATGGGTGGGGGCGCCGATGGCGATCACGAATTCCATCTCGTAATGACACTCCTGCGTGCCCACCGGATAGGCAATCTCAGCCCCCGAAAGGACCAAGGCATGGGCCGATTTGGTGAAGTAGAACGGCGCCTCGCGGTCCACCTCATTGCCCATCTCCGCCGCATGGGCCGCATAATTGCGCCCCACGCAAAAGATGCGCCGCACCGGAAAACAGTTGTCGCTCCCTATGACTTCAAGGTTGGGAATGGCGGGGATATCAAAGAGTGGCTGGCCCATGGGCGGCTCCTTTTTTGCGCGTCTGGCCCCATATGACGCCGCCCCGCGCGATAGTCAAAGCGGCAAGGCATTGGCCTGGCGGCGACCCTGTGCCATCACTCACAGGTCACGCCAGCTTTGCCCTCGGAGGCGCCGCCATGCCCGAATACCAACGCTACGCCATCTACTACACGCCACCCACCGGGCCTTTGGCGGATTTGGGCGCACACTGGCTAGGCTGGGACATGGCGGGCGGCAGGGCGGTGGCGCATCCCGTGCTGGACGGCCTGCCCGCACCTCTGGACGAGATCACGCAAACGCCCCGGCGATACGGATTCCACGCCACGATGAAACCGCCTTTTGCGTTGCATCAAGGCGCGCTCACAGCGCTGGGGGATGACTTCGCTTCGCTCTGCCAAAACCAACCGCCCGTTGCCCTGGAGGGGATCACCCTTGCACGGCTGGGCCGGTTTCTGGCGCTTGTGCCGTGTGGCGACACCCCGGCCCTGACACAGCTTGCCGCTGCATGTGTGCGGGATCTGGACGGGTTACGCGCGCCGATGCCGAAGGCAGAGCTGGAGCGTCGCCGCGCAGCACGCCTTTCTCCCGAAGAAGAGGCCAACCTGATCCGCTGGGGCTATCCTTACGTGATGGACCGGTTCCGCTGGCATGTGACACTCACAGGCAAGCTGCCAAAGGCGCAGGTGCAGGCGGTCGAAAAGGTGCTGCAATCGCATATCGGCCCGCTGCTGGAGGGATCTTTTGTCATAGAGGCGCTGAGCCTTGTCGGTGAGGATGCGGAGGGGCAGTTTCATCTGATAGACCGCCGGCCGCTGACAGGCTGACACTCCGCCAAGAGCGGAGCACGCGTCAAAACGCCCCTTGCTGCATCCTGCCGCTTGCAAAATGCTGCACTGCGGCGTTACTGATGTAATATGACACTGGAAGCTCCTCCCCCCCGCCGCGCGCGCCTGCGCCGCCACAACTGGCTTGAGGCTGGGCTGGCGGCGCTTGGCGAAGCGGGGCACAGCGCGCTTCAGGCCGAACCTCTGGCGCGGCGGTTGGGCACCACAAAGGGCTCATTCTACTGGCATTTCGATGATCTTCCCGCCTTTCACACCGCTGTCCTTGAGGTGTGGGAAGAGGGAGCCACCCGCACTCTCGACACAGCGATGGAAAGCGAAAGGGGCGATGTCGCCCGCCTGCGCCGCTTTGGACAGGTGATCGCCGACAGACCCGGCGGCCCTGATCCCGAGCCCGCAATCCGCGCATGGGCGCTTGGCCATCCCCGCGCAGCCGAGACGGTGGCGCGGGTTGACGCCAAACGGCTGACCTATCTGGCTGGGCTGCTGAAGGGTTTAGACATCCGCAATCCTGAAATGGCCCAAATCCTTTATGCCGCAAGCATCGGGATGGAGGCGATGGGCCCTGCCGCCCCGACCGACCGCGCGGGCGCCATGGGCACGCTTGTCGATCTGGTGCTGGCGCTACGCTGATGTGGCGTGCGCTGGCGGTTCTGGCCCTCTTGGGATTTTGTGAGCGCGATGAGAGCGTGGCAGGCCATGGTGGCGGTGCAGACGCGTGGATCTTGCAGGAAATAGACGGCGAGGCGTTTACCGCCGAGGCTTGGCTGCGCTTCGGCGAGGATGGCGCGGTGACAGGGCAAGGGCCTTGCACCAGCTTCACCGCACAGCAAACAGCCCCCTACCCGTGGTTCGCCCTGACAGATTTGCGCGCCGAAGGGCCGAACTGTCCCGCTCTGGCGCGAGAGGTGCAGATGCTTGAGGCGCTCAGCGCCATGACCCTGTCCGAAGTGGGGCCAAGCGTGATGATCCTGAGCACGGAAGACGGGCGTGAGATGATTTTCAGCCGAACGCAGTAACGACCTCAGGCCGCGGCTGCGCGCGCGGAAAGGCGCGCAAGAAACCGCGCCCGCGCCTCGGGCAAAGGCTTGCCGCCCAGCTCCGCTGCCAGATGATGCTCCAGAAAATATCCGGTGGTCTTGAGCCCTGCGAGCACATCTGCGTCCTCAGCCGCCCCGCGACCCAAAAGACATTCGGGCAAAGGCAAAAGCCGCTCGGCCCACTCCCCCGCCCCCGCCTTTGAGACCGCCCGCCCGCTGCGCGGCGACACGAAGCTCAGGTCCGAAGCGGCATCGCCGAGCACCGCACACGCGCTGAGATCAAGGCCGAATCCAAGCTCCTCCAAGAGCGCCAGCTCCCATTGCAGGTAGGCCAGCGGCCACAGCATGCCCTGTCCCAAGAGATCAAGAAGCGCCTCGGTGCGGGCATAAAGCGGCGCAAACGCCTCACGCTCGGGCAGGGCGAACACCACCAGCGCGGTGACGGTATTGAGCCCCGCCAGCGCGAAACGATCGCTCATCACAGCGGCGCTACGGCTGCGTAAAGGTTCCACTGTGAACGTGCCGATATGATCCTCCAGCCGCGCGCGCCATGTGAGGTCCAACTGCGCGCCCGGTTGCAGCACAGGCGCCATACGCCGCCCCGCGCCACCGCGCACCAGCCCGGCATGGCGGCCATGATCCGGGGTCAGCACATCAATGATCGCAGCACTCTCGCCATGTTTTCGCACGGCCAGCAATATGCCTTGATCGCGCCATTCCATCCGAGTGTCTCCTGACTGCTCCAGTGCCGCATCTGGCACCAAAGCGGCCAGATTGCCAAGCCCATGTCAGTCGCGCAGGCCATCCTCGGTCAGAAGGTGCCGCCCGGCGCGATCCTCCACCTCGATCACCCACAAATCGGGATCAAAACTGCGCTGGCGCGCAATGGCCGCGTCCACCTCGGCCTCAGGGCCGGAGATAAGCGCCTCCCAATGGCGGGTATCGGTCATCAGATCGAAGCGGCGCTGAAAGGCCGTGGCCGTACCATCAAGGGGGTTCAGTTTGACCAGAACCGCGCCCGAGCCGTCATCGCCATGGGCCGTCACGAAAGCCGGGATCGCGTGGGTCCGCAGGCGGGCGAGATAGGCCTGCACCCAGAATTGCGCCGTCAGGCGCGTCATGGGACGCTTGGATTTTGAGTATTTTGGCTAAGAAGAAGCAGGCTCATGCGTTGCCGTCCTTGAAGTTGAGACCCATCTCGGAGTAGCGCTCGGCCTCTTCCAGCCAATTCGGACGCACTTTGATCTGCAAGAAAAGATGCACACGGCGGCCAAGGAATTCTTCCAGCTCCGTGCGGGCGGCGGTGGAGACGGATTTGATCGTCTCGCCCTTATGGCCCAACACGATGCCCTTATGCCCGTCGCGCATCACGTAGATCAGCTGATCTATGCGCGCGGAGCCGTCTTTGCGCTCTTCCCAGTTTTCCGTCTCGACGGTCAGTTGGTAGGGCAGTTCCTGGTGCAGGCGCAGGGTGAGTTTTTCCCGGGTGATCTCGGCGGCAATCATGCGCAGGGGCAGGTCGGCGATCTGATCCTCGGGGTAGAGCCATGGTCCCTCCGGCAATTGCTGGGCCAGCCATTTGCGCAGATCATCGACGCCGTGGCCACGCTCGGCGGAGATCATGAAGGTCTCGGCGAAATCGAACGCGTCGTTGAGCTTTTTGGTGAGGCTGAGGAGAGTATCAGATTGCACACGGTCGATCTTGTTGATGGCCAGCGCAACCTTGCGGCCCTTGGTGACATCACCCAGTCCTTCGAGGATACGTTCCACCCCTTCGGTCACACCGCGATGCGCCTCGACCAGAAGCACCACGACATCCGCGTCCGACGCACCTCCCCACGCGGCGGCCACCATGGCTCGGTCCAGCCGGTGGCGCGGTTTGAAGAGGCCAGGCGTGTCGACGAACACGAGTTGCGCCTCGCCCTCAAGCGCCACGCCACGGATGCGGGCGCGCGTTGTCTGCACCTTATGCGTGACGATGGAAACCTTGGCGCCCACCATACGGTTCAGCAGCGTGGATTTGCCTGCGTTAGGCTCTCCGATCAGGGCGATGAAACCGGCGCGTGTGCTCATGGGAACCTCTTGGTTGGCGTGGGTGTAGCCCTAGCGCAATGCGGGCGCTCTGGCCAGTAGGCGCGAGGGTGCGGCAGCCTGCCGCATAGGGCGCGGCCGCCGCATGCTTATCTATGGGCGAGAACACAAACAAACGGGAGGACGTAGTATGTTCAAAGGTCTCGGCGTATCGATCGCACTTATCACAGCCGGCATGGTCGGCGCACCCGTCGCCCTTCTGGCGATGATGTAAGCATTACTCTTCTACCCGGCTCAAAAGCGCTTTGGCGGCGGCTTGTTCCGCCTGACGCTTTGAGCCGGCCGAACATTGCGCGCTTTGCCCGTTTTCAAGCCGCGCCTCTATCGTGAAACTGGGCGCGTGGTCCGGCCCTGTGCGACCGGTTTCCACGTAGTCGGGCGGCGACAGTCCGCGGCCCTGCGCCCATTCCTGAAGCGCCGTCTTGGGATCGCGCGCATCCGGCTCGACGTTTTTGATCCGCGTGCCCCAGAGGCGCAGGATCATCGCCCTTGCCGCCTCAAACCCGGCATCGGTATAGACCGCCGCGATCACCGCCTCCATGGCATCGCCCAGAAGCGCCTCCTTGCGGCGCCCACCAGAGAGCATTTCCGAGCGACCAAGCTTGAGCACTGCACCCAACTCGATCTCGCGGGCCACATCGGCGCAGGCTTCCTTACGCACCAGCGCGTTGAAGCGCGGGGCCAAGAGCCCCTCGGATGCGCCCGGATCTTCGGCCAGGAGCGCTTCGGCCATCACAAGGCCAAGCACCCGGTCGCCCAAAAACTCAAGTCGTTGATTGTCGCCCCGCGTAGGCGAGGACATGGAGGCGTGCGTGACCGCCTGCACCAAAAGGGCGGGCTGGGCAAACTCATGACCCAGACGGGCGGCAAACGCCTTCATCTCGGCCGATAGCTTCACTCAAGCGCCTTGAAGAAACGATCCGAGCGCCATGTCCAGAAAAAGAGCATGGAACGGCCAGCCGAGGAAAAGATCAGACGATCCGCCCGACCAATGAGGTTCTCATAGGGCACAAAACCCACACCGCGCACCTGTGGGGGAAAGCGGCTGTCGGTGGAATTGTCGCGATTGTCGCCCATGAAGAAATAATGCCCCTCAGGCACGGTGAACACACCGGTATTGTCCGAGCGTTGATTGGTAATGTTGAGGATCGCGTGGCTCTCACCATTGGGCAACGTTTCGATCTGGCGAGACTTGAGGCAGCTTGCGCCCTCGCCCACAACGCCGTTTTCGCAGCGCGGCCGCGAGCGCAAGGGCCCCTGCGCCTCGAACACTTCCTCGAAATTGCCTGCATCCTCAAGCCCGACGGGCACGTCATTGAGATGCAGAACGCCTTCTTTCACCTGCACCTTGTCGCCGGGCATGCCGACCACGCGCTTGATGAAATCCGTCCCGTTCACGGGGTGACGGAAGACGATGATATCACCCTGTTTCGGTTCCCCGCCCCAAAGGCGCGTGTTGTCCCCGTCAAGAAAGCCGCAAATATCCGCCGCGTCGATATTGATACCTACACTGGCAATACGGATCGACGGGCAGGACGCATAAGAATAGCCATAAGCCATTTTGTTCACGAAGAGAAAATCTCCGATCAGCAGCGTGTCCTTCATGGAACCCGAGGGAATCCAGAACGGCTGAAAGAAAATCGTGCGGAAAATGCCGGCAACGATGAGCGCGTAGACGACTGTCTTGATCGTCTCCCAAATTGCATTGGGTGTCTTGATCTCATCGGCCATGGGGCGTTTCCGTTTTGGGCTGGTTCAAGGTGCCTGCTTCATGCGGCGCGAAGGCTTTGGTGTCAAGGACCGGCCCGCTTGCGGATGCAGGGGTGGGCCATCAAATGGGGCGCGCCTCTATCACCACAAAGGCCTGCGCCCATGGGTGATCATCGGTCAGCGTAACGTGAATCACAGCCCGGTGGCCGTCTGGTGTCATCTCGGCCAGCCGATCAGCAGCCCAACCCGTCACCTCCATCACGGGCTGACCCGTCTCCAGATTGCTCACCGCCATATCCTTCCACGCGATCCCCATCCGCAGGCCTGTGCCCAGCGCTTTGGAGCACGCCTCCTTCGCGGCCCAGCGTTTGGCATAGGTCCCGGGCGTGTCCGCACGCCGCTCTGCCTTGGCCTGCTCTATGGGTGTGAAAACGCGATTGCGGAACCTGTCGCCGAACCGCTCCAGCGTTCCGGCAATCCGCTCAATATTGGCTAAATCCGTGCCGATACCGAGGATCACGGGCGATCCTCGCGCGCGAGCCGCTCAGCGTTCTGCGCCCCGAGGCGGAAGAAGAACCAGTTGAAGACCAGATAGCCCAACGCATAGATCCCAAGAAGGATCACGAATTGCTGACCCAGAAAAGGTGCGACTGCCAGCTTGCCAAACTGCACCATCAACGCGCCGGGAAGATAGGCCAGCGCCACGTTGAGCGCTGTGGCCAGCACCGTAAACATTGCCGCCAGCCGCAGGGACTCGTTCGCGCCGGGCCGCTCACCATGGCTGCGGTAGTAATACTTGCCCTCGATCACGGCGGCGATCATGCCGGGCACCATAAGCTGCGCCGCTGACCCGATCTGCGTGTCGGTATTGGCATTGACCAAATGCACCAAAAGCGCGCCACCCACGGCCATGCCAATGAAGACGAGCGCATAGCGCAACCAGATCATGCGCCCGCCCTGCCCAGATCCATCCTCCGGCGCATCTCGGTCATGGCGGGGCCGAGGCCTTGAAAGATCGCCTCGCCAATCAGGAAATGCCCGATATTGAGCTCGCGCGCCTCGGGGATTGCCGCCACCGGGCCGACGGTCTCAAAGGTCAGCCCGTGGCCGATATGCACCTCAAGCCCGATCCCATGCGCATAGGTGCTGGCCTCGCACAGGGCGGCCAATTCAGCATCGCGTTCGTCCAGCTTGCCCTCGTGGTGAAAGTCGCAATAGGCGCCGGAGTGAAGCTCTACCACCTCCGCGCCTACGCGCTTGGCCGCGTCGATCTGCGCCCGGTCCGCGCCGATAAAGAGCGACACGCGACAGCCCGCCGCGCGCAAGGGCGCAATATATGTGGCCAACCGAGTCTCATCCGCCACCACGTCCAGACCGCCCTCGGTCGTGCGCTCCTCGCGCTTTTCAGGCACGATGCAGACCGCATGAGGCTTGTGACGCAGGGCAATTGCCTGCATCTCGTCAGTGGCGGCCATCTCGAAATTCAGCGGCACGGACAGCTGCGCCATCAGCGCCTCGATATCCGCGTCCACGATATGGCGCCGGTCCTCACGCAGATGCGCCGTGATCCCGTCTGCGCCTGCCGCCTCGGCCATCAGCGCCGCGCGCACCGGGTCCGGATCATCGCCACCGCGCGCGTTGCGCACCGTAGCCACGTGGTCAATATTCACACCCAATCGAAGTTTCTCGTTCATCCGCCTGCCCTCCTTGCGTCCGCGCTCAACCTAGTGCCTTTGGCCCAGGCGACGATAGGGCCAAAACGCCTAAAGCTCCTGCGACGCGTCCACTGCCGCTTTCTTCTTAAGCTTGGCCCATTTCGCCTTCAAACGGACTTTCCGCCGCGCCTGGTAAACCTTGATCACCGGCAGCGACGTATAATAAAAAATCAGCGCAAAAATCAGCCCCGGAATGATCCCGCCGATCATGTAGGGAAAGAACACATCCTGATAAAATATATTGAGATTGTCCCAGTGCGCCGTCTCATCCGAGAAAAGCGCCATGAAATTGTGCCGCAAATCTTCGCCCGCATCGACGAACTTCCCCCCCAGCGAGCGATGCACATCATCCGGCAGCTGCCCATGGGTGCCGAGAAGGAAATGCCCAGTCTGCAGAGACATGAATCCAATTGCAAAAAACGTCAGCGGGTTACCCACGAACGTGGCCAAGAGCGCGGCGACTATATTGCCCCGCATAATGCGAGCCAAAAGGATCGCTGCCACGAAATGCAGCCCGAAAAACGGCGAGAAGGTCACGAATACACCCACGAAGATACCGCGCGCAATTCGGTGCGGCGGGTCTGGCAGGCGGCTCAGGCGGTGGTTGATATAGCGGATTGCCCGCCCCCAGCCCCCTTCTGGCCAAAAGACAGAGCCCACAGTCCTCAGCACAGATCGTTTGTCTCTTCGTTTGAAGACCACCCGTGCGGCTCCTAGCTCTGCGTTGCTGCGCCACCCGCGGCGCGGGCGATATCTCGGTGACGTTCAATCGCGGCCACATCGCTATCGGCATTGAGCGCCGAGATGAGGCTATGCAGATGCTCTGCGTCCCGAAGCTCAACATCCACCAAAAGGCGGTAGTAGTCGGGTTTGCGATCCACAAACGTCAAGTTGGAGATATTGGCCTTGCGCTCACCTATCAAGGTGCAAATGCGACCAAGCACGCCTGCGTCATTGCCGATGGTGATATCAAGCGCCACATCATAAGCGGCCGCATGGATGCCTTCGTGCCAGCGCAGGTCGATCCAGCGATCCGGCTGATCCTCATAGGCCGCGATAGAGGGGCAATCGATGCTGTGCACCACGACGCCCTGCCCGCGATAGGTGATGCCGATGATGCGCTCCCCCGGAAGCGGCTCACAACAGCGTGCTCGGCCAAAATGCTGCCCCGGCCCGAGGCCAACCACGGCGCGGTCGCGCCCCACCTCGTCCCCCTGCGCCGGGACAAGATCGGGATAAATCGCCTGAATCACCTCACGCGCCGTCAACTCCGCCCGGCCCATCCGCGACAGAAGCTCATCCGAATCTTCCAAGCGCAGCGTGCGTGCGGCGGTGCGCAGAGCTTTCTCGGTCGCTCGTTTACCGACATGCTCAAACGCGGCGCGCGCCAATTCACGGCCCAGCTTGATATAGCGGTCACGGTCCAACTCGCGCAGGGCGCGGCGGATGGCGGATTTGGCTTTGCCCGTGGTGGCGATGTCGAGCCATGTAGGCTGCGGGGTCTGCCCGTCGGCGATGATGACCTCGACCGACTGCCCATTCTTGATCCGCGTCCAGAGCGGCACACGCATCCCGTCGATCTTGGCGCCGACCACCGCATTCCCGATCCGCGTGTGGATCGCATAGGCAAAATCCAAAGGTGTCGCCCCACGCGGCAGCTTGATCACATCGCCCTTGGGCGTGAAGCAAAAAACCTTGTCGGTATACATCTCCAGCTTCACAGCTTCGAGAAAATCCTCATGATCTTCTTCCACGTCGAACTGCTCAGTCAGAGTGTTGATCCATTTGGCCGGATCAACCGCAAAGGGGTTTTCGCTGCGCACTCCGTCGCGGTAGGACCAATGCGCGGCCACGCCGGTTTCGGCCACGTCATGCATTTGCCGCGTCCGGATCTGCACTTCCACCCGCTTGCCATCGCGCCCGGATACCGTGGTGTGGATCGAGCGGTAGCCGTTCGACTTGGGCTGGCTGATGTAATCCTTGAACCGGCCCGGCACCGCGCGCCAGCGTTGGTGGATTGCCCCGAGCACGGCGTAGCAATCGGCCTCGGTTTGGGTGACGATGCGAAAACCGTAAATGTCGGAGAGGCGCGAGAAGCCCATCTCCTTTTCCTGCATCTTGCGCCAGATCGAATAGGGCTTCTTCGCGCGCCCAAGTATCTCCGCCTCGAGATCGCCCTTCTTCAGTTCCTTGCGTATATCGCCGGTGATCCGGGCGATCACATCGTCGGATTCGCGCTGAAGCGTGATGAATCGGCGCATGATCGAGGCCCGCGCATCCGGGTTGATCACGCGAAAGGCCAGATCCTCCAGCTCTTCGCGCATCCATTGCATCCCCATGCGACCAGCAAGCGGCGCGAAGATATCCATCGTCTCACGGGCCTTCTTGGCCTGCTTTTCGGCACGCATCGCCTTGATCGTGCGCATGTTATGGAGCCGGTCGGCCAGCTTCACGAGGATCACGCGCAGGTCCTTGGACATGGCGATGAAGAGCTTGCGGAAATTCTCGGCCTGTTTCGTCTCGGAACTGCTGAGTTGAAGATTGGTCAGCTTGGTAACACCGTCGACAAGCTCGGCGATCTCATTTCCGAATCTGCGCTCTACCTCAGCGTAAGAGGCGCGCGTGTCCTCAATCGTGTCGTGCAGGAGGGCGGTGACGATCGTGGCATCATCCAGACGTTGCTCGGCCAAAATGCCGGCTACGGCCGCAGGGTGCGTAAAATAGGGCTCGCCAGAATAACGCAACTGACCTTCATGCATATTTTCGCCATAAGCGAAAGCGGCGCGCAAAAGGGCTTCGTCGGTGCGTGGGTTGTAGCTGCGCACGCGCGCGATCAGATCATCTACCGTGAAGGGATCACCGCCCATGCGCCCGCGCCAACCGGGCGGGGCTCAGCCCTGCCCTTGCGCTTTCATAAGCTCGCGCAGGAGCCGCTCTTCAGACATGTCGTCCTCGGCAGGCTTGTCGGCTTCACCGCCCATAAGCAGGGCCATGCTGTCTTCTTCGGGCTCGTCCACTTCGATCTCTGTCTGGTTGGACTCGATCAGACGCTCGCGCAGATCGTCGGCGCTTTGCGTTTCTTCCGCTATCTCGCGCAAGGCGACGACGGGGTTCTTGTCGTTGTCCCGGTCAACTGTGATCGAGGAGCCTGCCGAAATCTCACGCGCACGGTGCGCGGCCAACATCACCAGGTCAAACCGGTTGGGAACTTTGTCAACGCAATCTTCAGTGGTAACGCGGGCCATGGGACCTCCGGATGTCAGGCTGGATTTAAGCTTTGCTCTTTACGCGGCCTCAAGGGGATTGACAACCCGCAAAGCGCCCGAAATCAAAGGGGTTGGACGGCATCAACCGCCTCTTTCGGCAGGTCCGCCACCATTTGCACCACCGTGCGCCCCAAGATCGGGTGAAGCCAGCCCGGGGCCACGTCCGCCAAGGGAATCAGCACAAAGGCCCGGTCCTGCATCCGAGGGTGCGGCAAGATCAGCTCTTCGGGCGCGCGCTCCATCTGCGCCGCAAGGGGCAAATCACGCCATTCCGCGTGCAGCGCCGCATCGGGGCGGACTTCATCACCGAGCGCGACAAGGTCCAGATCAAGCGTCCGGCGGCCCCAGCGGCGCACTCTTTCGCGGCCCATCTGCGCCTCTATACGGTGCAGAGCGGCCAAGATTTCAGCCGCGCCCAACTCCGTCTCCAGACGCGCCGCAGCGTTGACGTAATCAGGCCCGGCGCCCACGGGAAAACACGGGCTTGCATAAAAGGTGCTGACATCTGCGACCCCAAGCCCCTCGGCCTCCAGCGCGGCCAGTCCTGCGTGCAAAGTCTCACTCGGCGCGCCCATCTCGGATGGCAGGTTCGCGCCCAAAGCGATCAGGCATGGGCAGTTTTCCGTTACGTAAAATTTATTCATGCACTCAATCTAGCCTATTGCCCGGACCCAGCTATAACTTTACAAGACGAAAATATCCGCACCCCTGGGCCCCACCACTCACACCACTCAATGCCCTTCTGAAAGACGCGGATCTAGATAATATGAAGGGCTTTTTTCATGTTTTACAAGGACGAACGGCTTGCGCTGTTCATTGACGGATCGAATCTTTATGCGGCTGGCAAGTCACTTGGATTCGACATTGATTACAAGTTGCTGCGCAGCGCAGTTTATGCGGCGAGGCAAACTTTTGCGCGCGTTTTATTATACCGCGCTGCTGGAAAATGATGAGTATTCGCCCATTCGTCCTTTGGTTGACTGGCTGCATTACAACGGCTTCACAATGGTCATCAAACCGGCCAAGGAATACACCGACAGCCAAGGCCGCCGTAAAGTCAAAGGCAACATGGATATCGAGCTGGCCGTCGATGCTGTGGAGCTGGCCCCCCGCGTTGATCATATCGTGATCTTCTCGGGAGATGGCGATTTCCGCCCACTGGTGGAATCGCTGCAACGCCAGGGTGTGCGCGTCTCGGTCGTCTCCACAATTCGCAGCCAGCCCCCGATGATCGCGGACGAACTGCGCCGGCAGGCCGACAATTTCATCGACCTGAACGATCTCAAAGACGTGATCGGCCGGCCTGCACGCGACACGCCAGCGGACCGCAGAGATACCGCGTCCGATCTGGACTGACCCATCCCGCCGGGGCGAGGACATCCGTAGCCCCGGCGCGCTTGCTGCGCAAAACCGCCGCCGCCTCCCTTTACGCCCCGGCCCGCCTGCCTTACCTCTATGTCCATCAGGAGGCCCAGCCATGCGCAAACCACCCCTCACCCTCTATCTCGCCGCCCCACGCGGCTTTTGCGCCGGTGTGGACCGCGCGATCAAGATCGTGGAAATGGCCTTGGAGAAGTGGGGCGCGCCCGTCTACGTGCGCCACGAGATCGTTCACAACAAATTCGTCGTTGATGATCTGCGCGCCAAGGGGGCGGTGTTTGTAGAAGAGCTGGACGATTGCCCCGATGATCGCCCGGTGATTTTTTCGGCCCACGGCGTGCCCAAGGCCGTCCCCGCCGAGGCCGCCCGGCGCGAAATGGTCTATGTGGATGCCACATGTCCGCTTGTGAGCAAGGTCCATATCGAGGCCGCCCGCCACCATGAGGCGGGGCTTCAGATGGTGATGATCGGTCATGAGGGCCACCCTGAGACCGTCGGCACGATGGGGCAATTGCCCGAAGGTGAGGTGCTCTTGGTTGAGACGGTCGAGGATGTGGCCACAGTGGAAGTGCGCGACCCCGCGCGGCTTGCCTTCGTCACGCAAACCACTCTCTCGGTCGATGACACGAGCGATATCGTGGCGGCCTTGCAGGCGCGGTTCCCAGGCATCGTCGGTCCGCACAAGGAAGACATCTGCTACGCTACCACCAACCGGCAGGAGGCCGTGAAGGCCATGGCCCCCAAGGCCGATGCGATGCTGGTCGTGGGCGCGCCCAACTCATCCAATTCCCGCCGCCTTGTAGAGGTGGGTGCGCGGGCCGGGTGCGGATATGCCCAACTCGTGCAACGCGCGGCGGATATCGACTGGCGCGCTCTCGACGGGATCACCTCAATGGGCATCACGGCCGGTGCCAGCGCGCCAGAGGTGCTGATCAACGAGGTGATCGACGCATTCAAGGACCGCTATGACGTGACCGTCGAGCAGGTGGAGACCGCCGTGGAGAATGTTGAATTCAAAGTGCCCCGCGTGCTCAGAGAGACAGCATGACCACCGTCCCCCGTTCCGCACTCTGGCTCGGCCTCGCTGGTGTGATCCCATTTTTGTGGGGTGCGCTTACGGTGATGAGCCCCGCGCTCTCCGACATGACGATGCGCTCTGTCGGGCCACGGTTCATCGGGCCGTATGTCATGCTTTTTTATGGGACCATCATCCTCAGCTTCATGTCAGGCGTGCTCTGGGGATTTGCTACGAAAATGGAGGGCGCACAGGCGGGTGTAGGCTATGCGCTGTCGGTGATCCCGGCACTCTGGGCTTTCTTCACCTCGGGCGCGGGGGTGCAAAGCACCGGTATCTCGCTGATGGTGGGCTTTGTGGGTCTTCTCGCGCTTGATTGGCTGTTCTGGCGGCATGGGGCCGCGCCACCATGGTGGATGCATCTCAGGGTGCTTCTGACCGGGCTTGTTCTCATCTGTCTGGCCGTCGGAGTGTTCCTGTGAGCGTCGATCCGGAAACCCTCACTGTCTATGGCGCAAAGGCCGCAGATTATGCAGATATGACGCAAGACGAGGCGGAGAACCGCTTTCTGCGCATCTTCATCGAGGCGTTGCCGAAAGACGCACGCGTGCTCGATCTGGGCTGTGGCCCCGGCCATTCCGCCGCCACAATGGCCCGCGCAGGGCTTGCCGTGGACGCGACCGATGCCGTGCCCGAGATGGTTGCGATGGCGCAGGCGCAGCCGGGCGTCACCGCATGGCAAGCCAGCTTCGACGAGATCACGGGCGAGGCGCTCTACGATGGAATCTGGGCCAATTTCGCGCTCCTGCATGCGCCCAAGGCCGATATGCCGCGGCACCTCACCGCATTGGCCCGCGCGCTGAAGCCCGGTGGCCGCTTTCATATCGGCATGAAAACCGGCACCGATGAGAAGCGCGACACGATCGGGCGGCGCTATGCCTATTACACCGAAGCGGAACTGCGCGGCCTGCTCATGGACGCAGGCTTCACCCCCGGCGAAAGCTGGACCGGAGAAGAGCGCGGCCTTGATGGTGTCATGGCCCCGTGGGTTGTGATCCACGCGCATGCCTGATCTCATCGCCTATACGGACGGAGCCTGTTCGGGCAATCCCGGCCCCGGCGGCTGGGGAGTGTTGATGCGCGCCATGGCGGATGGCGCGGTGGTGAAGGAGCGCTGCCTGAGCGGTGGAGAGCCCGACACGACCAACAACCGGATGGAGCTTCTGGCGGCGATTCATGCGCTTGAGACGCTCGCCCGCGCCTCCAAGATCACCATCGTCACCGACAGCCAATATGTGAAGAACGGCGTGACCGGCTGGATGCATGGTTGGAAACGCAACGGATGGAAAACCTCAGCCAAGAAGCCGGTGAAGAACGTGGAGCTGTGGCAACGTCTGGACGAAGCACAGGCGCGGCATGAGGTAATCTGGGAATGGGTCAAAGGCCATGCAGGCCACCCGGAGAATGAGCGCGCAGACGCGCTTGCCCGCGAGGGGATGGCGCCCTTCAAGCCCAAAGCCCCGCGCAAAAACAGCGTATGACCCTGCTTATCTTGCTCGACTACGCCGCGGTGCTGATCTTCGCCCTCACAGGCGCGCTGGTGGCCAGCCGCGCACAGCTTGATGTGGTGGGGTTCGCTTTTGTCGCCTGCCTGACGGCGGTGGGGGGCGGGACGCTGCGCGACGTGCTCTTGGACCGCAACCCGGTGTTCTGGATTGCGGACAGCACCTATATCCTGATCGCGGTCGGGGCGGCGGGGCTGGTGTTTTTCACCGCACATCTGGTGGAGAGCCGCCTGCGCTGGGTCATGTGGCTCGACAGTTTCGCGCTGGCCGTGGCGGTGCCTGCGGGGGTGGGTGTGGCGATGGCGCTGGAACAGCCTGCGCTCATCGTGGTGCTGATGGGGATGGTCACGGGCTGCATGGGCGGGCTGATCCGCGATGTGGTGGTCAACGAGGTGGCCTTGGTGCTCAAACAGGGCGAGCTTTACGTAAGTGCGGCCTTCGCTGGGGCGCTTCTGGCGGTGGCTTTGCTGGAGTTTGAATTGCCGCTCTGGGCGGCCCTTGTCGGGTGCGGCGCGCTCACCTGGACGCTGCGGGCCGGATCACTTCAGTTCGGGTGGTCTCTGCAGGTGTATCGCGCGCGCCCACCGCGCAGCTAGCCGCCGCTTTTCGGCCCACGCTCAGCGTTTGCCGCGCCAGTGAAACGGCACGATGATGAGCGCGCCGATGGAGGACAAGATCGCATCCAGCCCCGGCGCACCAAAGCCGATGCCAAACATGATCCGCACGAAATAGAAAAGGAACGCGCCGCCGACACAGATGATGATGGATTGCAGGATGCCGTTATGGGTAAACCCTGTCTTCTCTGACACATAGCCAACGATCCCTGCGATCACGACCGTTCCGATAAGCTGAGGAAACATGGGCTGCGCCTTTCTAAAGCCGGGTGCCTTTGGGCACAGGCGTGCCGCGCAGGAATTCCGCATGATCTTGCGCGCGCCCGCCCGCCTTCTGCAAGCGCAAAAGCTGCACGGCGCCGCGCCCGCAAGCGATTGTAAGGGCGCTGTCCAGCGCCTCCCCCGGCGCACCACAGCCTTGGGTCTCAGCCACGTTCAGGAGCTTCACCCGTGCGCCGCCCATTTCGGTCCACGCGCCGGGAGAGGGCGAGAGGCCGCGGATATGGCAGGAAACTTCGCGCGCGGTCCAGGCCCAGTCCACACGCGCCTCGGACTTGTCGATCTTGGCGGCATAGGTCACACCCTCGGCGGGCTGCGGAGTGGCGCCGAGGCCATCGAGATTTTGCAGCGCCTCAGTAATCAAATCCGCCCCCATCGCGCTCAGCCGGTCATGGAGCGCACCTGTCGTCTCGGTCGCGGTAATCGGAGTTGCAGAGCGCATCAGGACCGGTCCGGTATCCAGCCCCGCCTCCATCTGCATGATGCAGACGCCCGTCTCGGCATCCCCAGCCATGATCGCACGATGGATCGGGGCCGCCCCGCGCCAACGCGGTAAAAGCGAGGCGTGGATATTGAGGCACCCATGGAAAGGCGCGTCGAGCACGGCTTGCGGCAGAATGAGACCATAGGCCACGACGACCGCCACATCGGCCTTGAGCGCGGCAAAATCGGCCTGCGCAGCGTCACCCTTCAAGCTTTCCGGATGGCGCACCGGCAGGCCCAGCGCCTCGGCACGCGCCTGCACCGGAGTGGGGCGCAGCGCCTTGCCCCGTCCCGCCGGGCGCGGCGGCTGGCAGTAAACGCAGGCAATCTCATGCCCCGCCGCGACAAGTGCCTCAAGCACCGGGACGGAAAATTCCGGGCTGCCCATGAAGATGACTTTCATTTTATGTCTCCTTGGTCCGCGCGTGCCGCGTGCTCCGGATTATGGATATTTAAGCCAAGAAAAAGCAACGGACGGGTCAATTATAGGGTCTTGGGCCAGCGATTACGGGCTCAGCGGTGTTTGCGCGCGCGGCGCAGGAGCATGTCGCGCTTCACCTTGCTGAGGCGGTCGAAATACATGCCCCCATTCAGATGGTCGATCTGGTGCTGGACCGACGTGGCCCAGAGATGCACGAAGTCACGCTCTTCGATCTCGCCTTCGGCGTTCAAAAACCGCACCGTCACGGCGCGGGGCCGCTCGATCCGGGCAGAGACGCCGGGCAGGTTGGGGCTTGCCTCCTCATGGGCGCGCATCTGGGCACTGGCATGCAGAATTTCGGGGTTTGCCATGCGCACCACCTGCCCGCGCGTGTCCGAGGCATCGACCACTGCAAGGCGCAGCATCACGCCGATCTGCGGCGCACCGAGGCCCACACCCGGCATCGCCTCCATCGTGTCGATCATGTCCTGCCAATGGACGCGGATCTCGTCCATAATGGCCTCCACAGGGGCGGCAGCGGTGCGCAGCCGCGCATCGGGCCACGGCAGGCAACGGCGCACGGCCACCCGCGCTAGTCCCGCGCCATTTCGCGTTTGAGCTTTTGCATCCGGCGCGTGATAAGCTGACGCTTCATCGGGCCCAGGTATTCAATGAAAAGCTTTCCGTTGAGATGGTCGATTTCGTGCTGCACGCATGTGGCCCAGAGCCCGTCAAAGCCACTTGTCTGCTTGGCGCCCGTCTCGTCAATCCAGCGCATTTCGATCTCCGCAGGCCGTGTTACATCGCCAAATTCCTCGGGGATCGACAGGCATCCCTCCTCATAGACGTTGAGCGTGTCCGACACCGCCGTGACCACCGGGTTGAACATAACGACTGGGCGCGGCGATGCCCCCTCTTCCTTAACACAATCAAGAACAATGAGGCGGCTCAGCACACCCACCTGCGGGGCTGCAAGTCCGATGCCAGGTGCGGCATACATTGTTTCAAGCATGTCATCGGCAAGCTTGCGCAACTCACCGGTGACATCGTCAACGGGGGAGCAGAGCTTTTTCAGCCGTGGATCAGGGTGTATCAGGATCGGCATTTTCATGGCCGTTCATGTAGGGCAACGCGGCGGGCGGCGCAAGACAGCCCCCTTGCGCCCGCATCTCAGTCAGGTAGCTTGCCCGGCAAATCCTCAGGAGCGTTCCACCATGAATTTCGACGAGATCATCGACCGTGTCGGCACCCATTCCAGCAAATGGGATGATATGGAGGCCAAATATGGTGTCTCCCCCGATGACGGTATTTCGATGTGGGTGGCCGATATGGATTTCCGGCCACCCACCTGTGTCTCGGCAGCGCTGGCGCGGATGAATGATCACGGCATCTATGGCTATTATGGGGATGAGGACAGCTATCGCAGCGCCATCCAGTGGTGGATGAAGGAGCGCCATGGCTGGAGCCTGGAGAAGGCGCATATCTTCACCACCCATGGCCTCGTCAACGGCACGGGCATGTGCGTCGATGCGTTCAGCGCGCCGGGCGACGGTATCGTGTTGTTTACCCCCGTTTATCATGCGTTTGCGCGGGTGATCAAAGCGGCGGGGCGCAATGTTGTGGAATGCCCGCTGGTGCAGGTGGACGGGCGCTATGAGATGGATTTCGACGCCTATGACGCCCAAATGACGGGCAATGAAACGATGCTCATCTTGTGTTCACCACATAATCCCGGTGGTCGTGTCTGGAGCCGCGCTGAGCTTGAAGAGGTGGCAGAGTTTGCCCGGCGGCATGACCTTGTTCTCGTCTCGGACGAGATCCACCATGATTTGATCATGCCCGGCGCGCGGCATACGGCCATGGCCCGTCTGGACGGCATCTCTGATCGTCTTGTGATGATGACCGCACCCACCAAGACGTTCAATATCGCGGGCGCGCATTCCGGCAATGTCATCATCGCCGACAATGCCTTGCACGCGCGGTTTGCTCAGCGGATGGGCGCCCTTGGCCTCTCGCCCAACTCTTTCGGGATTGAGATGACCGAGGCTGCCTATTCTCCTGAGGGCGCAGCATGGGTCGACGCGCTCTGCGCCTATCTCGACGGCAATCGGCAAGTTTTCGATGCAGGCGTCAACGCCATCTCGGGCCTGCGCTCCATGGCGCTGGAAGCGACCTATTTGGCATGGGTAGACCTCAGCGGAACTGGCATGAGCGACGCCGAGTTTACCAAACGGGTGGAGGGCACGGCCCGCATCGCCGCCAATCATGGCCCGACCTTCGGCAAAGGCGGCGCGGGGCATCTGCGCTTCAATATCGCCACGCCCCGCGCGCGGGTTGAAGAGGCCGTGAACCGTCTGGCCGAGGCCTTCTGTGATCTTCAGTAAAGCTTAGCTGTGGTCTTCGAGCAGACCGACGGGCGCATCGCTGCGCCGGACGAAATCCAAGGGCTGCGTACCTGAGGCGTCTGTCATGCGCTTATACTCGAAATGCGTCTCGCCCGCCTCATGAGACGACGCCACGATCAGGCAGCGCGACATATGCCGCGCGCCGTCATAGAGATCGACCAACCCGCGAATTTGCGATGCGCGCTCAGGCTCCAGAGCAAAGCCACCATCCCAAGCGCGCATGATGGGCCGCCAACTACCATCGGGCATCTCCACGCGCAGCTTGTTGCTTCGAACGGCGGCTGCCTTTCGCGCGCGATCAAGCCCATCCTGAATGTCCTGAGGCAGATACGTATCCATCACCGAATCCTTTAGCTGGCTTAAAACCAGAGTGCGGATAATTTTATTTCAATCAACCCTATATTTGGCGACAGATTGTTTCGTTACTGTTTTGCCACTTTCGGGCGCAACACATGAGCAACTGCAGATCATAGAGCGCGCTGCCTTTGAAAGCGCGCACCTCCCCCAGAACCGGCCCTACCGAAATCAACGCCATGAGCGGAATTTTCGCGTAGCACAGCTTGCCGTGGATATCGCTCCGCGCATCATGAATGAACATCTGATCTGGCCAGCCAACCCGGCAGCCCACGACCACAGGACACCCTCCCCATAAGGCGGGCTCAGCACAGGCTTGATCTCGCGCAGGTTCCGTAGGCCCAGATGAATGGCCGGGGTCGCCCCCGTGGGGGTAATAGTCTCCAACGTGTCATGCTCAGGTATGGAGATGGATTTCATTGATGCCCGCGTGCGGATGATCGACTGTACCACTTCCGGCACTGTCAGCTCCCGCCCCAACGCAGCCACAGCACAGGATGTCACAGTGATCACATCCGGCACGATCTCACCCTCGAACTGATTTGAGCGCCGAGCATGAAGTTACACCAAAGAGCTGTGTTAGAATGGCTCGCCCTACCAAAAGGCAAACCACATCCTCACCGACCTTCAAAGCCCCGCCCATCTGTGCCGCCCCCAAATCATTTGCCGCCTGCCCTGGCGCACGCAAAGCGCGGCGCGCCCTAAAGTGCCGGATAGGCCACAACCCCCGCCGCGGAAATCAAGCGATGCGCTTTCAGCATCATCAACTCCGGATCATCGGGGCCAAGACCCTCGCCATAAAGAACATCACTCTGGACCGCTCCCTGCTTTCTTCTTTGCAGAAATACTCAAACTGCGCCGCCGCCGCCCGCGCCCTCACCGCTTGACAAGGCTCCACTGCGTCACGGGCATCAGGGGGCGCCACCCGGTCAGGCCCCCAATGTGTTCCGCGCGGTTCACCATCAGCTTCACCAACTGCCCGCCATGGCGCTTGTGCAATTCCAGCAGGAGCGCCTCGCTCTCCAGCGTCACCGCATTGCACACCAGCCGCCCCAAGGGCCGCAGCGCCGCCCATGCAGCATCAAACGTCGCCATGCTCAAACCGCCGCCGATGAAAATCGCATCTGGCGGCGCGAGGCCTGCCAACGCCTCCGGCACGCGGCCATCCACCAGCTCCAGCTTCGGCGCGCCCAGCGCCAGTGCGTTGGCCGCCGCCATCGCGCGACGATCGCTACGCGGCTCGATCCCGATCGCGCGGGCATAACGCGCGGCGCGCATCCACTCTACCGCGATCGATCCACAGCCCGTCCCAATATCCCAGAGCAAAGCACCACGCATAGGCATCAGCTTGGCCAGCGTGGCCGCGCGCACCTCCTGTTTGGTCATGGTGTCGTCATGCTGAAAAAGATCATCCGCAAGGCCCGGCACCCGCGGCATCAGCGCCGCATCGGGTGCGGCAACGCACTCAACAGCCAGCGTGTTGAACGCGGGCACGATATGATCCCAGCTTTCGGCCAATCCATCAAACCGCTGTTCCTCCTCGCCACCCATGGCGGCCAGGACGGTCATCCGGGAGGCGCCAAAGCCGCGCGCGGCCAGAAACGCCGCGATCTGAGCAGGCGTCTCGGCGCCGGTCGTCAGGATCAAGAGCCGCGCATCGGGCTGAATGAAGGCGATCATCTGCTCCACCGGGCGGCCATGCACGGTGAGCGTCTCCACATCCGCGATGCTCCACCCCATGCGGGCTGACGCAAGCTGAAATGCACTCAGCTGGGGGTGATACGTGATCTCGCCCGCCGGGACCGCGCGCCCGATGCGCGCACCGATCGAGAACCACAAAGGATCACCCGTCGCCAGAACCACGACGCGACGGCCCTGATAGCCTCTCAGCACATCGATGAGGGTCTCAAAAGACGAAGGCCACCCCACGCGCTCCGCCTCGACTGCACCAGACAGTTGGTGATGGCGGTCGCCGCCAATAATGATCTCAGCCGCCTCGACCACGGCACGGGTGGCGGGGGCGAGGCCGTCCATGCCATCCTCGCCAATGCCCACGATATGCAGCCACGGTGCTGACCCCGGGGCCGCGCTCATGTGTCAAGCTCCGGCAGGCCAGCGGCCAGCGCGTTCACCGCCGCCGAGGCCATGGCCGAGCCGCCGCGCCGCCCGCGCAACGCCACGAACTCACAACCGCGCGGATGCTCAGCAAGCTCCGCCTTGCTCTCGGCAGCCCCCACAAACCCCACGGGAAAGCCAAGGATCACTGCCGGTTTGGGCGCGCCTTGGTCAATGAGCTCCAAGAGATGGAACAGCGCCATGGGCGCGTTGCCGATCGCCACGACAGCGCCCTCCAGATGATCCGCCCAAAGTTCCACAGCCGCGGCAAAGCGGGTGTTGCCGATGCCCGCCGCGATACCCGGCGTGCGTGTGTCATTGAGCGTCACGATCACGTCATTGCCTTTGAGATAGTTCTGGATAATCCCCGCGCCGACCATCTCGCAATCACACAGGATGGGCGCGCCTCTCGCAAGGGCCGCATGGCCTGCCGCATAGGCCCCATCGCTGAACGCGATACGATCCGCGATCTCCACCATGCCACAGGCCTGGATGAGGCCCACAGCGATCCTCTCCATCCCCGCGTCGAACCGTTCCAACCGCGCCTCGGCGCGTATTGTGCCAAAGCTTGCAGCACAGATGGCGGCGGCGTTTTTTTCATATGGGCGCACGGGCGGACCTTTTTGGTTTAGGCGGTGTGGGTGCGCCAAGGTTGGATTTGGATATTTTTACCAAGAAAAAGCAGCGCTTATTCCTTGGTTTTCCGAGCGCTTTCCCGGGCGTGCGGGTGGTTTGCGTGCGGCGAGGTCGGGTGGGCGTGATCATGGTCATGGTCATGGTAGTGGTGATGGTGCGCGTGCTTATCCTGCATCTTGAGCCAGCAAAGACCGGTGCCGCAGGTATCGCAGAGCTTGCAATCAGCCACGGTGGAGACCGGCGCCGAGGCGCAATGGCCTTTGACATAGTGGTGATAACTTTTCCGAATTGCGCCAATGTCACCCTGAAACCCCAGAACCGCACTGCGATATTTGCATATCGCGCATGTGGGCGGAGGCACTGCGCCTAAGGCCCGATGATCGACACCTTTCGTGCGCCCAAACGCCGCGCGCCCGGACGGGGTAATTTTCCGCATCTCTTCGCCCTCTCACGCGAGGGCCTGCCTGTGCTATTGACCGGTTCCGCAATTTGCGGGGCGCGACGGCACAGGTCTGCTCGATGATGCGCTCGGCAGAGGTCGCAAGCGCCTTCGGTCGGTCACCAAGCTGGCCCTCTTTGACGCATTGCATTACAGCATGCTGCGCAGCCGCCTGATCCGTGAAGCCATGACCCCGGTCAATCATTATCCCCGAAAAGAGGCCGTAGCTGGCCTGCATCCGCTGTTGAGCCATATCAGTGATGAACACGCTGGGACTGTCGGTCTTGGAGTGCATCGCGGCAAACAGCCTTCCCGGCACCGTCAGAATACGCTCGCAACCACCCCGACGGAGCGTGTCCAACCCATCGCGGATTACCGGGTTGGCGAAATCGAGATACCCATATTCTGTCTCCCCCCCGCCAGGCAGAAGGGCGGGCCGCTTGTCGGCGCGGGTTGCGACGTCGCCCACCGCTAATTGGCTGCGCGCGCCATGTCCGCAGTTCATCACGCCAGCTTTGGGCATGCAGTCAGGCCTCTTGGCTGTCATCTACGGGCGCGTCGTCCGCCTCAGCCTCTTGCTTGGCCTTGCGACCCTTCAACCCGACCCAAAGCCCGATGGCGATCGCTGCGCCAATCGCGGCGGCACCCAACCAATGGTCATGCCCCGCAACCTCGGACCAATGACCAGGATGGGCCTGTGCAGCACTCGCCGCGAACAATGCGCTTGTGCTCAAAAAGAGAGTTTTCATGGCAATTGGCCCCTTCTATCTGGCAGCCTCACCGCGAATTTTGGAAAAGAGTGCTGCATGTGAGGCCCGGCCCCGCCCATGTCACCGACACTGCGATTTGCGGCTCCTGAGTGACGTTGGCCCAATATCGCCCTTCCTTCCGGCCCAAGCGGTGGGCGTCGTATGTTTCACATATACTTAAAAGGGGGTGTCTGTGCAAACCGAGAAACAGCGGGATCGGGGCTCAGACGGGGCGTCCGTAATGGGCCACCATATGCGCCAGATCCTCCGCCGGGGTGTCCGTTTGGACCATGGCGCGGGCATTGGCGCTGTGCGCAAAAATAGAGCCGTCTGAGAAAAACGAGGTGTTGGTGACGAAGACGATCTGCGAATCAGGGTGCCGGTAGGAGGCAAAATCCGCCACGGCAAGCGCGCTGCCCTGAGCCAGAACGAGGTTCAGAACGATGATATCAAACACCTGCGTCTGAAGCGCACCAATGGCCTTGGCTTGCCCGCCTTCCAGGCGCACATCCATATCCATACGTTCCATATGCCGCTTCCAGAGCGTCCCGAGATCGGGATCGCTTTCGACGATCAGAACCTTCATTACGATCTCCCGCACACACGCATCATTTGCGGTCGTAAAACACGGCCAACTCATTACCGACCCGTTTTGCGTCTGAAATACTCATAACACAAGCTGTGCCGTAGGGGAAAAGAAGCCTTACACTTCCCCGTGATCGGCAAGGCCCTGCCACCACGGGCCTTGCGGCCTGAAGTGTTATCCGGTTGAACATGCGCCAAGCAAATGGAGGCGGCCCCACATGACCACATGGATCACGATCTGCGACACCTGCAAGCGCGACGATTGGAGCGAGGAGACGCATGAACGCCCACATGGCGTCGATCTGGCCGAGCTGATCGAGGCCACCGCAGAAGGCCGCGATGTGCGCACCCGGCGCGTATCGTGCCTGATGGGCTGCAAGCAGGGCTGCAACGTGGCCATTCAGGCCGAAGGCAAGCTGGCCTACACGCTTGGCCGGTTCGAGCCGATTGCAGAGGCCGCCGAGGGCATCGTCGCCTATGCCGAGATGCACAGCGCCAGCGCCTCGGGCCAAGTGCCCTTCCGGGACTGGCCTCAAGCCGTCAAAGGCCATTTCGTAACGCGGCTCCCGCCCCTTCCCCGTGCGGTCGACTGAGCCGCGCTTGGCATGACGCCCTGAACGAAGTTGAGACACGGATATGAGCCTCGCCCTGATTCTCGCCCTTGCCATGATCCTCGATGCCGCTTTGGGCGAGCCGCGCCAATTATGGTCGCGCGTGTCGCGTCCCACCGTGGTCATGGGCCATCTGATCGGTGCTGCGGACGCACGCTTCAATCACGGCCCGTTTCGCCAGATCAAAGGCGCAGTCACCCTCGCTGCACTGGTGTTGGGCGCGTGGATTGCCGGCTGGCTGATTGCGCAACTGGGCGGAGTCGTCACCGCCATTGCCGCTGCGATCTTACTGTCGCACCGCTCGCTGGTGGAGCACGTAGAGGCCGTCGCGCGCGCTCTCCGCCAATCATTGGCCGAGGGACGCCGCGCCGTGGCACAGATCGTCGGACGCGACACCGCCCAGATGGATCAGGCCGATATCAGCCGCGACGCCATCGAATCAGCCGCCAGGAATGTTTCGGACGAGGTGATAGCCCCGGTTTTCTGGTTCCTGATCGCGGGGCTGCCCGGCATGTTGGTTTACAAAATGGTCAACACCGCAGACAGCATGATCGGCGACCGCACCCCGTGTCACGTTGAATTCGGCCGGGCCGCCGCACGGTTTGATGATCTTTTGAACCTCGCCCCCTCGCGGCTGACCGCGCTGATGATCTGGGCGCTTAATCCACCGCGCTGCGATTGGTCGGATATTGCCACCGATGCCGCCAAGCACCGCTCACCCAATGCGGGCTGGCCCGAAGCGGCCATGGCGCGTGCG
Source organism: Roseovarius sp. (assembly GCA_049276875.1). Lineage (GTDB taxonomy): Bacteria > Pseudomonadota > Alphaproteobacteria > Rhodobacterales > Rhodobacteraceae > Roseovarius. The sequence continues at coordinate 2,254 of JBASXE010000361.1, read as the reverse complement.
ATCGACACCGCCCTGTCGGGCCCACGCAGCTGTAATGGCACCCCCGAGGAGTTTTCCTTTGTGCATCCGCGCGGCACCCAAGACGCAGGCCCCGCGCAGATCCTTGCAGCCACATCCGTGCTCTGGCGTCTTTGGGCGAGTATGCTGGCGGCGTTGCTCGTCCTTGCCGTGCTTTTGTGAGGTTTCATTTCGGGGCTGCACCCACGGTATAAATCGCGTTAACCTATCCCAAAACCTTGGGAGACCCGATATGCGCCGACTGACCTGCCTCACAGCTCTTTGCCTCACGCTTGCCGCGCCCATGACCGCCTCAATGGCCCACGCGGCCTGCGGTGGCAGCTTCGGCAATTTCGTCGCAGGCCTCAAATCCGAGGCGGTGCAGCGCGGCCATGCACAGGCCACCGTGGACCGTTTCTTTGCGTCCGCCCGGCAAGATCCGTCAGTGATTCAGGCCGACCGCGCGCAAGGAGTGTTTCAAAAACCCTTCACCGAGTTTGCTGGCCGCCTGATCAGCTCAAACCGCCTCAATACGGGCCGCGCCAAGGCGCGCGAGTTCGACGCAATCTTCGACCGAATCGAGGCGCAATACGGCCTGAACCGCGGCGTTTTGCTCGCCTTTTGGGCGTTTGAGACCGATTACGGTGGGTTCCAAGGGAATTTCAACACGCTGAACGCGCTTGTCACCCTCAGCCATGATTGCCGCCGACCCAATCTTTTCCGTCCACAGGTTTTCGCCGCGCTGGAGCTTTTCGAGAAAGGGGATTTTGACCCCGTGCGCACCACGGGCGCCTGGGCGGGTGAGATCGGGATGGTCCAGATGCTGCCCCGCGACATCATCGAAAGCGGCGTGGACGGCGATGGCGATGGGCATGTTTACCTCAAGACCTCCGCCCCGGACGCCCTGATGTCGGCGGGCAAAATGCTCAGCGGGTTTGGATGGCGCAAGGGACAGCCGTGGCTGCATGAGGTGGCCGTCCCGGCCGAAATGGACTGGTCCAAATCGGGCCTGCGCACAACGATGAAAGCCTCCGAGTGGGAAAAGCTTGGCGTGCGCGCGCGCCACGGCCAGCTCGCCGGAGGGTTGGAGGCAAGCCTTCTGCTGCCGCAAGGGCACAAGGGGCCAGCCTTCCTCGCCTACCCCAATTTCCGGGTCTATTTCGATTGGAACCAGAGCTTCACCTATGTGCTGACCGCCGCCTATTTCGCGACCCGCCTTGAGGGCGCTCCTGTTATGACACGTGGCAATCCCGAGCAGGGGCTGAACAGTAATCAGATGAAGCAGCTTCAGAGCAAGCTCGCCGCGCGCGGTTATGACGTCGGCAAGATCGACGGTATCTTGGGCGCAGGCACACGCGCGGCCGTTCAGGATGTGCAGGAAAAGCTCGGAATGCCCGCCGACAAATGGCCGACCCCCGCGTTGCTGAACCGCCTCTGAGCAGTCTCAGGCGACCATCGCCTCGGCCTTCTTCAGGTCTACGGAGACAAGCTGAGACACGCCTTGCTCGGCCATGGTGACACCGAAGAGCCGGTCCATCCGGCTCATCGACACACCATTATGGGTGATGATCAAGAAGCGCGTCTCGGTCCGGCGGCACATCTCGTCCAGCAGGTCACAGAACCGCGCGACATTGGCATCATCGAGGGGCGCGTCCACCTCGTCGAGCACGCAGATCGGGGCGGGGTTTGCGAGAAACACCGCAAAGATCAGGGCTAGCGCAGTCAGCGTCTGCTCACCCCCGCTCAGAAGGCTCAGCGTGGCCAGTTTCTTGCCCGGCGGTTGGCACATGATCTCAAGACCCGCCTCCAGCGGATCGTCGCTTTCCACCAGCACAAGATTGGCCTCGCCCCCGCCAAAGAGGTGCTTGAAGAGCATCGAGAAGTTGCTGTTTACCTGCTCGAACGCGGTCAAAAGACGCTCCCGTCCCTCTCGGTTGAGCGAGGCAATGCCGCTGCGCAGCGCCTTGATCGCCTCTTCCAGATCGGTCTTTTCCGAGAGCAGCGTGTCATGCTCTTCATGCACCTCGCGCGCGTCTTCCTCAGCGCGCAGGTTAACCGCGCCCAGCGCGTCGCGTTGGCGTTTGAGGCGGTTCACATCCGCCTCGATCGCCTCGGCGCCAGGCATGGTGTCGTGGTCCGTGCCAAGGCTCTCAAGGAGTGCCGCAGGCGTGATTTGCTGATCCTCATGGATCCGCGCGGCGGCAGCGCTGCGCGCCTCGGAGGCGGCATCGGAGCGGGCCTCGGCGCGGGCGCGGGC
>JBASXE010000360.1:0-1590 GCA_049276875.1 Roseovarius sp. | reverse complement strand
ATCTAGCACCTCGGTGTCGCCGTGGACGGCGAGTTTGAGGTTCGTCCAGGTCTCCATCAGCAGGTCGTCGGAGGCATCCAGCGGATCTCCGGACTCCTGAAAGATCTGCAGGTCGTAGCGACCGTTGTTGTTCAGGATCGACTTAACCCGAAGCGCGTTGCCGTAGGTCCCGGCCGACTTGGCCGAGAAGGTCAGGTACGCGGTGCCGGTCGCGCCCTCGATGCTTGCGGTAGCGGCCACCGCGTCGCTCTTGATCGTGCGACAGACGAACAATTCACGACCCCCGTTGCGGAAGAACAGGTTGGCCGCAAAAGATGCAGGGAACGCGCGGTTGAGCGGACCGAAGGTCCGTGAGAACTGGAACCAGGAGGTCACCAGGGTAGGGCTGGTAGGTCCCGACGGCAGCGCCGCCAGGAGAGCACCCGCAGCAACGGCGGGTGGCACTACATCGACGGGCGCCGGTAGAACCGACTCCGTCACAAAAACGCCAGGACGTGACATATTTTCTCCTTGAGTCAGGGGGATCCGGGTAGTGTCGGTGCGGTTATCTCGATCTCTGTAACGGGATCGAGAACCTGATCGAAGATTGCGCCGGTGGACAAACGAACCTCCAGGGCCTTGTAGTAGGTCTGGAATTCGTAGGGCTGCGGTATCTCGGACGAGACCCGCACCGTGAACGAGTTCATGAACAGCCGTTTACCGGCCTCGGTCATGTCCCGCTTCACGACATTCAGTAGGTCCAGGCGACGGACCGTACCGTCGTAGGAACCGTCGGACTTCTCCCGGGCCTTGACGACCAGAGACCCAAAACGCAGCGGTAACCGAGCGCCGAGGAGTTGGGACACGATCTGCCGATCGTGGCGGGGCTGGCGTGCAAAAGTCGTGACCTGGTAGTCCAGGTTGATCGGCGTCGGGTAGTACATCGACCATCCCTGCGTCTGGGGATCGATATCGGGCTCGAAGTACCAGGGGTCTATCTTTCCCGACATCACTCGCTCGGTGGCCTCTGAGATGTCGATGAGATCGACCGTGAGGAACGGGTAGTTCTGGGACCGGATCTCGGGGTCGGGCTGACCGAACCAGACCCCCACCGGACGTGTGGGGTTCTTGTTGTCCGAGACCGTCATACCTAGCAGTCGGTCCCGCAGCGCCTCGTCCTCGTCCAGGAGAAAATTCACAACAGACCCCGCAACTGCGCCTCGGCCTGATCCAGGATCGTCGACTCAATGGCCTGGCTGCGGTTAGAGAATCGGTGGATGACGCGGTTCGGGCGCACCTCGTCGGTCCCGTACTCTAGGTCAGCGGCCTTGCTGTTCTCGCTCACTACCGATACCGAGGTGCCCTCGACCTGGACCGTCAAAGAATTAGACGACGTGGTATCCCAGCCACCGGCCCGCGCGTGTTGTCGAAGGATCTGAGTCAGTGGTTCGGCGGAGGACTCGATCGCGGACATCACAGAGTCGCGGATCTCGTCCTCGTTCACTTCTTGCGGTCCTTGATGGCCCCGGCGATGCCCCAGCCCGCGAGGAAGGACGTGATGAAGGTGGCTGCTGCACCGGGACCGCTGGTGGTGCTACGGGGTCCGAAAAC
>JBASXE010000359.1:0-7712 GCA_049276875.1 Roseovarius sp. | reverse complement strand
AGCTGATCCTAGCAATCGAGCGGGGCACGCTGTCGCCCTCGCCCGCTTTGGCCGACGGTTTGACCTAAAGCGGCGCGGGCAGGAACAGTCCGTGTTCAGCGCCCAAAGCGGCCAATTCCTGCGTCGCTTTCAGGCCCAAGGGCACGCCATCGGCGCGCCGCGCGGCCTCGGACCGTCCAGCGCGTTCGCCCGGATAAAGAACCTCATCCACGCCTTCGGCGGTGGGTAAGGCCTTGAGCCGGTCAATCGCGGTTTCCATGCGGGTTTCAAACTCGTACAGGTCCATGAAGGCATCGATCTTCATCACCAAGAGGAAATGCCCAACATCCGAAGGACCACTGAAATCGGCGTTCCAATCGCGAGTGCTGCCTGCAAAGCCCGCGCCCGCCAGAATGCCCGCGAAAATATCCACCATCATTGACAGGGCCGAGCCCTTTGGTCCGCCAAAGGGCAGCACCACGCCGCGCATTGCCGCTGCCGGGTCGGTGGTGGGGCGGCCCGCTTCGTCGAGCGCCCAGCCTTCGGGGATGGGCTTGCCTTCCTGCTCGGCGAGTCGGATATGGCCGCGTGCCGCTACGCTGGCGGCCATGTCCAGCGACCACGGCGCATAGCGGCCCGTAGGCGCTGCCACGGCCATCGGGTTGGTGCCCAAAAGTGGAGCGCGGCTGCCGTGGGGGGCCAAGGATTTCGATCCGGGCGACATGGTCATCGCGATGCAGCCCTCGCGCGCCAAGGGCACCGTATGAACCGAGGCGGCACCGAAATGGTTGCTGCGCCGCACAGTCGCCGCCCCGATGCCAAGCGTTTCGACCGAAGCGCGGCAGGCTTGGATTGCATGGGCCATCGCGACCGGACCCATAGCATTGTCGGCGTCGATCACGCTGGCGAAGGCGCGCCGGGCTGTGGTGGTGATCTGTGGCGTAGGGTTGATCAAGCCCGCGCGCAGCCTGCGCACATAGGCAGGCACGCGTAGGATGCCATGCGTGTCGACCCCGCGCAGGTTGGCCGCTACAAGGGCTTTGGCCATGGTTTCGGCATCCGCGCGCGGCAGGCCTTCGGCGACGAAAATATCGGCGGCGAAGGCTTGCAGCTCCTCTTGCGCATAGCGGGGGCCTGAGACGTTTTGTGCGGACATGATCCTTGATCGCCCTTGCGCGGCTCAGACCGTGGGTTCGATCCGGCTGATGGCGATATCCTCGTCGCCTAAGATCTCCGCCCGGGTAAAGCGGCCCCCCGCCACGTCGAGCGAAAACTCCAATAGCCGGGTGCCCGCGACCTGCAGCATTTCGCCGTTCAGCATGGGCGAGACATCGACATCGACGTTATCGCCCAAGAAGGACGCGGTGCGCGGGTTGCCAGTAACCTTGATGGTGGGCGAGATCAGGCTTCCCATGATATTCATCTGACCCGTCGAGAACAGGATCATCTGCGCGCCGCCCGCGCCAAGCCCAGTCATCGACTCGGCGGCTGGGGCGGCGGTATCCATCAGGTAAAGCCCTTTGCCCGGCGCGCGCACGGCATAGTCCAGCACGCCCTTCACTTCGGTCGTGCCACCCTTGATGATGGCACCCAGCGATTTTTCCTCGATCGTGGTGATGCCGCCGCGAATGTTGTCGGGCACCGGGTTCGCGCCGCGAATATCAACGCCGCGCGTGACCGCGCTGTCTTCGATCCGGCGGACCGCGTCGAAGATGTCCTTGCCCACCGCCTCCGTGGCGGCGCGCTTGGCCAGAACCTGTTCCGCACCCATCCATTCGGAGGTCTCCGACAAATAGACCGTGCCGCCCGCCGCGACCACCGTATCGGCGACAAAGCCAAGCGCGGGGTTGGCGGCGATGCCCGAGGTCGTGTCTGTGCCGCCGCATTCCACGCCCAAGATCAATTCCGACAGCGGGACGAATTCGCGTTTCATGGCGCTGGCTTCCGAGACCATCGGGATCAGCTTGCGCATCCCTTCGGCCAAAGCCGCTACCGTGCCGCCCACATCTTGGACCGAGATATGAGCGACTGGCTTGCCGGTCTCGGCGATGGCGGCGGCGACTTTCTTGGCCGAGACTTCTTCAAGGCTGATCACCAGAACGGCGGCGATATTGGGGTTGGCGGCCATGCCCACTTGGGTGCGGCGGAACAGCGTGTCATCCGCGCCAAACTGTCCGCGCCCGTACCAAACTGGCAGCGCTATGGTGCCGCGCACCAGATCGCCCAAATTGCGCACGATGCCGTTGACGTTGTCCATCACCGCAAGAATGGCGACATGGTTGCGAATGCCGACAGTGCCGTCGGGCCGACGATAGCCCCAGAATCCAAGCTCGGACATCAGTTTCCTCCCCGGTCGCCACGGCCACGCTGGCTGTCGACGTTATGAACATGAACGCAGGCCCCTTCGGCAATATCCCCCAATGCAAGGCCGATGGACTCGCCGTATTTCAGGATCACCGCATTGGCCGCCAGCGGCTGTAAAGCGACCTTGTGGCCGAACGGGATTGGCTCAATGGTGGTGACGCTGCGGCCATGGGCCTGCACCGTTTCGCCTTGAGCGATATCGACAATGGCAGTTGCGACATTGTCAGTTGGGTCAAGAATGATTGCGTTGGACACCTGCGGCCCCCTCCCTGATTTCGGACGGCCCAGCCGCCGAGCCGACAGTCCCGGCGTCCCAGCCGGGCCTGATTTTTTTTGCTCTGACAAAATGCTTGCCAAGCGTTGAACAGTTGGCACAATGCACGCACGGCCTAGCGTTGTTGTTACAGCAACGTCGTTAGCTACGTCAACCGGTCAGAACCGGGACGGGGAGGGGAAATGACACAGAAAAGAGCCGCCTATTTGGCGCTTGGTATCCTCAATATGGTGGGTGTGGGGTACTTATATCAGACCTATCTGATCGCTGCCCGACTGCCTGCGGGCTTTACCGGGCCTGTGCAGTTCCCGCTGGCTTTGGGCGTGGCGCTGATCGCGCTATCCGCCTTCGAGATCTTTCGCGAATTTCGCCGCACGCCCGAACCTGACGAGCCGCTGCTGCAGGTGCCCAATGCCGGAAAGCTGGGCATCACCATCGGCTTGATCGCCGCTTACTTTTATTTGTGGTCCCGGTTCGGGCTGTTCTACCCGCTGACCTTCGCCTTCTTTCTGGGAATGCTGGTCACCTACAATAAGGGCCAAAGCTCGCGCAGCCTCGCGCTGCTGGTGGCGGTTTCAGCAGCCTTCATCCTGTTTCTCTACCTCGTCTTCCAGTTTGCCTTCGGCATCCGGCTCGGTTGAAACCCTTACCAAAAGGCTCGGCATCCATGTACTTCCTGAGCGCCGATTTCGGCACACTTTTCACTTTCGGCAGCATGATTGCGATCCTTTTTGGGACCTTGGCAGGGCTGATTATCGGCACCTTGCCCGGTCTGGGGGCGACCATCGCAGTCGTGCTGTTGCTGCCGCTGACCTATACGATGACTCCGCTTGCGTCGGTCTTGATGCTCATCGCCGCCTATCAAGGAGCGGAATACGGCGGGTCGATCTCGTCGATCATCTTGGGCATTCCCGGCACGCCTGCGGCGGTAGCCACGACCTTGGACGGCAACGCCATGGCTCGCAAGGACATGGCGGGCAAGGCGCTGGGGTATTCGCTGGCGGCCTCGACCGTGGGCGGTATCTTGGGCGGTCTTGTGCTGATCCTGCTGGCGGTGCCCTTGGCGCGTTTGGCGGTGCGCTTTTCTGACCCCGAATTTTTCCTGATCGGGGTAGGCGGGTTGATCGCGGTTGCAGCGCTGAGTTCACGCAATGCGGTGCGCAGTGCGATATCGGTGATCCTTGGGCTGATGCTGGGCACCGTCGGTCTTGACAGTTTCACTGGCGCGCTGCGGTTTACTTTTGGGCGGCTCGAACTTTTGGAGGGGATCGGCATGATCGCCCTGCTGACCGGGCTGTTCGCCTTCTCGGAAATCTTCAACATGATCAGCCGCGAGTTGGACAAACGCTTTTCCAGCGGCAACAAGAGGCTCAGCACCGGGCTGACATGGCCCGAGTTTCGCAGTGTGCTGCGCCCGACCTTTCGCGGCGCAGGCATTGGCGCCTTGGTCGGGATCTTTCCGGGCATGGGGGCGGGGCCTGCGTCTTGGTTCAGCTATATCCAAGCCAAGAAAACCAGCCGCTCGCCCGAGACCTTTGGCAAGGGTAACCCCGAAGGCGTCGCGGCACCGGAATCGGCCAATAACGCGACCGTTGGCGGGGCCTTAGTGCCCTTGCTGGCCCTGGGCATTCCCGGATCGCCCGCAACGGCGATCATTCTGGGGGCCTTCATCATCCATGGCATCCAGCCGGGGCCGAACCTGTTCACGTCTGACCCGGAACTGGTCAACGGGCTGTTCTATGGCTTCTTGATCGCCACGGTGATGATGTATCTGGCCGGGCGCTTGGTCACCAACCTTTTCGCGCGCGCACTGACCATTCCCAACACCTTCTTAGTGCCCGTGGTTCTGACCCTGTCCATCGTGGGCATCTACACCTCGCAAGGGCTGCATTTCAGCCTATGGCTGGCGCTGGTCACCGGGATCGTGGCGTTCTTTTTGTCCAAGCTCGATTTCTCGCTGCCCTCGTTCATCTTGGCCTTCATCCTTGGCCCGATCATCGAACGCAGCTTGCGTCGGTCGATGATGCTGTCTGATGGCAGCCCGATGATCTTTTTCGAACGGCCCTACGCCATGGCGATCATCGTGTTGATCGTGGCCTTGGTGCTGGGCGCGTATCTGAGCGCGCGCCGCAAGCGGATGCTGACCAAATCCGAATGATTTTGACGCCTTGAATTGGAGTAGCCCCCGATGATTACCAAACCTTCCCTGCCGCGTCGGCGCATGAAAATTACGCGTGTCGAGCCGATCAGCCTGTATGTCCCGATCGAAGGTGATATCGACGCGCCCGTGGCGGTGCCCCATGCCGCCGATCTGACCGATGTGATCTTCAGCGGCTACCGCACTACGCTGGTGTTAATCGAGACCGATTGCGGGCTGACCGGGGTGGGCGAATGCATGGTGCGCCTTGCTCCCACCGCCACCCGCGCCATTGTCGAGGATATCGCCAAGATCTTGATTGGCCGCGACCCCTTGGACCGCGAGGCGATCTGGGAATTGCTGTTTGGCGTGATGATGAACCGCGGCCATAACCGCGGCATGTTCGTCGAGGCGATTAGCGGCATCGACATCGCGCTTTGGGATCTGGCGGGCAAGTATCTGGACTTGCCGCTTTATACCCTGTTGGGCGGCAAGCATCATGATCGGCTGGCGGCCTACGCCTCGTCCTTGCGTTTCCGGGCAATGGACGAGGTTGTGGCCCAAGCGCTGGACTTTAAGGCGCGCGGTTTTCAGGCGATGAAGATCAAGATCGGGCGCAATCTGGATAACCCGCGCGCTGATATCGCCTTTGTGGCCGCCATCCGCGAGGCGGTTGGCCCCGACACCAGGCTGATGGTTGATGCCAATTGCGCCTATTCCGAGGATGTCGCGACCGCGCTGCAAGTAGGCCGCGCCTTGCAGGATCTGGATATCTATTGGTTTGAGGAACCCATCGCGCCCAATGATCTGGAAGGCTATGCCCGGCTGCACGATGCGCTGGATATCCGCATTGCGGCGGGTGAGGCGGATTTCATGTCCTTCGGGGCACGTGATTTCATACGCCGGGGGGCGATTGATATCATCCAGCCCAATATCAGCCGCGTGGGTGGGATCACCGAGGCGCGCCGCATTGCCGCGATGGCGCGGGCCTTTCACATCCCCTATGCGCCGCACACGGGCAGTTGCTCGGCGGTCTGTCTGGCCGCCACGCTGCAATTCGCGGTGGCCTTGCCGAATTTCTTGGTCTTCGAATTCATGCAAAGCGATTGGTCCAAGACTCAGCCCAACCCCCTACGCCACGATCTGCTGACCGAGAAGGTCGAAAAGCTGGTCGATGGGTATATGGAGGTGCCAACCGGGCCGGGCATTGGCGTGACCTTGAACATGGATGTGGTGGACAAGTACCGTATGGCCTAACCCGCCCCTTGGTTTGGACCGGCACTCAGCCTATCTTGAGCCAAACAGAGGCGATTATGCAGCATTTCTCTCTTCTCGATCTGTCCCCCATCCCCGAAGGCAAATCCGTCGCCGATGCCTTGGCCAATACGGTCGATCTGGCGCGCGCTGCCGAGGCGGCGGGCTATCACCGCTATTGGCTGGCCGAGCATCACAACATGCCCGGCATCGCCAGTGCCGCGACTAGCATCGTGATCGGCCATGTGGCGGGTGCCACCAGCCACATTCGTGTGGGTGCGGGCGGGATCATGCTGCCAAATCATGCTCCCTTGGTGGTGGCCGAACAGTTCGGTACTTTGGCCACGCTCTATCCTGGTCGGATCGATCTGGGGCTGGGCCGCGCGCCGGGCTCGGACATGGCAACCGCGCGGGCGCTGCGCCGTCATATGGCCACGGAAGACAGCTTTCCGCAGGATGTTCTGGAATTGATCGGTTATCTGGAAGACGCGCCCGAGGTTGCGCCCGTGCGCGCGATCCCCGGCATGGGCACCAAGGTGCCGGTCTGGATTTTGGGATCTAGCCTGTTTGGCGCTCAATTAGCGGCGCATTTCGGCTTGCCGTATGCCTTTGCTTCGCATTTCGCACCGGCCCTGCTGGACGAGGCGCTGTCGATCTACCGGCGCGGCTTTCGGCCTTCGGCGTGGCTGGCCAAGCCGTATGTGATGATCGCAGCAGGGGTCTGCGCGGCTGATACTGATGCCGAGGCAGCGTATCTGCGGTCCTCGCAGATCCTAGCCTTCGCGCGGTTGCGATCAGGCAGGCCCGGCCCGCTGCCGCACCCGACGCACGCGCTGGACCAAGAAATTCCACCGGCCTTGCAGTATCAGGTCGAAATGGCACTGTCGTGTTCGGCAACCGGGTCGCGTGCCACGATCAAGACCCAGCTTGGCGCGATCCTTGATGCGTTTCAGCCCGATGAAGTGATGGTGACAGGCATGATCCACGACCATGCAGCCCGTGTGCGGTCCTTCCAGATCGCGGCGGATGTCGTTACGGACCTGCGCGGCGCGCAGGCCGCCGCCTGATCACGGACGCCTAGGCGTGCGAACCTAGCCGCCGTGTCTAGCCACTAAACCCCGCGCCTTGGGCCATCTTGACCTTCAGCGCCAGCAGGCCTGAGCTGTTGGACAGCACGCCGTTCGTCTCGCTTTGAAAGAACATCTTTTTGGCCAGCGCGGTTAGGTTGATGGCGGCCAAGAAGACCACCGCCGCCAGCGCGCGCCGTAGCAGGCATCAGGGACATCTATTTCGGTCACGAAATTGAAAACACGGCGTCGATCTATTGCCTGTTCCAGGCAGATAATCTGAAGAAGTTTGAGAGCTTCTTTTGAGATCCAGATCATATCGAGGCCGTAAAAGCAGCTGGACATTTGTTCGAGACAACCAAGGCTGTAGCCCTTACTTAAGGCGTCGGTCTGCTGAGCTTCGGTTGTTGAGCCCAAAAGCCCTCCGCACCTGGTCCTCCCAAGGCTCCGCCGCCAGAAAGGACAAATCGTACAGGCTCACCGCCGAGGCCTCGCGTCCACAGGTCAGCCGCTTCAGCACCTCCGGCGCCAGATAGGCCAACCTCAACTGCCTGCTGACATGGCGCTCAGCGAGGTTCACGGCGATTGCCAGGTCGCGAACAGTCCCGAACTCACCGGCCTCCATGCGCCGCCGCCA
>JBASXE010000358.1:0-31521 GCA_049276875.1 Roseovarius sp. | reverse complement strand
AACCCAAATCCAGCGTAAAAACCGGTCGAGCAAGGGCGCAGATCATGCTGCGCATCACTCAAACCGCCCTGAACCAATGTCTGCGAAGCGAAACGGTCCGTGCTTCAGCAGACCTGACACAAAAAATCGGCAGTTAACCCATTCCAATACCCACTACAGGCTGACGCACTTGCTTCATCGTCGCGAAATAAGTCAAAAATCGAGGTGCCCGAGTGTATATCCAAGAACAGTGTCAGACATTGCGACCGCTGGTGCCAGAAAAAAGCAAAGGAAAAAAGGCGCGCATAATCGCCTTCATCAGAACGTTTCAGCATTTGCACTGTGTAAAAATTACCGTTTTCTACGAACAAAACAGCGCTGATTTTTTGATAGCTTTCCAAAATTGGTTATTAACACATTCAAGTTCAAAGCATTCTGGATACTGACAAGCACAGATGTCCCGACCTCACCGCTTACCAATCTCCCGCAAAAGCGCCTCGGCCGCCACGTTCGGGATCATCTCGCCTGCGGCCACTTTCGCACCCAGCCGTTTCATCGCGGCGCGTGCGTCCGCTGTATCCAATTGCGCCAAAAGGGCGCGGCGCACTTCCTCACCGAACCAGTATTCGGCCTGCTCCGCGCGGCGTCCGTCAAAATGGCCATGCTCCCGTCTCCAATCGGTCAGCGCGCGCATCTCGTCCCACGCGGCCCGAAGCCCCGTCTCTTCCAGAGCAGACACCATGAGCGCCTTGGGAAACCCTTTGGGGTCCTGTGGGCGTTTGCGCAAGAGCCTGAGCGCGCCTGCGTAATCCGCGCATGTGCGCGTGGCCGCCGATTTGAGCTCGCCGTCGGCCTTGTTCACGAGGATGATATCGGCAATCTCCATGATGCCGCGCTTCACACCCTGAAGCTCATCCCCGCCCGCCGGGGCCAAAAGCAGCAAGAACAGGTCCGACATCTCCGCGACCACCGTCTCGGATTGCCCGACGCCGACCGTCTCGATCAGCACCGTGTCAAATCCCGCCGCTTCACAAAGCGCCACCGCCTCGCGCGTGCGACGCGCCACGCCGCCGAGATGGGTCTGGCTGGGTGAGGGGCGGATGAAGGCCGCCGGGTTGCGGCTCAAAAGCTCCATCCGCGTCTTGTCGCCGAGGATCGAGCCGCCCGAACGAGTGGAACTGGGATCGACAGCCAACACCGCCACACGCTGCCCCATCTGGGTCAGCATGGTGCCGAAACCTTCGATAAACGTGGATTTACCCACCCCTGGGGTGCCAGACAGGCCAATGCGCAACGCTTGCCGGCCATTGCCCTTGAGGCGCTCCAGCAATTCGGAAGCCGCGGCGCGGTGATCGGCCCGGCTGCTTTCGACCAAGGTGATGCCCCGGCTCAGCGCGCGCCGATCCCCTTTGACAATTCCCGCTTCGAGTTGTGCAATGTCCATGGGGTGCCCCGGCTGGCAAAAAGGTTGCGCGCCTTGATGCCTTCCCGGGCGGGCTAAGTCCAGCCCGGCAGAGTGGTTTTGGAAAAGGGGGCGCAGGATGCGCAGGACGATATTCATAGCAGCACTCGCGGGCCTCATGGCCCTTGCCCCGCCGGCCCACGCCGAAGGGGACACGGCGGCGGTATTCGACGTGCGGCTTCTGGGCCTCAAGATGGGGCAGATGACATTGGCCGGGCGCATCGCAGACGGGGCCTACGTGGCGCGCTCGGAGTTTGCGACAACGGGCCTTGGCTCCATCGCCCGCGCCTCGTTCGACCTCGCAGCGCACGGCAGGCTGGCCCAGCGCCTGTTCCGGCCCGCCAGCTATTCCGAGCGGATCGACACCGGCCGCCGCCAATCCACGGCGGAGCTTCGCTATTCGGGCGGTGTGCCCCGCGTGGTGGGCGGCACGCTTGCCGCAGAAGAAGACCGGCTTGACCCCAGCACGCAAGGTGGCACGCTCGATCCGCTGAGCGCGCTTTTCGCGGCCTTGCATGACCGGCCCGATGCGGCACTTTGCGATGTCGACGTGATCCTTTTCGATGGCGCGCGCCGCTCGCGCCTCGCCATGACCAACCGCCGCGAAGACGGCGCGGTGGTTACATGTTCCGGCGCCTATACCCGCCTTGATGGTTTCTCAGCACGCGAGCTTGAGCGGCAGACCGTCTATCCCTTCTCCGTCACCTTCGCGCCCAACGGCCCCCGGATGCAGGCGCAGCGTGTCACCGTCCGCTCCACCTATGGCAACGCCGAGCTTTTGCGCCGATAAGCCCCCATGGCCCCAACCCTCCCCATCCACGAAGCCCTCCCCGAGCTTCTGGCAGCCCTCAGCGCGTCGGGCCGCGCCGTTCTGCAGGCCCCGCCAGGCGCGGGCAAGACGACCGTGGTGCCGCTGGCCCTCTTGGAGCATGGTATAAAGGGGCGCATCGTGATGCTGGAACCGCGCCGCCTCGCCGCGCGTGCCGCCGCCGAGCGGATGGCTGAAACACTCGGCGAGACCGTAGGCGAGACCGTAGGCTACCGCGTGCGGGGCGAGGCAAAAGTGAGCGCCTCCACAAGGATCGAGGTGGTCACGACGGGTATCCTCACCCGCCGGATACAGTCGGATCCAGGGTTGGAGGGGATCGGCGCGATTCTTTTCGATGAGTTCCACGAGCGCAGCCTCGACAGCGATCTCGGACTCGCCCTTTGTCTTGAAATCCGGGCAGCGCTCCGCCCGGACCTTCACCTGCTGGTCATGTCGGCCACGCTGGACGCCGCCCCTGTGGCCGCCCTCATGGACAACGCCCCGGTGATCACCTCGGAGGGGCGCACCTATCCCGTCACCACCGTTCATCTGGACCGCCCGCGCCCCAAGGCGCAAAGGCGCGACGCAGCGCTTGCCGATCTCACCTGCCGCGCGCTGGAGGAGACGGAGGGGGGCGTGCTGGTCTTCCTGCCCGGCGCGGGCGAAATCACCCGGTTGGCCGCACTCCTGAAAGAGCGCGTTGCCAAAGACACCCATATCCGCCCCCTCTTCGGCGCGATGGAGTTTGCAGCGCAGCGCGCGGCCATCGCACCTGCCCCATCGGGCCGCAAGGTTGTGCTGGCCACCTCCATCGCGGAGACCTCGCTGACCATCGAGGATATCCGCGCCGTGGTCGATGGCGGCCTTGCCCGGCGCGCGCGCATGACGGGCGCGGGCATGTCGCGGCTGGTCACCGAACCCGTGAGCCGGGCAGAGGCCACCCAGCGGCAGGGCCGCGCAGGCCGCGTGGCACCGGGCACATGCTACCGTCTCTGGACCCGCGCCGAGGAAGGCGCGCTCCCGGCCTTTCCACCCGCCGAGATTGAGACGGCCGATCTGGCCCCGCTGGCGCTGGAGCTGGCCCTGTGGGGCGCGCGCCCCGAGGCGATGCCGTTTCTGAAACAGCCCCCCGCAGGCCCCTATGCCGAAGCCGAAGCGCTGCTGGAAATGCTTGGTGCGCTCGATGCGCGCGGACAGATTACCGAACATGGCCGGGCGCTCGCGGGCCTGCCGCTGCATCCACGGCTTGCTCATATGCTGGCCCTTGCGGGACCGGAGGGGGCGCTTCTGGCGTCGTTGCTTTCGGAGCGCGATCCGCTGCCACAGAGCGCGCCGTCGGACCTTGCGCTGCGCCTCAAGGCGCTCAGACAGCCCAAAGCAGATCATCCCTACGCCCCGAGCCACGCCACGCTCCAGCGCATCAAAACGGAGGCCAAGCGCCTGAGCGCCAGCGCCAAGAGTAAGAAGGCCCGAACGGGGACGAAGAGCGCGCCCCTCTCGGACGCCGCCATGGCAGCGCTGGCATACCCTGACCGGATCGGGCTGCGCCGCCCCGGCGACGACCCGCGCTATCTGCTCTCGGGCGGCAAGGGTGCGCATCTGGCCCCGGAAGATACACTCGCCAACACCCGCCTGCTGGTCACGACAGAGTTGGATGGCAACCCGCGTGAGGCGCGCATCCGCCAAGCCATCCCCCTGCCCGAGGCCGATCTGCGCGCGCTCTTCGCAGATCAGATCGCATGGCACGACATCTGCGACTGGTCCGCCCGCGATCGTCGCATCCGTGCGCGCAGCCAAGAGCGTTTCGGCGCGATCACGCTGCAGGACCGCCACTGGAAAGACGCACCAGACGAGGCGCACAGACGCGCCATGCTGGACGGCATCCGCAGCCTCGGCCTCAGTTGGAGCGCACCTGCCCGCCTTTTTGCCGCACGCGTGCAGCTGTTGCGCGCCCAGCATCCGGACCTGCCCGATATGTCGGATGAAGCACTTCTGGAGAGCGCCGAGAACTGGCTGCTGCCCCATTTGGGCGGTCTGCGCACGGCGGAGGATTGGAAGCGCTTTGACATGACGGACGCCCTGCGCGCCCGGCTTGACTATGACCAAATGCGCCGGGTCGATGCCGGCGCGCCTGCCCATTTCACCACGCCTTTGGGCCGCAAGATCCCCATCGATTACGCGGCTGAGCCGCCGGAGATCCAGCTTCGCCTGCAAGAGATGTTTGGCCAGACCCGCCACCCGGATGTGGGCGGCACCGCGCTGCGCGTCACGCTTTTGTCGCCCGCCGGGCGGCCCCTGCAGACCACGCTCGACATTCCGGGGTTCTGGGACAGTTCCTACAATGATGTGCGCAAGGACATGCGCGGGCGCTATCCACGCCATCCCTGGCCGGAAAATCCGCGCGAGGCGGACCCGACCCTGCGGGCCAAGCCGCGCAAATAACTCAGCTAAGGCTCAGTCCCACCAGGGGCCGTGGTGTTTGCCCGGCCGGTCCAGCCGCTCGAACCCGTGGTGGCCGAAGAAATCGCGCTGCGCCTGAATGATGTTGGCCGTCCCGCGCCCCTGCCGCATCGTATCATACCAGCTGAGGGCGGCCGCCATTGCGGGCACCGCATGGCCTTGTGATACGGCGGCGGCTACCACCGCGCGAAGGGCCGGGATCGTCTTCGCCAGACGCGCGGCCATGGCGGGCGCGAGGATCAATTGCCCTGCCGGCAGATCGCCGCGAAACGCCTCCGAAATATCATCGAGCAGCGCCGATCGAATAATGCATCCCGCCCGCCAAATCTCTGCGATTCTTGCGAAATTCAAGTCCCACGCGTAGTCATCAGACGCTGCCGCGAGTATCCGAAAGCCCTGCGCATAGCTCAGTATGCGCGCCGCCAGAAATGCCTCGCACAGCTGCGCCTCGCTCAAGGAAAGCGCGCCCCGGTCGCCGCCCAGAACCTCCTCGGCCACGCCGCGCACTGACAGTTCCGAGGACCAGCTACGCGCTCCGACGGCGGCCTCGATCATATTGGCCGACTGGCCCAAGCGCACCGCCTCCACCACGCTCCAGCGGCCTGTGCCCTTCTGGCCCGCCGCGTCGCGGATGACGTCCACAATGGGCCGCCCCGTCAGCGGATCATCATAGCTCAGCGCGCGCCCGGTAATCTCCACCAGATAAGAGCGCAACGGCCCCTCGTTCCAACGCGTGAACATCACACCAATATCTTTGGCACTGCGGCCTGCGCCATTGCGCTCAAGACCGTAAATCTCTGCAATCGCCTGCATGTCGGCGTATTCGATCCCGTTATGCACGGTCTTGACGAAATGCCCCGCACCGTCGGGGCCAAGGTGATCGACGCATGCCTCGTCCTGATACCGCGCCGAGATCGCGGTCAAAATGGGCTCAAGCTGTGCCCAGCTATGGGGGCTACCGCCCACCATCATCGAGGGGCCATGCCGCGCGCCCGCCTCACCGCCGGACACGCCCATTCCGACAAAATGCAGGCCCTGCGCCTTGAGTGCTGCCGCACGCCGCATTGTGTCGTGGAAATTGGCGTTGCCACCGTCGATCACGGTGTCACCCTCGGCAAGCAAAGGGGCCACAGCCTCCAGCATCGCATCCATCGGTGCGCCGGAGGGGATCATGAACAAAATGACCCGCGGGGTTTTAAGCGCCGCGACAAACGGCTCAAGCGCCTCAAAACCCTGCAGTTTTTCGGCCAAGGCGCCCGCCTCGCCCAGAAACGGTGCCACCCACTCCGCCTCGCGGTTCGTGACGGCCACGGCAAAGCCCTTCTCAGCCATGTTGAGCGCCAAAGCGCTGCCCATCGTGCCAAGCCCGTATACGCCGATCTGCGCCTTGCCCAAACGGCCATCCTCCCCGCCATGTGCTGCCCAGCCTACGGTGCATCACCCGGTTTGCAAAGCGCCCCTGCAAGCAAAGCCCGCAAGGGCGTGAGCCGGTGCAGCCCTCAAAGGCCCAGACACCAGCGCATGATCGCCTTTTGCGCGTGCAGACGGTTCTCGGCCTCGTCAAAAACCACCGAGTTGGGACCATCCATCACGGCGCTTGTCGCTTCTTCCTCGCGGTGCGCGGGCAGGCAATGCATGAAGAGCGCATCAGGCTTGGCGGAGGCCATCAACGCCTCGTTCACCTGGTAAGGTCGCAGCATGTTGTGACGCCGTTCCTTGGCTGATTGGCTGTCATGCATGCTGACCCATGTGTCGGTCACAACAAGATCCGCACCCTCAACAGCCTTGTGCGGATCACGCTCGATCTTGATCGTACTGCCGGCTTTGCGCGCGAGGCCGATGAACTCTTCCTCCGGGTCAAGCTGGGCGGGGCCGGTGAAGGTGAGGTCGAAGCCGAATTGTCCCGCTGCGTGCAAGAAGGAGGCGCACACATTGTTACCATCCCCGGACCAGACAACCTTTTTGCCCTTGATCGGTCCGCGATGCTCTTCAAATGTCTGGATATCGGCCATGATCTGGCAGGGGTGGGTGCGATCGGTGAGGCCGTTGATCACAGGCACGTCGGCATATTCCGACATCTCGATCAGCACGGATTCGTCGAAGGTGCGGATCATGATGAGGTCTACATAACGGCTGAGCACACGGGCCGTATCGGCAATGGTCTCGCCGTGTCCAAGCTGCATATCCGTGCCCGAGAGCAGCATCGTTTGACCGCCCATCTGCCGCACGCCCACATCAAAGCTGACCCGTGTGCGGGTGGAGGGCTTCTCAAAGATCAGCGCGACCATCTGGCCCTCAAGCGCGCGCTCGTCATCTGGCGCGCCACGCGAGCGGCCTTTGCGCGCGGCCTTCATATCAGCGGCCATGTCGATGATTCCGCGCAAGGCGACCGGGTCTGTTTTGTGGATGTCGAGAAAATGATTCATGAGCATATGCCTTGTGCAGCGGACGGAGCGGGGGCTGTCTGCCCC
Source organism: Roseovarius sp. (assembly GCA_049276875.1). GTDB lineage: Bacteria > Pseudomonadota > Alphaproteobacteria > Rhodobacterales > Rhodobacteraceae > Roseovarius. The sequence goes on along the minus strand of JBASXE010000358.1, from coordinate 24,341 downwards.
CGGACCCCCGAGGATATTTTCAGCAAGAAGATGAGAGGGCTTGGGCCGCGCTGTCGAGACGTTTGAGCGCTTCGGTGATTTCATCCGCGTCGATGGTCAACGGCGGCAGAAGGCGCACCACGTTGTCTGCGGCGGGCACGGTGCACAGATGCACATCGTAGGCAGCATTCACGACATCAGTGTTCAGTATCTTGCATTTGAGGCCAAGCATAAAGCCGCTGCCGCGCACGCCCTCGAACACATCTGGATGTGTGGCCACCAGACCTTCAAGCCCTTGGCGAAAGAGCCCCGCTCGGGCGCGAACGTCGGCGAGAAAGGCGGGGTCGGCCACGTGTTCCATCACGGCATTGCCCACGGCACACGCCAGCGGGTTGCCCCCGTATGTGGAGCCATGTGTGCCAGCGGTCATGCCGCTTGCTGCGTTTTCGGTTGCGAGAACCGCGCCGAGGGGAAAGCCGCCGCCGATGCCTTTGGCCACCATCATTATATCGGGCTCCACCCCCGCCCATTCATGCGCGAAGAGGCGGCCCGTGCGGCCCATGCCACATTGCACCTCATCAAGGATGAGCAAGATGCGGTGGCTATCGCAGAGATCGCGCAGGCCCTTGAGGCATTGGTCCGGGAGCGGGCGGATGCCGCCCTCGCCCTGCACCGGCTCGATCAGGATGGCGGCGGTGGTGTCCGTGATCGCCGCGGTCAGCGCCTCGTGATCCCCCCAAGGCAGGTGTTTGAAGCCGGGAAGGAGCGGGCCGAAGCCGTGGGTCATCTTTTCGGACCCAGCGGCGGCGATACCAGCGGCGGAGCGGCCGTGGAATGCGCCCTCAAAAGCGATGATATCCGTGCGCCGGGGCTGCCCTTTGTCGAAGAAGTGCTTGCGCGCCATTTTCACGGCAAGCTCGCAGGCCTCGGTGCCCGAATTGGTGAAGAACACCGTGTCGGCGAAGGTCGCGTCCGTGAGACGGTCAGCCAGTTCCTGCTGCGCCGGGATCTTATAGAGATTGGACGTATGCCACAGCGCACCTGCCTGCTCGGTCAGAGCCGCCACCAGCGCCGGATGAGCATGGCCCAGCGCGTTCACCGCGATGCCGGCGGCCAGATCAAGAAAGCGGCGGCCATCCTCCTCAAAGAGCCAGCTTCCGGCGCCGCGTACGAAGGTAAGCGGCGCGCGATTATACGTCGGCAGGACGGAGGGGATCATGGCGGTAATACCTTATCTATCAAGGGGAGCGACGTGCCCGAGGGGCGTCAGCCTGTCAACGAAAATGTCCAACCGCGGGGCGAGGCCGCAGCCTCAGGCCTTGAGCCGCGTGCCCCGTGCGAACATGGCGTAGGCCAGGGTGCAGACCACCAGCGTCGTTGCGATACCAATCACAGCGCCCAACGCGGGCGGGCTGTCGGACACGCCGATCACGGCAAAACGCACCCCGTCGATCAGATAGAATATCGGGTTCAGATGCGTGATGTACCACAGGACTGGCGGCAAGGCCTCGACCGAGTAGAACGTGCCCGACAGAAAGGCAAGCGGGGTGACAACGAAATTGGTGATCGCCGCCATTTGATCGAATTTGTTCGCATAAATGCCTGCCAATATCCCGAGCGCCCCCAGAAGTGCCGCCCCTAACACCACATAAGCCAGCGCCATCAAAGGGTATTGCGGCACGATCCCGAGTGTCAGCGCAAGGCCGACTGAAATGGCCACGGCGACAACAAGCCCGCGCCCGATGGCCCCCACGAGATAGCCCAGAACGAGCTCCAGTGGTGACAAGGGCGGCATGAGCGTATCGACGATATTGCCCTGAACCTTGCCGATCACGAGCGAGGACGAGGTGTTGGCAAAAGCGTTCTGGATCACCGTCATCATCAGGATGCCCGGCGCGATGAAAGTCGTGAAATCAACGCCCATCACATCGCCACGGCGCGGCCCGATCGCGATGGTGAAGATGACGAGGAAAAGCCCCGCCGTCACCAGCGGTGCGAGAAGCGTTTGCGTCCAGACCGACAAAAAGCGCTGCCATTCGCGGATGCAGAGGGTGTAGAGCCCCCGCCAGTTGACGACGCCAAACCGCCGCGTGCCCATTTGCGAGATGTCATGCATGTGCGTGGCCTTTGCTTGTGTGATTCGATGCCTTGTAACTCAGGCTTGAGTGATTAGAATAGGGGTTGACTGAAATTGACAGGGTGGTGCGCGTGCCGGACCGCCCTTTTGGATTGGAATGACGGATGTCCTGGAGCGATGAGCGCGTAGAGCTTCTCAAGAAAATGTGGGGCGAAGGTCAATCGGCCAGCCAGATCGCCAAGGAATTGGGCGGCGTCACACGCAATGCGGTGATCGGCAAAGTGCACCGCTTGGGCCTGTCCAACCGTAATGGCGGTGGTGGCAGCAGCACGGCATCGGCCAACACCGAGGCGAAGGCCAAACCCGCACCAAAAGCGGCCAAGCCCGCCAAGCCCAAAGCCGCGCCCAAGCCCGAGGCCGCCCCAGCGGCGGCAGAGGCCCCTGCGCATGCTCCGGCGGTCGTGACGCGGATCAAACCCATCATTCCGGCGGGGCAACCTTTGCCACCGCAGCCGTCCACCAACGAGATCGATCCCAAGGCGCTTGCCAAAGTGACCGAGGTGGAGAAGAAGGCCAAGCGTTTGAACCTGATGGAGTTGACCTCGCGGACTTGCAAATGGCCAGTGGGTGATCCGGCGACGGATGATTTTTGGTTCTGCGGCCTGCCCTCACAGGCCGGAAAGCCCTATTGCGAGGCGCATGTGGGCGTGGCGTTTCAACCGATGAGCGCGCGGCGCGACCGACGTCGGTAAACACCACCGTCTTTCAGAGGAGTTTACCGACGAGACGGTTCAGTCGAAGAGCTTGAAGAGTTCCCTGACGACCGTATCCTCCACCTCTTTCTTGATTGCGTCTTCAACGGATTGACCCTCTTCGCGCGTCACGCCGAGTTCCTTTTCGACAAAGCGGTCGACCTCTTTCTCGACCTCATCCTTGACCTCCTGCTCAAGCTTTTCGGCCTCTTGCTTGAAGTTCAGGTCCAAAGCACCTTCGAGGTCTGGCCAGATTCGCGGATCGGCCCATGGCCCGCGGATTTTCACCGGAATGGCGAGGCCCCGGCGGCTTTCACCCTGAAGCAGGACAGGTGTGAAGACATAATCGATATCCTGCGCACCAAGGCCGATACGGCCCTTGCCGGTGGCCGTGGCCAGGGGCAGCGACATACTCAGATCATCGCCGACCATATTGCCGCCCGCAATCGCGAAGGTCGCGCTCATTGCGTCAAACACCGTAGTGCCGCCTGTGCCATCACCCGAGCGCATGAGCTTGTCCAGATCAAAGCCAGAGATCACGCCACGTCCCGTGCTGAGGCTGAGATTGCCCTTGAGGCTTTTCATGATCTGATCCACCGAGTTCCCTACGCCCAGAAAATCCAGGCTGGCGGCGCCCGTGGTGGAAAACCGGGTGATCCCGGCCGCATCCGTTAAAAGGCGCTCCATATCCATGCCTGTGGCGCTCAGATCGCCACCCACGGAAAGGCCCGCGCGGTTGTTGGCGACAAATTGCCCAGTGATGCGCCCGCCATAGCCCTGAAGCTCCTGAAACTGGAAAACGCCGCGCGCGCGCTCCACGGTGGCGAGAATACGCGTCGCCCCGAATTGCAGCGTGCCAAGGTCGAGACTATCCGCGCCAAGCGAGACTTCCGCATCCACAAGCCCCAGCGCGCTGGCGTCGATTGGCGTCTTGGGCCAACCGTCACTTACCGCCGTGCCGCCGGTGCTCCCTCCGCCTCCGGACGCCGCGGCGCTTGAGCCACTTTCAAGCGAGGACAGGTCCAGCGCACCGACCTTGAATTGCGCCGTGACGCGCGGGCGGTCCCCGGCCAAGCTGATATCCGCCGCCCCGGTCAGACGGTTCTGGTCCAGTGTGACGCCAAGATCGCGCAGGGCGATGCGATCACTGCCCGTCACGGTGATCTGTGTCTGCGCATCGATGGACTGCCCGAAGCCGCGCGGGATGTCTGCCGCCGCCACGCCAAGGCTTGCGAAGAAGGCTTTGGTATCGCTCAGCTTTGCAACGAGCCTCCCGTCAAGCTGCGGTGCCGAGCTGCCGCGTCCGACGAACTCCGCCGTGCCGCCTTTCGTGCTGACGGTCGCTGACAGGCCTGAGACGCCTCCCGCGATCATGGTGCCCACTTTCTCGATGCGGCCCTCTATCGTGACCGCTGTGCCGGCGGGGCGCAGCGTCGCCTCGAATGTCGCCTCGCCCTCATAATCGGGCCAGCGCAGGTCAAGATCCATGCCCGTTTGTGACGTCCGGGTCCCCGCCACGCGGTCCACAAAAGTGATGGACGCGCCACGAATGAGTGCCCGGTCCAACGTCAGCGCAAGCCGCTCAGAAGTCGCAGGCGCGACGCCGTCCGACTGCCCCGAGGGGGCCACGCCATCCACTCCGATCTCCCAGTTCACCCGCCCATCGGCGCCGCGCTCCAGATAGATCGCAGGCTCCACTGCCTCCAGCCCAGTGATACGGATATCCCCGCGCAACAGCGCCAGCGGGTCCACGCCAACCTTCAGGCTTTGCGCCGCCAGCATCGCAGGCCCCTCTGACCACTCGGCCCCGGCGATGGTGGTGGGGCCGGTGCTGATGCCAAGGACGGGGTAAAAGCTGATCGCGGTGTCGCCGGTCATAGTGACCTCGCGGCCCGTGATGCTGCTGATCTGGTCGGCGGCGATGCGTGCGATCCGGTCACCCGGCAGGAAGAAAAGCGCACCGGCCATGATAAGGACGGCCACGAGGGCAAAACCACCGAGTTTGGCGAGAAATTTCATGAGCATTAGGCCTTTCGACGTTTGAGCATAGTGTAATCGCGCAGCCCCCGCGCGCAACAAGCGTTTGGCCTTTTCCGAAGCCTCGCGGGGCGGTATAGGAGCGCCATGAGCACAAATCCTCCCGAGCTACGCCCCGATCTCGCCCGCGCTACGTTGCAAACGCAGGAGGGCGCGTCTGGTTCCGTGCGGCGCAGCGGCCAGCCTTTGATCGGCATGGTCAGCCTCGGCTGCCCAAAGGCGCTGGTGGATAGCGAGCGTATCCTGACGCGGCTGCGCGCCGAAGGGTATGGGATTTCACCAGATTATGCGGGCGCGGATGCAGTGATCGTAAACACCTGCGGGTTTCTCGACAGCGCCAAGGCCGAGAGCCTTGAGGCCATCGGCGAGGCGATCGAGGAAAACGGGCGCGTCATCGTCACCGGCTGCCTCGGGGCGGATGCGGAATATATCACCGGCGCGCATCCCCGCGTGCTGGCTGTGACCGGGCCGCACCAATATGAGCAGGTGCTGGATGCGGTGCACGCCGCCGTCCCGCCGAGCCCCGACCCCTTCATTGATCTGCTGCCCGCCTCCGGCGTGCGCCTGACCCCGCGGCACTATTCTTATCTCAAGATTTCCGAGGGTTGTAACCACAAGTGCAAGTTCTGCATTATTCCCGATATGCGCGGCAAACTGGCCTCGCGCCCGGCCCATGCGGTGATGCGCGAAGCCGAGAAGCTGGTCGAGAGCGGTGTGCGCGAACTCTTGGTCATCAGCCAGGACACCTCCGCTTACGGAGTCGATATCCGCCATGCCGAGGCCAAGGGGCACCGAGCGCATATCACAGATCTGGCGCGCGACCTGGGGTCGCTTGGCGCGTGGGTGCGGCTGCATTACGTCTACCCCTACCCCCATGTCCGCCAGCTTATTCCACTCATGGCCGAGGGGCTTGTACTGCCCTATCTGGACATTCCCTTCCAACATGCGCATCCGGACGTGCTGCGCCGCATGGCGCGACCCGCTGCAGCCGCCAAAACGCTGGATGAGATTGCCGCATGGCGCGAGGTCTGCCCGGATATCACTCTGCGCAGCACGTTTATCGTCGGCTATCCTGGCGAGACAGAGGCGGAGTTCCAAACGCTTCTGGATTGGATGGATGAGGCTCAGCTGGATCGCGTGGGATGTTTCCAATACGAAAACGTCGATGGCGCGCGCTCCAATGGCTTGCCCGACCATGTTCCCGCAGAGGTCAAGCAAGAGCGTTGGTACCGGTTTATGGAAAATGCGCAGGCCATTTCTGTGGATAAACTGGCTGCCAAGGTTGGTTCTGTGCAGGAAGTTCTCATCGACGATATCGACGAAGATGGTATCGCCACCTGCCGCACCAAGGCGGATGCGCCCGAGATCGACGGTAACCTCTTCATCGATGAAGGTACCGAGGGGCTCGCGGTGGGTGATCTGGTCCGTGTGACGGTGGACGAGGCCGGGGAATACGACCTCTGGGGCGCGCGCCTTACCTGAGCCTGACCGTTTAATTCACCGCTTTTTCATCCTTTTTTCGACATCCTGTCACCTTTGAGGTGCCTTACCCAAATTTCCGGGCTAGGCTGAGGAGGTATGAGTGGCATGTCTTATCCAGCATATACGCGCGCCGAGCGCCTCGCCGATGGCGCGGTGCACGTCTTGGGCGTGGGCGCGGCCCTGATCGGGGTGGCCGGGCTTTTCTGGCTTATGAGCGCGCGGATGGATTGGGGGCTCTTCACCGCCGTAACGGTCTACTCAGCGGGGCTTTTGGCCATGCTCTGCGCCTCAGCAGCCTATCATATCCTCGCCGACACGCCTGCGCGGCCCGTCCTGCGGCGGCTTGATCATGCGGCCATCTATGTAAAAATCGCGGGCACGATAACGCCGCTCTGTGCCTTCCTAGGCACGCCTTTCGCTTATCTTCTTCTGGCTTTGGTCTGGGGCCTCGCGCTTGGCGGGGTGGTGGCCAAGCTCCGCGCCGCGCGGGGAAAGATGACGACCGGCTGGGCGCCGTATCTCGGGCTGGGCTGTCTGGGCATCGCAGTGATCTGGCCACTGTCGGAGATATTGCCAACGCTCAGCCTCTGGCTGATGCTGGGGGGCGGCGCGCTTTATGCGGCAGGGATCGTGTTTTATGCGTGGGAAAAGCTACGCTTTGCCAATGCGATCTGGCACGTCTTCGTGCTTGCCGCCTCGGCGTGTTATTTCTTCGGGATCAGCACCGCCGTGACAGCAGGTGTAGCCTTTTAGGCCGATTTCCCCGATTTCAGCGTCTCGAACAGATCACCATTGCGGCAATAACTTGGCGCGCGCTCGACGGTGCTCTCTTGCGCAGCCACCCATTTCTTGCAAGCTCCGGGTGCCGTGCAACCCGTGCAGTTCAAAACCGCATCACCGAGCGTGCTGATCTGAAGCTGTGCGCGCAGGATCATCTCCTCAAGATCGACACCGACGGTATCGGCCATGCGATCAACAAGATCGGCGTGACGGCGAAGTTGGGTCGTATTGGGCATTCCGGGCCTCCTCGGCTGGATCGCATCACAGGTGCATCCCAACCTAAAGGCACCCGCGACAGATGCTTTGATCCAGATCAAGCCGGGAAAGCGGCGAGATAGGCGTGAACGCAGTCCTGCACGTGGCGGAACCTATCACCGCCCAGATGCTTACCCCCATACCAGCGCGTGACGATGACCAGATGATCCATGCGCCCCTCCCGCTCCAGCATGCGCAGAATCACCATACCCGCGCCCGCCTCGCCATCATCGCCCTTCAGGGGGGCACTGTCCGACAAGAGCACCGCCCAGGTGTTATGCGTGGCCTTGGCGAATTTCTTGTCCCTTTTGAGGGCTTTAAGCGCGGCATCCACCCCTGCGCGTGACGAAACAGGGCCACCCGAGACCGCGTATTTCGATCCTCGATCGCTGATCACGCCTGTCAACTGGTTCAGGCGCGGCGCCATCAAAGCGGGCGCATGTCAGAGCCCGGCATTGACGCGGCGCACGGTCTCAATCCGCTGTGCGTTGGGCGGATGCGTGCCGAGAAAACGATCACCTGGGTCAGGTGCGCGGTCAAAATACGCGACACCGCGCACCGGATCATACCCAGCCTTGCGGGTGATGACGGTGCCCAGCGCGTCGGCTTCCAGCTCAAAATCTTTGGAATACGTGCGCGCACCCACGGAGGCGCCCATATTGATGGCCTGATCGACGGCCGCCTGACCACCCCCGGCAATCGCCGCAAGGCCACCCATCAGTATCGCACCAGCTGCCGCACTTTGCTGCTTGCGCGCAAGGTGCCCACGAATGTGGTGCGCGGCCTCATGCCCCAGAACGAAGGCTATCTCGTCACGGTTCTGCATCTCGGCAATCAACGCGACGTTGAAGCCGATAATGGGCCGTCCATCTCGATCCAGCGTCTGAAAGGCGTTGGCAGGTTGATTCGGGCGATCATCCACGACGATCTTGAAATCACAGTTTAGCCCTTCGGTCCGGGCCTTGCATTCACGCTCCGCCACAGGCTCAACCCGCGCCACGACAGATTTGAACTGTGAAACAGACGCAGAGGAAAGCTGGGCCGGCTTGGGCGCTGCTTGCGCGGCGGGCCGGGGCTGGCTTGGGGCCTGGGTTGTGGTGACGCATCCCGCAAGCGAGAGCGCACAAGCCAGCGCGATCAGAGGGGGGCGAAGGGTAGAAAAAGAGCGCATGACACAGCCTCATTGGAACAAACTGATACATGCTACCCCGGCGCGCGGCGAAGGGCCAGATGCATCGCACATCGCTTGCAAAGAGCCGCCAATCGGCTAGGGTTCGTGCCATGTTTTCCATTGAGCACGAATTTGACGCGACCGTTGTGACCCTTGTGGATGAGGGGGCGGCGCGCTTGGAGGAAGACGTTGTGATCAACGCGTTCTCAGAGTGTATCACGGTCGAGCAGTTGGATCCGCGCACGGGCCGCGTGCAGAAAGTCACGCTGTCGATTGGACAGATGCGGGACTTGGCAGCCGCGCTGGATCTGCCCGAAGGGGTATATGCGCGGGTCGCTCCCGGCTAAGGCTGCTGCACTCTGTTTTCGCCACGGCCTTTCAAGGTGCGGACGGTCTTCGCGTTGCACAGCCCTTGACCCCTGCTGCGTTGATGCAGACATAGACGGTCAGTGCAGCATCCCGGAGGCCCCATGCCCGATCCCATCCCCGCCGTTCTCGATTTTCTCGCCACACGCCGCTCGCGTCCGGCCAAGACGCTGAGCCTGCCTGTGCCGGACCGTGCCGCGCTGGAGCCGATGCTGGAAATGGCTGCGCGCAGCCCCGATCATGGCAAGTTGGAGCCGTGGCGTTTTATCGTGCTGGAGCGCGCGGCGTTGGAGCGACTGGGCGCTTTGGTGGCCCCTTGTGGTGCCGCGCTGGGCCGCACGTCGGAGGATATCGAGAAGGCCGAGACGCAGTATCTTCAGGCCCATCTGGCCGTTGCCGTGATCAGCATACAACGTCCGTCGGAGAAGATCCCCGCCATTGAGCAGACCTATTCTGCAGGGGCCGTATGTCTGGCCCTTTTGAACGCGGCGCTGGCCAGCGGGTGGGGCGCCAATTGGCTCAGTGGCTGGCCCAGCCATGACCGTGGCTTCGTGGAGGCTGGGCTTGATCTTGGCCCCAATGAGCATGTGGCGGGCATGATCCATATCGGCACGCAGACCACCCAGCCGCCAGAGCGGCCTCGCCCCGACATGGATGCCATCACCACCTGGCTTGCGAAATGATCTTCACTTCGTTTTTCAAGGCTTTGGCGCAGATGACCGATCCGCGCTTTCGCAGGGTTTTGCTGCTGGGGGTCGGCCTCACCATAGCACTTTTGGTAGCGGCCACAGCAGGTGTGCTGGGCCTGATCGGCTGGCTGACGGGGGATACGAGCACCCTGCCCTTGATCGGCGAGGTGACGTGGGTCAATGACGTGCTGGGCTGGGGCGGGCTCGCCTTGATGCTGGTGCTGTCGGTCTTTTTGATGGTGCCCGTGGCTTCGGCCATCACATCGCTTTTCCTGGAGGATGTGGCGCAGGCCGTGGAGGATCGGCACTATCCCGGCCTGCCGCCCGCCCCCCGCGTGCCGCTGGGGGATGCGCTGCGCGATACGGTGGGGTTTCTGGGCATTTTGATCGGCGCAAACATCGCCGCTTTGTTGCTCTATCTCCTGCTGCCCTTCGCCGCGATCCTCATCTTTTGGGGGCTCAACGGCTATCTTCTGGGGCGGGAATATTTTCAGTTGGCTGCGATGCGCCGGATCGGGCGCGCGAATGCGAAGGCTCTGGCCAAGCGTCACCGTGGCAAGATCTGGCTAGCCGGGGTGTTGATGGCCATGCCGCTATCTATTCCGCTGGTGAACCTCGTGATCCCGATCCTTGGAGCGGCGACGTTTACTCACCTGTTCCATTCGGCTCAAACGGACCGGGGCCAAAGCGCGCATAAAGATCAATATCGTCAAGGCTGATCACGCCGCCGAGGATGATCCACGCAAGAATCGCCCAAATCACACAGGAGATTCCTGTGGTGATCCACGCCTTTTTCTTCAGATCATGCCGCTGGGGTGAGCCACGATGTGTGCCGGGCACGGTCGTGCCAGCCTCGCCTTGCGTCTGAAGCTTGATCGGAATCGCGATCAGAAAGGTCATCGACCAGATGATTGCATAGAGAACGATGCCAGAGACAGGACCCATCAGACCTGCTCCAACTCAACAAGGCAGCCGTTGAAATCTTTGGGGTGCAGGAAAAGCACGGGCTTTCCATGGGCACCGATCTTGGGCTCACCACCGCCCAAGACGCGCGCTCCCTTGCTAAGCAAATGGTCGCGCGCGGCAAGGATATCGTCCACCTCATAGCAGACATGGTGGATGCCACCCAACGGGTTTTTGTCCAAAAAGCCCTGAATGGGAGAGTTTTCGCCCAGCGGGTAAAGCAGCTCGATCTTGGTATTGGGCAGCTCGATGAAGATCACGGTGACACCATGATCCGGCTCATCCTGCGGCGCGCCGACATTGGCGCCCAAAGCGCTGCGGTATTGGTTTGCCGCGGCCTCAAGGTCCGGCACGGCGATGGCAACGTGGTTCAGGCGTCCGATCATGGCTGTCTCCCTCATATCTGGGTCACGTTATGGGGCGACAGAGGGGCCAAGACAAGGACACGGGGTGCCGCAGGCAATTCGTTTCAAATTTAATCGCGCGCGTTAACCGCTCGTTAGCCAACGATACGTAACGATTGGGGCCTATGCAGCGACAGGAGACAGACATGGACGATCTTGCCGGACTTGCCCCGACACTCAGCCCCACAGCGGCGCGCCCCCTTTTGGGCATGACGATTCTGGTGGTGGAGGATAGCCTTTATGCATGCGATGCGATGCGGCTGATGTGCCTTCATAGCGGGGCCCGCATCCGGCGGGCCGATTGTCTGCGCTCCGCGCGGCGTCATCTTCAGGTCTATCGCCCCTCGGCCGTGGTCATCGACGTAGGCCTGCCCGATGGCTCGGGGGTGGAGCTTATCCGCGAGTTGGCCAATGCACGGCCGCGCGTGACCTCCATCCTCGCCACCAGCGGGGAAGACACCGCCCGCGCGGCCGCCTTGGGGGCCGGCGCAGATGGGTTCCTGCCCAAACCGGTGCTTAATCTTGGGGCTTTTCAACAGGCGGTTCTGGCCACCCTGCCCGAAGATCGCCGTCCCTCCGGACCACGTGTGATTCGGGATGAGTTGATCTCGCCCGATCCAATGGCGTACCGCGATGATATGATCCACGTCTCCAACCTGCTGGATGCAGCCCCTGACAAGCGGGCTGTGCGCTATCTCGCGCAATTCATAGGCGGCGTCGCGCGCTCGGCCGAGGACGCGCAACTCGCCGCCGCTGCGACGGCGCTCAGCGAAGCGGGCAGCGATGGATCCGGTCTCGATACCCGGCTGGCACGGGTCGCGGGCCTGGTGCAAGAGCGGCTGAATGACCGCGCTGTGATGTAGACACAAGCGCTTCGGGAACAGGTGCAATTGCGCGCGCCCTTGCCTATATTGTGGATGGGTGGGTGCGAGGAGCAGTGCTGTGTTTGACCCTGAGCGCGCGGAAAAGCGATTTGGCTGCGGTTTGGCCCCCGGTATTGCGGGGCCATCAAGCGCCGCGGCGATGATGGAACGACTGCGCGCGCCAGATGAGGCGGGTGCGGCCTTTCCCATCCAGACGTTTTCACAAGCGCTGCCTCGTCTGCGAGATCTTCAATTGGCGCGGCAAGCCCGCCGAACCGCCACCACAGATGCGGCGCGTGACAAGGCGCTTGAAACCTACCGCACTTTACGGAGCACGCTCCGCCAAGATGCCGCGCGCTGGGGCGGGCATGTGCTTTTGCGACGGGCGCTGACACGCGATGGCTTGCGCGAACGGCTCACCGCGTTCTGGGCCGATCATTTCACCGCACGCGGAGATGGCCAGCTTTGGGGCCTCATGCAGCTGCCCTATGTAGAGGAAGCGGTGCGCCCCCATGTGACAGGCCGCTTCGAGGACATGTTGCGCGCAGTTATGACCCAGCCTTTGATGCTGACCTATCTCGATCAACACCGCTCGGCCGGACCAAACAGCCCTGTAGGACAGACCCGCGGGCGCGGCCTGAACGAAAACCTCGCCCGCGAAATGCTCGAGCTTCACACGCTCGGCGCGGATGGGCCCTATAGCCAGACTGATGTGACCGAACTTGCCAAGCTGCTCACCGGCCTCACTGTTAACATGGAGCGTGGGTTTGAGTTTCGTCCCCGTCTCTCAGAGCCTGGGGCCGAGACGGTGCTCGGCATCAGCTATGGCGGGGAAACCGCCCGGCTCGACGATATCTTTGCAGCCCTCGACGCGCTCGCCACGCACCCCGCCACGGCCGCGCATATCGCGCGCAAACTGGCCGTGCATTTCGTCTCGGACACGCCGGACGCGGGGCTGGTGGATGCGCTGAGAGATGTTTTCACGGCGACCGGCGGTGATCTGGCCTCGCTTACCGAAACGTTGCTTACCCACCCGGCCGCCTGGCAGCCCGAGACGCGTAATGTCAAACGCCCAGTGGATTTCATCGGCAGCGCACTGCGTGCGCTCGATCTCGTGCCCCGTCACATCCCCCTCAGCACCCCGCGCAAGATGGACGCGCTCTTTGCAGCCCCGCTTACGCTTATGGGCCAGCCACCGGGCCAGCCCCCCGGCCCCAATGGATTTGCCGAGGATGATTTCGACTGGATCACACCGCAGCGCCTGGCTGCCCGTATCAGCTGGGCCATGACCGCCCCCTTCCAGATTCGGCGCGCCCTGCCCCGACCCGAGGAATTTGCCCGCGCGGCCCTTGGTCAAGATATCCCTGCCCCCGTCCGCTCTGCCGCGCGTGGCGCGGAGACGCGCGCCGAGGGGATCGGCCTCATCCTCGCCTCGCCCGCGTTTCAGAGGGTCTGAGCCATGCCCACAATCACCCGCCGACACATGCTCGCCTTGGGGTGCTCCGCCGCCGCCAGCCCCTTGATGACGCCCGTCACCTTCGCCAGTGCACCGGGCGAAAACCGCCTTGTCGTGATCATTCTGCGCGGGGCGATGGATGGCCTTGATGCGGTGCGCCCTATCGGCGATCCCGGCCTCGCCGCCTTGCGGGGAGGGATGGGAAAAACCGCTGATCTGGATGGGTTTTTCGGCCTGCACCCGGCGCTAAGACCCCTTCTGCCGCTGTGGGCCAAGGGCCAGCTCAGCGCGGTCCATGCGGTCTCCACGCCCTACCGCGACCGGCGCAGCCATTTCGATGGACAGGACCTTTTGGAAGCGGGGATGGGCATGGACGCGCTCGGGCAAACGCGCGATGGCTGGCTCAATCGCTTGCTCAGCCTCATGCCCGGTGCTGAGGCCGAGACGGCCTATGCCATTGGCCGCGCCGATATGTTGCTCACGCGCGGCGCGTCCCCCGTGGCCAATTGGGCACCCGATGCGGCCCTCACGCTCAGCCCGCAGGCCGAGATGCTCCTCGAGCGCGTGCTGCATGACGATCCGCTCTTTCGCAGCGCCGCACTGGAGGCAATTTCACTGTCGCAAGCGGGCCTGCCTGAGGGCGAGGAGATCACCGAGAGCGATATGATGAACGCGATGGCGCAGAGCAGCCGCAGCGCGCAGCGCGGTGCGGCACCCTCGGAGATCGCCCGCTTCGCTGCCTCGCGGCTTCGCGGCGACACACGGATCGCGGCATTCTCCTTGGCCGGGTTCGACACCCATGCGCGCCAGGACCGCAGCCTGCCCCGCGCGCTGGAACGGCTAACTGAGGCAATCTTGACGCTTGAGGAAGGCCTTGGGCCAGTCTGGGAGAAAACAGCGATTGTCGCCGTAACGGAGTTTGGTCGCACTGCGCGGCTCAACGGATCAGGCGGGACGGATCACGGCACAGCCGGCGCGATGATCCTCGCCGGTGGCGCGCTGCACGGCGGGCGGGTGATTGCCGACTGGCCGGGCCTTGGTGAGACGGATCTTTATCAGCGCCGCGATCTACGGCCAACGCGGGATCTGCGGGCGCATCTTGCGTGGATGCTGCGCCCGATGTTCGGCGTGTCAGCGGCCGAGCTCACCCGCACGGTGTTCCCGGGTCTTGATATGGGCAACGATCCGAAAATTATCCTTTGAAAATCCGCTTTTCTTCCTGGCCGCGCCCTGCATATCATCCCGCAGCACGCAAAGGATCGCCCGATGACAAACCCCCGCCCCGTTGGCCCTCTCCTGCCCAGGTGGACGCCACCACCGGCGCCGACCGGTGCTGTCATGGACGGGCATTATGTCCGGCTGGAGCGGCTGGACGCCGAGACACATGCCGCGCTGCTCTTTCGTGCGTTTGACGGGCATGACTGGGTTTGGGATTACATGCCTGCGGGGCCGTTTGCCTCTTCAGCGCAGTTTCACCGCTGGATGAAAGAGGTGACTGCGTCCAAGGATTTCATGTTTCACGCTATTTTCGACAAGGAAAGCGGGGCGTATCGCGGCTTTGCCTCCTATCTGCGCATACAGCCAGCGGCGGGCTCCATAGAAGTCGGTTGGATCGCCATGGCACCCGCCCTTCAGCGGACGCGCGCCGCGACCGAGGCCATGTATCTGATGATGAAATGGGCGTTCGAGGCTGGATACAGGCGCTATGAGTGGAAATGCGACGCTTTGAACACGCCCTCGCGGCGCGCGGCGCAGCGGCTCGGCCTGACCTATGAGGGGATGTTTCGGCAAGCCACAGTGGTGAAGGGGCGCAACCGGGATACGGCGTGGTTTGCGGCGATTGACGCGGAATGGCCCGCGCTGGACGAGGCGTTCCGGCTCTGGCTCGACCCATCGAATTTTGACGACAGTGGCCAGCAGCGCGAGCGGCTCAGCGATCTCACCCGCCTTGTGCGCGGCGGGGAAGACCCTCTTCTTTCAACGCGCTAGTCTTGCGGAATGACGCGCAGATGCAAGTCCATCAGCTGATCTGCTGCGGGCTCTGAGGGCGCGTTCATCATCAGATCCTCGGCGCGTTGGTTCATCGGGAACATGATGACCTCGCGAATATTGGCCTCATCCGCCAGAAGCATCACGATCCGGTCGATGCCAGCCGCACAGCCCCCATGCGGCGGGGCGCCATATTGGAAAGCGTTGACCATGCCGCCGAAGCGCTTCTCGACCTCATCCTTGCCATAGCCCGCAATCTCGAAGGCTTTGAACATGATCTCGGGGCGGTGGTTGCGGATCGCACCCGAGACAAGCTCATAGCCGTTACACGCCAGATCATACTGATATCCCAGCACTTTCAGGGGATCCCCTTCAAGCGCCTCCATCCCGCCCTGAGGCATTGAGAAGGGGTTGTGCTCAAAGTCGATCCGGCCGGTTTCCTCGTCCTTCTCATAAATCGGGAAGTCCACGATCCATGCAAAGGCAAAGCGGTCCTTGTCGGTCAGGCCAAGCTCATTGCCGATCTCAATGCGCGCCTTGCCCGCGACAGTCTCGAACGCCTTGGGCTTGCCGCCCAGGAAGAAGGCCGCATCACCCACTCCAAGCCCAAGCTGCTGGCGGATCGCCTCGGTCCGCTCGGGGCCGATATTCTTGGCCAAGGGCCCCGCGGCTTCCATACCATCGCCCTGATCGCGCCAGAAGATATACCCCATCCCCGGCAGCCCTTCCTTCTGCGCAAACGCATTCATCCGATCGCAGAACTTGCGGCTGCCGCCCCCCGGCGCCGGGATCGCGCGAATTTGCGTCCCCTCTTGCTCCAGAAGCTTCGCGAAGATTGCAAAGCCGGAGCCTGCGAAATGCTCTGAGACGACCTGCATCTCGATCGGGTTGCGCAGGTCGGGCTTGTCTGTGCCGTATTTCAGCGCGGCGTCGGCATAGGAAATCTGCGGCCAGTCCTGATCCACTTTGCGCCCGCCGCCGAACTCCTCGAAAATGCCGGTGAGGACGGGTTGAATCGTGTCGAACACGTCTTGCTGCTCGACAAAGCTCATCTCCAGATCGAGCTGGTAGAAATCCGTAGGCGAGCGGTCGGCGCGCGGGTCCTCATCACGGAAACAGGGTGCTATCTGGAAATACTTGTCAAAGCCCGAGACCATGATCAGCTGTTTGAATTGCTGCGGGGCCTGCGGCAGGGCGTAGAACTTGCCCGGATGGAGCCGCGAGGGCACGAGAAAATCGCGCGCGCCTTCGGGGCTGGAGGCGGTGATGATCGGTGTCTGGTATTCGCGGAACGCCTGGTCCCACATCCGCTTGCGGATCGAGGCCACCACGTCCGAGCGCAGGGTCATGTTGCGCTGCATCACTTCGCGGCGCAGGTCGAGATAGCGATAGCGCAGGCGGGTTTCCTCGGGGTATTCCTGATCACCGAAAACGATCAGCGGCAGTTCCTTGGCGGAGCCGAGCACTTCGACCGCGCGGATGAACACTTCGATCTCGCCAGTGGGGATCTTGGCGTTGATGAGGCTTTCATCGCGGGCCTTCACCTCGCCATCAATGCGAATGCACCATTCGGAGCGGAGCTTTTCCACATCGCCAAACGCCGCGCTGTCGGGATCACAAAGCACTTGGGTCATGCCGTAGTGATCGCGCAGATCGACGAAGAGCACCCCGCCATGGTCGCGGATCCGGTGGACCCAGCCCGACAGGCGGACCGTCTCGCCGACGTTGGATTTGCTCAGATCGGCGCAGGTATGGCTGCGATATGCGTGCATTTTGCTTCCCCTCATGCGCCCGGCGGGGCGCGACATCAAACTGGGGCCGATACACCGCGCCCGGCACGATAAGTCAAGGGGGCCATGCCTCAAGCCGGGGTGGTGGCCGGGGCAAGCGCCGCCGCAAAGCGGGCCTTCCAGAGGGCTTCTTCATACTCCGCCGCCGCCGTGCTGTCATAGACAACGCCGCCGCCCACATTGAGCGTGGCGCGGCCCGCCTCCAGCAAAAGCGTTCGGATGGCCACGTTGAATTCTGCCCGTCCGTCTGGAGCCGCCCAGCCGATCGTGCCGCAATAGATCTCGCGCGGGGCCGGCTCCAACTCGGCCAGAATCTGCATCGCGCGCAGCTTGGGCGCGCCCGTGATGGAGCCACAGGGAAAGAGCGCCCGGAAGATATCCGTGAGGCTCGCCTCAGGCGTCAGGGTGCCCGTGATGCGCGATGTCATCTGGTGCAGAGTCTCATAGGTCTCGACCGTGAAGAGATCAGGCACCTTAACACTGCCCGGCTGGCATACGCGGGAGATGTCGTTGCGCAGAAGGTCCACGATCATCAGGTTCTCGGCCCGGTTCTTCTCATCGGCAGACAGAAACGCGCGGCGGCGCGCATCCTCGGCGGGATCGGCGCTGCGGGGTTGCGTGCCTTTCATAGGACGGGTCTCAATGCTGCCCTGCCCGTCCGTGCGGAAGAACAGCTCGGGCGAGCGTGACAGAAGCGCCGGGCCCTGCCCTTCAATCAACGCGCCAAAGCGCACGGGCTGCACCGCGGCGAGGGCGGCGTAGAGCGCCGGCGCGGTGCCTTGGGCCGTCATATGAAGCGGGAAGGTCAAATTCGCCTGATAGATATCACCTGCACAGATGAGCTTATGCGCCGCCTCGAACGCCTTGGCGTAGCGGGCTGCGCTCCAGTCCGGCGCTATCTGGCCCAAAGTGGCGGGCCCCGCGGTCAGAGCAGGCGCCTCGACGGGCGCCTCATAGGCCCCAAAGCGCATCAACGGCAGGCGGCGTTTTGCAGGCATCAGGGGGGCCAAACGCGGCTCCAACGCATAGCCAAGCTCGTAGCTCGCAAACCCCGCAAGCCACAGGCCCTCAGCGCGCGCGGCCTCCAGCGCGGCAAAGGCCACGGGCACGCCCGAAGGGTCCCACGCCTCGATGATCCGCGTGGGCGCGGCAAAACTGCGCGCCCCGCCTCCGGGGCCATGATCAAAGCGAATCTGCAACCGCGCGCTCCTTGCTCCAAGCTTGCGCCGGATAGGTAGTGCGCGGGGGCACGGAAAAACAGGGGAAATTCGCGCGAGGCCCCGCCCTGCCCCCTTGCGCGCGCAGCCCCTGAGGATATAACCGCCTCCAATTTGCGCCCATCTGCGCGCGCGCTGCCCCGGGGACCCTGACATGCCGAAGCGAGACGATATTTCCTCCATCATGATCATCGGGGCGGGCCCCATTATCATCGGACAGGCTTGCGAGTTTGACTACTCCGGTGCGCAAGCCTGCAAAGCGCTGCGCGAAGAGGGCTACCGGGTCATTCTGGTAAACTCCAACCCCGCAACCATCATGACCGATCCCGGCCTCGCGGATGCCACCTATATCGAGCCGATCACACCCGAAATCGTGGCCAAGATCATCGAAAAGGAACGCCCCGATGCCTTACTGCCCACCATGGGCGGGCAAACTGGGCTGAATACCGCGCTCGCCGTCGCGGATATGGGTGTGTTGGAGAAATACGGCGTGGAGCTTATCGGCGCCAACCGCAAGGCCATCGAGATGGCCGAGGACCGCAAGCTTTTTCGTGAGGCAATGGACCGTCTGGGCATCGAGAACCCCAAGGCCACCATCGCCAACACGATGGAAGAGTGTATGGCCGCGATTGATTATGTGGGCCTGCCCGCGATCATCCGGCCCGCCTTTACGCTTGGCGGCACGGGTGGCGGCGTGGCTTACAACCGTGACGATTATGAGCATTTCTGCAAGACGGGCCTTGATGCGTCGCCCGTATCACAGATCCTGATCGACGAGTCGCTTCTGGGATGGAAAGAGTTCGAGATGGAGGTGGTGCGCGACACTGCCGACAACGCGATCATCGTCTGCGCGATTGAAAACGTCGATCCGATGGGCGTGCATACCGGCGACAGCATCACCGTGGCTCCGGCCCTGACGCTAACCGATAAAGAATACCAGATCATGCGCAACCAGAGCATTGCCGTGCTGCGCGAGATCGGCGTCGAGACGGGTGGCTCCAACGTGCAATGGGCGATCAACCCCGCCGATGGGCGCATGGTGGTGATCGAGATGAACCCGCGCGTGTCACGCTCCTCGGCACTGGCATCCAAGGCGACCGGGTTCCCAATTGCCAAGATCGCAGCCAAGCTCGCCGTGGGCTACACGCTCGATGAGCTCGACAATGACATCACCCGCGTGACACCTGCGTCCTTTGAGCCGACGATTGACTATGTCGTCACCAAAATCCCGCGCTTTGCGTTTGAAAAATTCCCCGGCTCCGAGCCGCACCTGACAACGGCGATGAAATCCGTGGGCGAGGCAATGGCCGTTGGTCGCACGATCCACGAAAGCCTGCAAAAGGCGCTGGCGTCGATGGAGACGGACCTGACGGGGTTTGATGAGATCGAGATACCGGGCGTTGCCGACCTCGGGTCGGACGTGGCTCCCGATGTAGCTGCCGTCACCCGCGCGCTCGCCAAGCAGACCCCTGACCGTATCCGCGTGATCGCGCAAGCCATGCGCCATGGCCTCAGCGATGATGACATCCACGCGGTCACCATGTTCGATCCGTGGTTCCTCGCCCGCATCCGCGAGATTGTGGAGGCCGAGGAAGTTGTCCGCGCGAGTGGCCTTCCAACTGAGGAGACGGGTCTGCGCCGTCTCAAAATGATGGGCTTCACCGATGCGCGTCTGGCCAAGCTGACCGGCCAGACAGAGATCGAGGTGCGCCGCGCCCGGCGTGCCATGGGGGTGACGGCTGCCTTCAAACGGATCGACACCTGCGCCGCCGAGTTCGAAGCGCAGACGCCTTATATGTATTCCACCTACGAGGCCCCCATGATGGGCGAGGTGGAATGCGAAGCACGGCCCAGTGACCGCAAGAAAGTCGTGATCCTTGGCGGTGGTCCAAACCGGATCGGCCAGGGGATCGAGTTCGATTATTGCTGTTGTCATGCCTGCTACGCTCTGAGTGATGTGGGTTATGAGACGATCATGATCAACTGCAATCCGGAGACGGTCAGCACCGATTATGACACGTCCGACCGGCTTTATTTCGAGCCGCTCACGTTTGAGCATGTGATGGAAATCCTCGACGTTGAGCGCCGCAACGGGACGCTTCACGGCGTCATCGTGCAATTTGGCGGGCAGACCCCGCTGAAGCTTGCCAATGCGCTTGAGGCCGAAGGTATCCCTATCCTTGGCACCTCGCCCGATGCGATTGATCTGGCCGAAGACCGCGAGCGCTTTCAGGCTTTGGTCACCCAGCTGGGCCTCAAGCAGCCCCATAACGGGATCGCCTCCACCGATGCCGAGGCGCTCAGCATTGCCGATGCGATTGGCTTCCCCCTCGTGATCCGCCCCTCATATGTTCTGGGCGGACGTGCGATGGAGATCGTTCGCGATATGGCCCAGTTGGAGCGCTATATCGCCGAGGCGGTTGTGGTGTCCGGCGACAGCCCCGTCCTGCTAGATGGCTACCTCTCCGGCGCGATTGAATGTGATGTTGATGCACTGTGTGACGGTGAGAACGTGCATGTTGCGGGCATCATGCAACATATCGAAGAGGCGGGCGTGCACTCGGGCGACAGCGCCTGTTCCATCCCGCCCTACACCCTTTCGGCCTCGATCCTCGAAGAGATCGAGCGCCAGACCGTGGCGCTGGCCCGTGCACTGAAAGTGGTGGGCCTTATGAACGTGCAATTCGCGGTCAAGGGCGACGATATCTACCTCATCGAGGTAAATCCCCGCGCCTCGCGCACAGTGCCCTTCGTGGCCAAGGCCACCGATAGCGCCATCGCATCCATCGCCGCCCGCCTTATGGCGGGTGAGCCGCTGAGCGCCTTCCCGCATCGCGGCGGCTATCCTGAGCACGCGGTTCCGGGCAGCCTGCCCATGGCGGATCAGATGACACTGGCCGATTACCGGATGCCGTGGTTCTCCGTAAAGGAGGCCGTGCTGCCCTTCGCGCGCTTCCCCGGAGTGGACACGATCCTCGGGCCCGAGATGCGCTCTACCGGCGAGGTCATGGGCTGGGACACCAGCTTCGCGCGTGCCTTCCTCAAGGCGCAGATGGGCGCAGGCGTGGACCTGCCAGAAGGCGGCAAGGTATTCTTCTCCATCAAGGACAGCGACAAGACCCCGCAGCTGATCGAGACCGCACAGATTCTTGTCGCCCTTGGTTTCTCGATCGTGGCCACGCGCGGCACCGCCAGCTTCCTCGCGCAGAGCGACATCACCTGCGAAGTGGTCAACAAGGTCTATGAGGGGCGGCCCAACGTGGTCGATATGCTCAAGGACGGTGAAATCGCTTTGGTGATGAACACGACCGAAGGCGCTTTGGCCGTTGAGGACAGCCGCGAGATCCGCTCCGTCGCACTCTATGACAAGATCCCGTATTTCACGACAGCCGCCGCAGCGCTCGCCGCTGCACAAGCGATGCAGGCACGCCGCGAGGGGGATTTGCAGGTGATGCCGCTTCAGGGGGTTGGGGCGTAGGCGCGTGCATGTAGCAGGCCGAACTGTGGCTTTTCAGCACCCGAGGGCTGCGACATTCTGACCGTGGCGCCCGTGACACGCGCGCGACACCTTTCTGACACAATTCCGCCTTCTATTTTATTTTTTTATATCAGCACCTTAATGGCATTTCCCAAAGCCATGCCATGATACCGGATCAGCCATGCACAAACTGCATGAACTTTTCTATATTTGGGTATTGCAAGATATGCGGAAATAGCTATTCGCGGGTCAAGGCAACGGAAACTTGCCGGAAGTAAGACCGAAACGATAGCACCAAACCTAAAGGAGGCACCCATGACCAGGGACGAACTGAACCGCGAACTTCGCATGCATAGTGCCACCTTCCCGGCTGTGCTTTTCGTATACGCCGTGCTTATTGGCACGATGGTCTTCTCGGCATTGGCGATAACGGCCTAAGCCCCAGATCCACCGACAGTATTGCGAGATGTGAGGCTTAAACAATCAGCCTCCCGAAGCCAAGAGGGTGTCACGGCGCCGTCGTTGACCGATGCTTTTCCAAAGGAAGCCTGCCATGACACGCGATGAGTTGAACCGCGAACTGCGCGCCCGGTCCGGCAGCCTGCCGGCTCTGGTGATCGTATACGGGATCATCATCGGCACGATGGCTTTCTCGGCCCTCGCCATCATCTGATACCGCCAAGGCGCACTGCGAAAGCGGCGAAGGGTTTCCCCTCCGCCGCTTTTTTCATGCTGTGATCGCGCCTCTTAGGACGTGATTTTCTTGTCCCCGAGGTTGATTCTGGCCGCGGCCGCATCGCCCAGATTGTCCACCCCCCGCTCTTCGAGAAGGGTCGTGAGCC
Source organism: Roseovarius sp. (assembly GCA_049276875.1). Classification (GTDB taxonomy): domain Bacteria; phylum Pseudomonadota; class Alphaproteobacteria; order Rhodobacterales; family Rhodobacteraceae; genus Roseovarius. The sequence continues at coordinate 1,751 of JBASXE010000358.1, read as the reverse complement.
AATTGGGGTCCATCTCAGGCACAGAACTGAGCAACAGGTCCGTGTAGGGATGGTGAGGCGGCGTGAACATGTCGTCCTTTGGTCCCTGCTCAACGACCTTGCCGTGCTGCATCACGATCACCTCATCGGCAATCGACCGCACCGTCGCGAGATCGTGTGTGATGAACATATAGGCGAGGTTCAGCTCGTTTTGCAGACGATCCAGCAGGCGCAAGATGCCTTCCGCCACAAGCTGATCAAGGGCCGATGTCACTTCATCGCAAACGATGAAGCTTGGCTCCGCCGCAAGCGCGCGGGCGATCCCGATCCGCTGTTTCTGCCCGCCAGACAGCTCCGGCGGGTAGCGATTGTAGTATTTTGATGGCTCAAGCTCGATCAAATCAAGCAGCTCGTCCACCCGCGCCTTGAGGGCGGTGCCCTTGAGACCCGAATAGAACTGAGCCGGGCGCCCGATGATCTCGGAGATCTTCACCTTCGGGTTCAGCGCGGTATCGGCCATCTGATAAATCATCTGACATTGGCGCAGCTGCTCTTTGTTGCGGTTGCGGTAATCCGGCGGGAAGGGCTCTCCCTTGAAGAGGATCTCTCCCTTTTGCGGCGGCAAAAGCCCCGTGATCACCCGTGCGCAGGTGGATTTACCCGAGCCCGATTCCCCCACGACCGCAACGGTCATCCCCTCGTAGATATCAAAGCTGACATCATCAAGGATTTTAGGGCCCGCGGTATAGGCCGCATCGACGTTTTTAACCGTGATAAGCGGCGTGCCGTCCTTAGGACGATACCGCTGCGGGCTCTCAAAGCTGCGGACCGCCCAGAGGGATTTGGTGTATTCCTCCTTGGGGTTCTTCAGCATCTCCTCGGTCGAGGCCTGCTCAACCTCGTTGCCCTTGAGCAGAACCTTTATCGTATCTGCCATCTGCGCCACGACCGCGAGGTCATGGGTGATGTAGAGGGCGGCTGTGTTGAACTGTTCCACGATATCGCGGATTGCGGCCAACACTTCGATCTGGGTGGTCACGTCGAGGGCTGTCGTCGGCTCATCAAAGATGATGAGATCGGGACGGCACGACATGGCCATAGCGGTCATTGCGCGCTGCAATTGGCCGCCCGAGACTTGGTGAGGATAGCGAAAGCCGATCTCGGCAGGATTAGGCAGGCGCAGGCGGTTGTAGAGATCAACCGCGTCTTCCTGCGCCTCCATGCGCTTTTTCAGGCGATACTGAAGCGGGGCCTCGGTATGCTGATCAATGATCTTATGCGCCGGATTGAACGAGGCCGCCGCAGATTGCGCCACATAGGCGATACGCGAGCCGCGCAGCGCGCGCCTCTCACCCTCGGTCGCGGTGGTCAGCTCCATCCCGTCAAACTCGATCGAACTGTCCTCGGTGATACGCGTGCCGTCGCGGGCATACCCCATGGCAGCGGCCCCAATCGTGGACTTACCTGCGCCCGATTCCCCGATGAGGCCCATGACCTCGCCACGGTGGAGCGTCAAATCGACACCTTTGATGATGTCGACCCAAGTTTCATCCGAATAGCCCTGAATTTTCAGGTTCCGGATCTTGAGAAGGACGTCTTTACTCTTGGGCATGTCTGATTACTCCTTCAGACCGGAAGACCGGTGCAGCATCCAATCCACCACGAAGTTGACCGCAACGGTCAAAAGCGCAATGGCGGCGGCGGGAATGAGGGGGGTGATCTCACCAAACGAGATGAGCGTCGCGTTCTCCCGCACCATCGAGCCCCAATCC
>JBASXE010000357.1:0-10447 GCA_049276875.1 Roseovarius sp. | reverse complement strand
ACGCCAGTGGGAGGGTGATTCGCAAGCTCACAGATCAGCCCCCGAACGACTTGAGATATTCGATGACGGCCTTTTGGTCTTCTTCTTTCTTCAGACCAGCAAAGGACATTTTGGTGCGTTTCATGTAGCCTTTTGGATCGGCAAGAAACGCGGCCAATTCGGTTTCCGTCCAGACCAGCCCATCATCTGCAGCCGCCGTCATGGGCTTGGAATATTTGAACCCGTCAACCACCCCGGCCGGACTTCCCACGATGCCAGTCAGAACCGGGCCAGAGCGGTTTTTGGCACCCTCACCAATCTGGTGGCAGGATTTGCATTTGCTGAACACCTTTTCGCCTTTTGCGGCCAGATCAGCGTCGAATGCAGCGGCTGTCTCAACGACGGCTTCCGGCGCAGGCTCTTCCACTGTTTCGGCGGCTTCAACAACCGGTGCCGCTTCGGCGGGTGCTTCGGCTGCGCCTTCTTCTTCGGGGGTCACATCCAGTATCATGGCGCGCATAGTGACTTCGACGGGGCCAGTTTTGCAGTTTTCCATGCAAGGCTCACCGGACCATTGCGCGTATTCGGTTTCTGCGCGGTCATCGATGATAAAACCATCCGCGTTGGGCATCTCCACGTCAAAGAATGTCTCGTTTGACAGCACGAAATCGTCTTCGATCAGGTCATTGGAATAGAGGATATAGGCGACAATCGCATAGACCTCGTCATCGCTGAGCGTGCCTGCGTTTCCGTAGGGCATGGAGCGGTGAATGTAGTCATAAGCAGTGCTGAGGTATGGCCAGTAGGATCCAACGGTCTTGAGCGGGTCTTCGTGGTCCAGCGTGTCGGCACCACCAGCCAGCTTGGGCCAGTTGTCGATGCCTTCTGCGAAATCGCCGTGGCAGGCGGCGCATTGATCAGCAAAGATTTCCTCGCCAACCAGCGCATCGCCTGACCCGACAGGAAGGCCGGTGCCGTCCGGGCGGATGTCTTTGTCCCAAGCGGCAATTTCTTCGGGCAGCGCGGGGCGGCCAATGCCAAGCGGGGCCGATGCAACAACGACCTGAGCTGGTTCAGGTGCCGCAGCCGGTGCAGGCGCAGCAGGGGTTGCGACGTCTTCGGCATTGGCAGACCCGATCAGGTGCGGTGCAACCGATGGGATATCCACGACGAACTGATCCGCCAGCATATATGCCGAGGTCAGAGCAAGGGCGGTGCCGCCCATGGCAGGCGCAAAGATATTAAGAAACTTCGACATTTTCGGCCTCACCGTTTGCGCGTACCAGCCAAGTCTGGATGCAGTTGTTGTGATAGATCGAGTTCAGCCCGCGCACCTCGCGCAGCTGCGCTTTGGTCGGTTGGACATAGCCAGTGTCGTCCATCGCACGGCTTTGAAGCATCATTTCCGAGCCATCCCATTCCGTATCGAGATAAAAGCGGGTCAGCGCCATTTTCTCTCCAGGTTTGGCAAGGCGGGCGGTTTCCCACGTCATGCCGCCATCCTTGGAGACATCCACGCGGGTGATCGCGCCACGGCCCGTCCATGCCAGCCCGGTGATAACCAGTGGTCCCTTGCCATGGGTGATCGGGGATTGCGGGCTGGGGCTGGTCACCACGGATTTGGCATCCATCGCCCATGTCCATTTGCGGCTTGTGCCATCTGCCAAAGTGTCGGTGTACTTCGAGGTTTCCTCGCGGCTTTCCACGGGGCCATCCATGACCTCGATCCGGCGGATCCACTTGACCCACATGTTGCCTTCCCAACCGGGCACGACAAGGCGCACGGGATAGCCGTGTTCCTTGCGCAGCGCCTCACCATTGGCTTTGAAGGCCACTAGCACATCGTCCAGCGCCTTTTCCATCGGGATGGAACGCCCATTGGAGGACGCGTCCGCACCTTCGACAAAGACCCACTTGTCCGCAAGGTCGCCCGCCGCATCAAGGCCTGCCTCTTGCAGCAGGGTGCGCAGCGACACGCCGGTATATTCCATGTTGTGGATCATGCCGTGGGTGAACTGCGCGCCGTTCAGCTGCGCGCCCGCCCATTCCATGCCCGTATTGGCCGCGCATTCGCAAAAATAGACGTGGTTTTCACGCGGGAAGCGTTCGAGATCGGCATAGGTGAACACCAAAGGCGTGTCCACAAGGCCGTTGATCATCAAACGGTAGTCTTCTTTGCGCAACTCGATCGCACCGGAGTGGTGACGTTCAAATGCGCAGCCTTGGGGCGTGATCGTGCCATCAAGCGCATGGATCGGCGTGAAGTTGATCGAGCTGACGGTGTCAGCGGTCAGCCATTCCACATTGCGCCGGACCACGTCCTGTTCAAAGTCAATGGGCATGCCGTAGGGCGTGGCATCCACGCCGTCGCCAAAGGATTGCGCCCATTCCTGTACGTCGGTGATCAGGGGGTCTGGCGATTGTGCCTGTGCGGCACCTGCCGTCAGCGCCCCTGCGCCTGCCGCCGCCGCACCGCGCAAAAATGCACGGCGAGAGGGGCCATTTGTTGTTTCACGATCTGACATTTCAGATGCCTCCTTTTCGCAGCCCGCTTATGCGCCGACCACTTTCACACTGGTGTTTGGATCAAGTGAGATGGTGCCTTGTTTGGCGATATGCGCCTCGACCACATCCCAGATTTGCGGACCTTCCGTGTCCTCGTTGACCGAAGCCCAGCCCGCCACCTGATAGGTCTTGGCCGGGTCGATCGCTTCGCCGGTTTTCAGCAAGGTCATTTCAGTGATGCGCGCGCCCTGCGATTTCGTCACATCAATGCGGTAGCCAAGGCCGCCGACCCGCACCATGTCACCGCCCTGTTGATAATAGGGATCGGGGTTGAACAGGTTGTCGGCCACATCCTCAAGCACCACATGAAGGAATTCGCCGGTCATTTCAGTGCGGTAGGCTTGCCCATAGGTCATGGACGTCACATTCCAGATATCTTCGCGGGTAATGTCCTGACCCGGCAGGATGGACGGACCCCAGCGCACGCCGGGCGACAGGGCAATGTCGGCCTCGCGCTCGGAAATCAGCGCATCACAGATCAGATCATCCCACGTCCCGTTGAAGTTGCCGCGGCGATAAAGGGTCTGTGCGTCCCCGGTTTGTCCAATGACTTCGGACATTGCATCAACGTAAGGGGCACGTTGTTCATCGATCAGTGCGCTGACCTCGGCATCTGGCGTGATCACGTCCGAGAAGATCGGGATGAGTTTGTGTCGGAAACCTAGCATCCGGCCATCGCGCACGTCCAGATCGACGCGGCTGACAAACTTGCCGTTGGAGCCGGACGCAATAATAATCGTGTCGCCCACAAGCACCGGTTCGGGCAAGGCGTCATGGGTGTGACCCGACAGGATCACGTCAATCCCAGTGACCTTGCCCGCCATCTGTTTGTCCACGTCAAAGCCATTGTGGCTAAGGCAGACAACCAGTTCGGCACCTTGGGCGCGCACCTCGTCCACCATTTCCTGCATCCGCTCATCCCGGATTCCAAAGGAGTATTCGGGGAACATCCAGCCGGGATTGGCAATCGGCATATAGGGAAAAGCCTGACCGATGACGGCGATCTTGACGCCGCCGCGCTCAAAGAACTTGTAGGGCGGGAACAGTTCGGTTGGTTCGTCCCATTCCGCGTCAAAGATGTTTTGGCCAAGGGCCGCAAAGGGCAAGCCTTCGACAATCTCGGCCACACGATCAGAGCCGAGCGTGAATTCCCAGTGGAAGGTCATCGCATCCGGTTTCAATGCGTTCATGACGTTGACCATGTCCTGGCCTTGGGTCTGATAACACGTGTAGCTGCCGTGCCATGTGTCGCCGCCATCCAGCAGCAAGGCGTCAGGGCGGGCTGCCCGGATCGAATTGATCACAGTCGCGACGCGGTCCAAACCACCCACCTTGCCGTACCCTTGCGCAAGCGAAGCAAAGTCATCGTAGGTCAGCGCGTATGCCGACGGGCTGCCATCATTGATTCCGTATAGCTTGCGGAAGTCCGCCCCCGTTACATGGGGCACGACGCCCTTGTTGGCGCCAACACCAATGTTGATCTGTGGCTCGCGGAAATAGATCGGTTTCAACTGAGCGTGGATGTCCGTCACGTGGATCAGTGACACATTCCCGAACGTGTCGAACTCCAAAAGCTGGTCTTGGGTCAGCGACTGCTGGGCTGCAACGCGTGCCCAATTGCCAAAACCGGATGACCCGTAAAGTGCTGCGGCGGCCATGCTGGTTTGTAGAAAATCGCGACGAGAGATCATCAAAGCGCTCCGGGTGATGCGCATATATGCGCATTTGTGAATGGGTTATTTAAGTGAAGGCCCGGCACCGAGCAAACGGGCGGGGCCTTGTCAGGATCAGTTGCGGACCGAAGGACCTTCGACGCTGAGGCCATTGCCGCGCGATGCGACATAAAGCTCAAGCGCGATGAACTCTGGGCTGCCGGGGTTGTACGTCTCTGCGCGTGTGTCGCGGATACATCCCTTGAAGCGCGAATGAGAGCCATTCAGTTTGGTGTTTTTAAGGCGATACACGGGGAAACCGTTTATCTGGCCCTGGCTCAGGTGATCCGCGCGGATCATGTTGCCATAGTTGTCTTCGTGGCAATTTGAGCATGACAGTTCAAGCTGGCCAGTACGTGTGTAGTACAGCTCTTTGCCCAACTCCCACATGGATTGCGCAGGGCCGTCGATGGCAACATTCACTGGCATGCCACGCGATACGGCAGACAATGCGGCTTCCATGTTGATGGCCGGCTCTTTGTCGTAGCCCCAAGCTTCGGCACCCATGCGGTTTTCGCGGCAATCGTTCATCTGCATTTGCAACGTGCGCACTTCGTCTGCGGCTTCGTTCCACTTGGGATAGGTCGCTTTGACGCCTGCCATGCTGTCAATGTCATTGTGGCAGGACGAACATGACTTGCCCTCGGTGCCCTCTGCCGTAAGCCACGCTTCCTGCGCTTGTTCGACAAAGATCATTCCGGGGTTGTCAAAGTCATCGGCCTGCATGGCGCGGGTCTCCGTGCCGCGGAACAACCAGCCTGACAACACTTCGTCCAGAGCATCCGACACATGTGCCGGGGCCGCTGTTTGTGTGACCATCTCGGTCTCTTCGTTGAGGATCAAGGTATCGTCCACCGGATCCGCCATGACGACAGTCGCTGCCAGCATCGCGCACAGCACTGCGCCGCCTGTCAAATTTTTCATGTTGTCCCTCCCAAGACTATTGGCTTAGCCGATCGCGATTGATTTGGACGTCTCGTAGACATCGCCATCATCATCGTACCAAGTGAACTTGAATTCGCCGGCTTCGGGCACCAGCGCTTCGAACTCGAAGTAGGGGTTCGTCGAAATCGCAGGTTCAAGTGCCACATCAACGACATTTTCGCCGTTAAAGTCACAGGTGAAACGATTGATGATCGAACGCGGAATGACGTTGCCGTCAGAGTCTTTGCGCTGACCGGATTCCATCTTGTGGCTGATCAGCGCTTTGATGGTGATTGAATCACCAGCTGCCGCTGTCTTGGGGACTTTGACGCGAGGTTTTACACCAGATGCCATGATAATTCTCCTTGAAGCTGATTAGCCGCCGCAGCCGCCGATTGTAACTTTGACCGTGTTGGACGCCTGCACGAACGAACCGTCCGCAAGCTTGGCAACCGCAACAACATCCTGCGTTCCGGCCAGACGGATGCGTGTAGACGCAGCGCGCGATGCGGCCAGCTTGCCGAATTTGAAGTTCGCAACGCCCGGCGTGGGGTTGCCCATCGCCAGCACCATGATTTCGACGGCTGTGTCCGAGGACACCTCGATTGGCACGGTGTTGCCGTTTTCAGCGATCTCCGGCGATGTCAGGCTGATGTCGCCCGCACCGACTTCGGCGCCACCTGTAAAGGCCGCAATTGCGTCTTCGGCCTTGGCGGAAGCGCGCAGCGGCAGCCCGGCAAAGACAAGGGCGCCCGCCCCCATCAGAAGTGCATGTCGTCTTGTGAGTTCCATATTTACGTCTCCCTCTTCCCTGATTGGATTTGGTTATTCCGTGAGCGTGGCGAGATAGGCCACGACGTCTTCGATTTGTTGCGCGCTGAGCAACGGGCCAAACGTGTCATCGGCAGCCTTGCCCGTGTAGGCGTTGCCTGGACGCACGAAACCTTCAGTTTTGTAAAAGGACGGCATCATGCTGTCTTCGAACATGATCTTGGCGTTCGCCACGATCCCGCGAAGCTCGGCCTCGCTCCAACGCTCTCCAGCACCGTCCAGCATGGGGCCGATGTTGCCCTGAAACGGCACATCCGCCAGGTCCGTCACTTCGTGGCAGGCCACGCAATTTCCCTGGCCTTTGTCGCCAACAATGATCCGCCCATTGGCCGCGTCACCGGCAACGCCCGACAGAGACTGCCCAATGGCACCATCTTCAAAGCTGACGGCCGTTGGCAGGATTTCTTCGGCAATTGCAGGCATGCAGATCGCTGCCGTCGCAACTGCTGTAATGATTAGATGTCTCATGCGTCCTCCCAAACACGTGTCTTCGGTATACCGTAGCGCACAATTTCGTGAGGACGCAACAACAAATTCATGTAATTGAATTGGTGTATCTGTTACACCTGAGAACACGCGCTGCGGCGGCTTAGTTCGATTGCTCTGCGAACTTACGGGCATGGTATTTCTGGAAAGTTTCGTCCCCATCATACCCTTTCTCGACAACCCAGTTCAGCATGTTGAAAGTCGTATGACGCCCAAACGCGCCGGGCATGGTCGCGACCGAAGCTGTCGTTGCAGTGGCATCCTGCGGGACATCCTCTGGGAAAAACAGAATCATCGGCGTGAACAGCGCACCCCACTTTTTTACGATGTCTTTTTCGGGCAAACTGGTGCCATCAAAGTCGGTGATTTCGATATCTCCGAACATGTTGATCTGCACGACGAAAAAGTTCTGATCAATAAAGTCAGCGATCTGAGGGATGGGGAACACCTTTTCGTGCATCTTTTGGCAATAGATACAGCCGCGCTGTTCGATGATGACCATCAGGCGTTTTCCTTCGCCATTGGCTTCTTCCAGATCCTCGCGCAGGTCCTTGAACGTGTCGCGCATCCATGGCGTTTTGTGCAGGCCGTCGTCTCCAAGTTCAGCGGCAAAGGCACCCAAGGTCATGGCGCATAAAACGGCCACGGTTGTCAGGATAAATCTCATGTCGTTTCCTCCTTGTTTCAGCGCAGAACGCCGATGTCTGGCCCGACCGCCAACATCCATTGCGCGATGTAGTTCATTGAATTTGTCGCAATCAGCAGGCCAAACACGATCAGCATGGCCCCCATGATCTTTTCAATCAGGCCAAGATGCCGGCGAAACCGTGTCATCCAGCGCATGAACGGATCGATGAAAAGCGCGGCAAGGACAAACGGTGCCGTCATGCCCAAACCATACACAAACAACAGCGCAGCCCCGGTTGAGGCCGTATCCGCCCCGGCAGCCGTGAACAGGATGGCCGCCAGCACCGGGCCCACGCAGGGTGTCCAGCCAAAAGCAAAGGCAAGGCCGATCACATAGGCCCCCGCAAGGCTGACGCTGGACGTGTCGCCCGCATCCGCGCGCAATTGGCGGTACAGGATGCCGATCCGAATAACGCCCAGGAAATGCAACCCCATCGCAATGATGATGGCCGCCGCAATCCAGCGCAGGATGTCGAAGTAATCGCGCACAACCTGACCAAAAGCCGTCGCCGCCGCCCCCAGCCCCATAAAGATGGTGATCACGCCTGCTGCGAAAAAACATGCCGCCAGCACCGCCCGCATCCGGGTCTTGCCATCAATCTGCGCGTCTGCAGAAATCTGGTTCATGCCGACGCCCGCCAGATAGCTTAGATAGAATGGTACAATCGGCAGGATACAAGGCGACAGAAAAGACAAAAGGCCCGCAAACGCAGCGCCCGCAAATGTGATCTCAAACATTTCAGGTGCCCTCCCTTGACCATTCACATATTCATATTACATAGTATGACATGTTAAGGACAAAATCTTCATGTCTCTGCGTGTCTTCGTTCTTGGCCTTGCGGTCAGTGTCGCGTCGGTCTGGTCGGCCGCTGCTGACACCGTGCTGGTTATGGTTGAGGAAAAAGGCTGCATATGGTGTGCCCGGTGGAATGAGGAGATTTCCCACATATACCCGAAAACGCCCGAGGGTCAGGCCGCCCCGTTGCAGCGCATCGACATTCATGCGCCGCGTCCGGACAACATGATTTTCAGCCGTTCACTTCACTTCACCCCCACCTTTGTCCTCATGGTAAATGGGCAAGAAACCTCGCGGATCGAAGGGTATCCGGGCGAGGACTTTTTCTGGGGCCTTCTGGGCCAAATGCTAGTGCGCGCTAACATTGATAATTCTGGATAGGATTTGTATATGAACGCCACGATCAGAGCTATAACAGCCGAGACGCACCTGAAAACGGAGCAGCCAATGGGCCTGCCGGTATTTGACGTCAACATGTGCGCCGAGGACATGGACAAGATGGCCGCGAACGCCATGGAAGCGTCCAATTTCCTGAAAGCCATAAGCCATGAGGGGCGATTGATGATTTTGTGTCATCTCGCCTCTGGTGAAAAGTCAGTCACCGAACTTGAGGACCTGTTGTCCGCAAGACAAGCCGCTGTCTCACAGCAATTGTCGCGGCTACGCCTTGAAGGGTTGGTAACGCCAAGACGTGAAGGCAAGGTCATCTATTACAGCCTGACGGATGACCGTCCCAAGCAAATCATGGAAGTCGTCTACGACCTGTTTTGCCGCGACGCGTGATATTCACGATCACCACATTCGCCCAAACCTGCGTCGTAGGCTGCAATGATTGACTCAATTCCTGAACCTGTGCTTGTCGCGCTCATCGGATCGTTCGGTGGGGTGCTCTTGGGCTTGGCCGCGCGCGTCGGCCGCTTTTGCACTTTGGGTGCAATTGAAGACCTGTTCTATGGCGAGAACACCCTGCGCTTGCGCATGTGGGGCATCGCGATAGGTGTCGCAGTAATCGGAACCTACACCCTTTCTGCTGCCGGCATGCTTGAACTTGATCAAACCCTGTATGTGTCCCGACAATGGAACCCGATGGAAAGCATCGTTGGTGGTCTGATCTTTGGATATGGCATGGCGCTGGCTGGCAATTGCGGGTACGGCGCGCTGGCGCGTGTTGGCGGCGGCGATCTAAGGTCGCTTATGATCGTTCTGGTGATGGGACTATCGGCCTATGCGGCCCTTGGCGGGCCCTTGTCCTCAATTCGGATCTGGCTGTTCGGGGGCGCTGAACCTGCGCAGGGTAAATCCACGCTTGCCCATGTCACAGCTGATCTGACAGGTGCGTCGCCTGACGTAACGGGCATAGCGATCGGGGCAACTGTTCTGCTGCTTACACTATTGAACAAAGGCTTGCGGGCATCGCCCAGCCACATCCTATGGGGCGCTGTCGCTGGAGTAGCCATTGTGTCGGGATGGGCCGGCACCTTCTGGATCGCCCAAAACGGGTTCGGCGGCATCTCTGTGGTAAGCCACACGTTCTCTGCCCCGATGGGTGAAACGATGCTATACCTGATGACCTCGTCTGGGAATACGATCACCTTTGGAACGGGTTCGGTTCTTGGTGTTCTGGTCGGCGCTTTGCTGGGCAGCCTGATCAAAGGACATTTTCGTTGGGAAGCCTGCGATGATCCGCGCGAATTGCGGCGGCAAATGATGGGGGCTGCATTGATGGGTGTCGGCGCTGTGGTTGCCGTCGGTTGTTCTATCGGTCAAGGCCTTTCGGCATTTTCGGTCCTGTCGCTGAGCGCGCCTTTAACCCTTGTCTGCATCATGGTTGGCGCGGCCATCGGGCTGCGCCAACTCATTCTGGGTTTCAGACCCTTCGTTTAGCAGGTCCACATGCCGGTTGATCGCTACGTGCTGTCCGCTGTCATATCAAAGGGGCCTTCTTCGTCATATCCTATTCGATAAGATGAACAAGAAATCCCCCTTTCGCATAAATCTTAAAATCTGTCTCAAGGATGCTGGCGTCAGACAGCCATCCGTAGCGGCTTCTAGTGTGAATTGCAGCATCGCGCATAATGGACTCAGAACCGCTCAATGTACGGGACACACTCGATGCGTCCAACCAAAGCTGCGGAGATTTACTGCAAAACGGGCAGCCTTTGCGCCGTGCCACTTTTGTTGGGCCACAAGAAGTCGATAGCACCAAGCGTTATCTGGGCGTTGACCTGGAAGATGCGTTGAGCATCGCTGAGCGTATCGACATCCAAACAAGGTTGGAGGACGGTAACTTCCGTTCGCCATTTCTAAACAGGCCTAGGTTACCATCGCAAAATTGGTCCTTAGGGTACCTCTATAAATTGCGCGGATCTTTGCGCTGCGGTATGATTGAGCATTGAACCGGCACAGGGAATGCATCGATGGCGCAGATGGGGTTTTTCGATCTTTCGGACCGTTATGCGAGCTTGGA
>JBASXE010000356.1:0-1509 GCA_049276875.1 Roseovarius sp. | reverse complement strand
CCAAGAAACTCCCCGACCAGCTGATCCCGCTCGTACAATCGGACAGAACCCGAGGCAGTTCCGCCGTTCCAGAGTTTCGAGTGATTCTTGACGCCATCGGGATTCTCATAGTTCATCAGAAGCATTTCATCCTTCGGACACGAAAAATCTATTTCAATCCTGTGCGTGAATGTGCTTCCTGAGATTCGCCATCGGATTTGATCCACGTCGTCATCACAACGAAATTGCTGATTTGCTCCCGTCCAGAACTTCGAGAAGTTGAATTCATAAAGTCGGCCACGAAGGAAGAAGGCGATAAGCAACTTGCTCGACAAGCGTCGTCCGAACAGCACGGGTGTCCCACCACCCACGTCCAGGCAGGTGAGGGGTAGTTGCTCCCCAGAAGATGCATCAACAAACTGCGCACAGTTCAACCACACCCAAGGATTGGTGAAGTCCTGCCCCCAGTTCTTGTCTTGGTAACCACTGCTGGTCTCAGGAGTGACAACAAACCGCCGACCGTTGAAGACAATCTCGCCCTCGTAATCAGTCTTGATCCCCGCGACGTGCCAGAACATCTGGAAGGCGCGGGTTTTCCTGAACAGCCGGTCTGCTCCGTAGCCCACGGAGTAGGACAGGACTTTGGACGCAGAGAGGTCCCACGACATGTCACCAGCATCCGACATCCATTCCGGATGTTCGCTCGCTTGATCCGGTGAGACGCTCACGGCACCGATCAAATGCGTCTCCGAGAGAGTTGCATTCCCAATTCTCGCTTCGAGTCGGTGCGTGTCGAAGCTACATGAGCTGGGCGGGAAGTAGTTGTGGATCTGAGCCGCTTGTGGACCCCAACACCCAGCATTGAGCATTCCGTAGGAGGGTCGCGCACCGATGGTCTGAGCAGTGATCGACTGCCCAAGCACTGCTTCGCGGTCGCCAAGCGCAGGATTGATAGAGAAGTACTCAATGAAGAAGCTACGTTCTTCTTTCGTCTCTGCATCCACACCCGTAAGAGAGTGCCACCACCAGTCGTAGCCACGATGGGCCAGCGCACCAGTGAGCATGTAGGCGTTGCGATCCGACATGGGTGTAGGAAACCACAAGCATGCGCCTTAGGTGGACCCTCACGCACCGGGTGCTTTCAGGCAGTCAATAACGACGCTTACTTAGTTGGCGAACTCGTATCCCCGACCAAGGTTCGTGCGACCTACCTGGAAGCTTGCGCAGGACTGACGCGCGAATTCGTCACCGAGTCAACCAAAGCCATTCGCGGAACCACGAGGGCCACAGCAAAACTTCGACGAAACATGAGTTCCTCCAAGATGGTGACGAGACTCGTCTACAGCAGAACAGTACCAAGAATCTAGGTAGCGACAGTTTCGAATCTGACGTCGATCACTGCTCGGTGGGGCGGGTCGGGCTCGAACCGACGACGACCAGATTATGAGTCCGGGGCTCTAACCAACTGAGCTACCGCCCCTTGCGGGACTACCACCTTACGATGTTGCTACTCGCACTTGTGCACGATCC
>JBASXE010000355.1:0-7214 GCA_049276875.1 Roseovarius sp. | reverse complement strand
TCCAAGCTCGCATAACGGTCCGAAAGATCGAAAAACCCCATCTGCGCCATCGATGCATTCCCTGTGCCGGTTCAATGCTCAATCATACCGCAGCGCAAAGATCCGCGCAATTTATAGAGGTACCCTTAACTTTATGTGCGATATTTTACATAAAATTTTTGCTTGAATAAGTGACATCCTTGTCTCCAGGTCTGATTTTAACATTCACAAAAAATTATGAATTATATATTAAAACGCCAACTTAACTTCTTTTTGATTCACGCATCACGCCAAGAGGTTTAACTTTGAGTAATGTTGGGTTTTTGTTTTTGTATGGGCGCATGACTCGCTCTACGGCTGCATCCTGATCCGTTGCGGCACAAACATGTTTAAAGTTCTGACTATCTGTTTTGATCGTTATTTCAAACCGCGGATGGCGAAGGGAAGGTGGCATATTTTTTTCCTGCGGTGTCATTCAGTTATTCAGGAAAGCATTCAAGTAATTATGTCGCCAAGATGCAAGTTTAAATTCTGATTAAATTGCAGGCATGCTGGCTTGCTCATCACTCGCCCAAACACACACTTTGATAGACTTGTTTGTGTTATGCCCTTTAGTGTTGCTGCAAGGAGCACGATATGCGGCAGCTGTGCGACGACACACATCTGGTATTGGACGGCGAGGTACGTGTGTATAGGCGTGAGCGCAGCAAGCGTTGGCAGGCTGCCTTTGTGATTGACGGGCACACCATCCGCACCAGCACCGGCAAGCGAGATTTGACTGAAGCTAAAGAATACGCACGCGACACATTCCTTGAGTATAAGTTCCGCCATAAAAACGACTTGCCTGTTGTGACTAAGAAGTTCAGCGATGTCGCGCGCCTTACCATGACCGACATGCGCAAGCAGCTGGATGCTGGTTTAGGGCGCAAGGTGTTTGCTGATTACGGCCAAGCACAGCTGCAAGCGCCCAAGTCCCGCGGTCGCAATGAGTTGCTCCCGCCGCGCGGAGCGATTAACACCGAAGGCGCAGCCCGGGCGCGCGCTCCGGGGTCATTCGCAGCGGAGGCAGGTCATGAAACGCGCCCTTATCACCGGGATCACCGGGCAGGACGGATCATATCTTGCCGAGCTTTTGTTGGAGAAGGGTTATGAGGTGCACGGCATCAAGCGCCGCGCCTCGTCTTTCAACACTCAGCGGATTGATCACATCTATCAGGATCCGTTTCAGCCCGATCCCAAGCTGAAACTTTGGTATGGCGATCTTACGGACACGTCGAACCTGACCCGACTTTTGTCCGAGATCCGGCCCGATGAGGTGTATAACCTTGGCGCTCAAAGCCATGTTGCGGTGAGTTTCGAGGCCCCGGAACATACCGCTGATGTGGACGCGATGGGCACGCTGCGTTTGCTTGAGGCGATCCGGTTTTTGGGCCTGGAGAAGACTTGCCGTTTCTATCAGGCCTCAACCTCCGAACTTTACGGGCTGGTGCAGGAAACGCCGCAGACCGAGACAACGCCCTTTCACCCGCGTAGCCCCTATGCGGTGGCAAAGCTCTATGCCTATTGGGCCACGGTAAACTACCGCGAGGCGTATGGGATGTATGCGTGCAACGGCATCCTTTTCAACCATGAAAGCCCCCGGCGCGGCGAGACTTTCGTAACCCGCAAGGTCACCCGTGGGTTGGCCAATATCGCGCAAGGGCTGGATGATTGTTTGCATATGGGCAATATCGACGCGCTGCGCGATTGGGGCCATGCCAAGGATTATGTACGCATGCAGTGGATGATGCTGCAACAAGACGCGCCCGAGGATTTTGTAATCGCCACGGGCACGCAGTATTCCGTGCGGGAGTTTGTCCAGTGGTCAGCGGCCGAACTCGGGATTGCCCTTGAGTTTTCCGGCACTGGGCTGGATGAGATCGCCACCGTGACGGCTGTGACCTCGGATGCAGCGCCCGCAGTGAAGGTGGGCGATGTGATTTTGCGCATCGATCCGCGCTATTTCCGTCCTGCGGAGGTGGAGACGCTGCTGGGTGATCCGAGCAAGGCCAAGCAAAAGCTGGGCTGGGTGCCGCAGATCACGGCACAAGAGATGTGCGCCGAAATGGTCAGGGCGGACCTCAAGACGGCACGCCGTCATGCATTGTTAAAAGCGCATGGGATGGACCTGCCGGTGAGTGCCGAGAATTGAGGAGAGCCGCGCGATGAAAATCTACGTGGCCGGACACCGGGGCATGGTGGGCAGCGCGCTCTGCCGTCAACTCATTGCGCGGGGCATGGCGGCGGCGGACATCCTGACCCGCACCCATGCCGAGCTTGATCTGGTGGACCAGTCCGCCGTGCGCGCCTTCATGCAGGCCGATCGTCCAGATGCGGTGATCTTGGCGGCGGCCAAGGTGGGTGGCATCCACGCCAACAACACATACCCGGCAGACTTCATCTACGAGAACCTGATGATGCAGGCCAATGTCATCCATGAGGCATTTGGCGCAGGTGTGCGGCGGCTTTTGTTCCTGGGGTCGTCGTGCATCTATCCGCGCGCCGTGGCTCAACCGATGCGTGAGGACGCGCTTCTGACCGGCGTGCTGGAGCCCACGAATGAGCCCTATGCCGTGGCCAAGATCGCGGGGATCAAGCTTTGCGAAAGCTACAACCGCCAGCATGGCACCGATTACCGCAGTGTCATGCCGACCAACCTCTACGGCCCCGGCGATAATTTCCACCCGAAGAACAGCCATGTCCTGCCCGCGCTTATCCGTCGCTTTCACGCGGCGCGCAGTGAGGGCCACGCCGAGGTGGTGATCTGGGGCAGCGGCACGCCACGGCGCGAATTTCTGCATGTGGATGACATGGCCGAGGCGAGCTTGTTCGTCATGGACTTGGAGCGCGCGACCTATGAGGCCAACACCAACCCCATGCTCAGCCATATCAATGTCGGCACCGGGGTGGATGTCTCCATCGCGGAACTTGCGCAAATGGTGGCGGATGTAACCGGTTATAAAGGTCGTATAGTTTATGACAGCACCAAACCGGATGGCACGCCGCGCAAGCTGATGGATGTGGGCCGTCTGGCTGATATGGGCTGGCGCGCGCGCACTGGCCTCGCAGACGGTCTGCGCGAGACTTATGAGTGGTATAAAGGCAATGCCCAATCCGTGAGGGAGACCTGAGTTGAAAACTTGCCCCAAAGACCCGGCATGCCCGCTATGACGGACGCACCATTGATTTATCCCGTGATCTTATGCGGCGGGTCTGGCACGCGGCTCTGGCCACTGTCGCGCAAAAGCTATCCCAAGCAATTCAGCGCGCTCACTGGCGATGGCAGCCTTTTTCAGGCATCGGCACGGCGGGTGCAAGGGGATGGGTTTGCTGCCCCCGTGATCCTGACGGGTGAGCCATTTCGCTTCATCGTGATCGAGCAACTGGCGGCAGCTCAGATCCAGCCTCAGGGCGTTCTGATCGAGCCTGAGGGGCGCAACACCGCGCCCGCGGTTCTGGCCGCAGCGCTCTGGCTTGAGGCGCGCGATCCCGGCGCGCTGATGCTGGTGGCACCCTCTGATCATGTGATCCCTGATGAGGCCGCATTTCGCGCCGCCGTTCTCGCGGCAGCTCCGCGCGCGGCGGGCGGTGATCTGGTGACGTTCGGCATCCGCCCCACGCGGGCCGAGACGGGCTATGGCTGGCTGGAGCTGGCTGCGGGGGCC
Source organism: Roseovarius sp. (assembly GCA_049276875.1). Taxonomy (GTDB): domain Bacteria; phylum Pseudomonadota; class Alphaproteobacteria; order Rhodobacterales; family Rhodobacteraceae; genus Roseovarius. The sequence continues at coordinate 3,531 of JBASXE010000355.1, read as the reverse complement.
GAGCCGGAGTCGGGCAGTCCCCAAGCGTTGGAGCGCTTTGTCGAGAAGCCTCAGGCGGACAAGGCCGAGGAGATGCTGGCGGCGGGCAACTACCTCTGGAACGCGGGGATATTCCTCTTTTCGGTGCGTGCGCTGATCAAGGCGTTCGAGGATCACGCCCCTGCCATGATCGCGCCCGTGCGTGCGGCAGTGCAGAACGCTCGGGATGACCTGGGCTTTACCCGGCTGGACGCCGCCGCGTGGGCGGACGTGCCAGAGGATTCGATTGATTACGCCATTATGGAGCCTGCGCAGAACCTTGCGGTGATGCCCTTTGGCGCCGGCTGGTCCGATCTTGGCGACTGGCAGGCTGTCTGGCAGGAAAGTGGGCCGGACGCGGATGGCAATGTGGTCTCCGCGAATGCCACAGCGCTCGATTGCGCTGGGACCTTGCTGCGCTCGGAAAATGCAGCGCAGGAGCTGGTTGGTATCGGCCTTGAGGATATGATCGCGGTTGCCATGCCTGATGCGGTTGTCGTGGCAAGGCGTGCAGACAGCCAGCGCGTGAAAGAGGCTGTGGCCGCCCTCACGGCGCGCGGCGCGAAACAGGCCACTGCCTTTCCTGTCGATCATCGGCCATGGGGCTATTTCGAAAGTCTCGTGATCGGCGAGCGGTTTCAGGTCAAGCGAATCGTGGTCAAACCGGGTGCCGCACTGAGCCTGCAAAGCCATCACCACCGCTCGGAGCATTGGATCGTGGTGCAAGGCACGGCGAAGGTGACGGTAGACGCGGATGTGAAGCTGGTGGGTGAGAATGAGAGCGTTTTTATCCCGTTGGGTGCGGTGCACCGGATGGAGAACCCCGGCAAGCTCGACATGGTTTTGATCGAGGTGCAGACGGGTAGCTATCTCGGCGAGGATGACATCACCCGCTATGAGGACGTCTATGCCCGCTCTTGATGTGCCCGGCCTCGGTGTTGCGCGGCCTGATTGGTTCATGGTGGGCGCATCGGCCCGCGCCCGCGGCTGCGCCAATATGTGAGCGCAGCCCCCGCGACCTATGCTGAGGTTTTGCAGGTGTGGCCGGGATCACGGGCCTTGCCTCGGCGCGGATTGATTGGCGGGAGGCGCGGCTTGACCGGATATATGCGGTGCGGCGCAGCTTTTGCTGGGACATTGTGATCCTTTGGCAAACGGCCTTTGGCACCCGGTTTTGAGCCTTTTCAAGATGCGCGCGATCTGTTTGGGTGATGGCGGCGCGCGCGTAATGGAAAGAGGATACCCCATGAGTCTGTTTGACGAAGATCTGTTTCTCAAGGGATTGGAGCAGCGCAAAGCCACGCTGGGCGCTGAGTATGTGGAAAAAAACCTCGCCGCCGCCGATGATTTCACCAAACCGTTTCAGGAAGCCATGACGGCGTGGTGCTGGGGCTTTGGCTGGGGCGATGATGTGATCGAACCCAAGACCCGGTCGATGATGAATCTGGCCATGCTGGGCGCGATGGGCCGGACGCATGAATGGGAAATCCATTGCCGTGGCGCGCTGACCAATGGTGTGAGCAGCGAAGAGATTCGCGCGATCATCCATGTGGTGGCGATTTATGCGGGCGTGCCTTTGGGGCTTGAGTGTTTCAGGGCCGCCAAGAAAGTGCTGGCCGAAGAGGGGCTGTAAGCCTCGCGCTATCTTATAGCGATGCCATGGAGGGGGATGCGGCATGACGAATTATGTGGAAGGCCCCCCTTGTATCTTATGCGTGGCGATCACCGGCTCCGTGCCGACCAAGGCTGACAACCCGGCCGTGCCGATCACCGTTGAGGAGCAGATCGAGAGCACGCATGCAGCATTTGAGGCTGGTGCGTCCATCGCCCATTGTCATGTGCGCGCCGATGATGGCGCGCCCAGTTCGGATCCCGAGAGATTTGCCCGTCTGGGCGAGGGGATAAGCGCCCATTGCCCCGGCATGATCGTGCAATTCTCCACCGGAGGCCGCTCTGGTGCGGGGGCGGAGCGGGGCGGCATGCTGCCCTTGCGGCCCGATATGGCCTCGCTCTCGGTCGGGTCGAACAATTTCCCGACCCGTGTCTATGAGAACCCGCCCGAATTGATCACGTGGCTCGCGTCACAGATGCGCGCGCATGAGGTGGTGCCGGAGATCGAGGCGTTTGATCTGTCTCATATCTTGCACGCCATTCGCCTGCATCAGGCGGGTGCGCTTTACGGGCACCTATATGTGCAATTCGTGATGGGCGTGCGTGGTGCGATGCCTGTCGACCGGGAGGTGTTTGATTTCTACGTGACCCTCATGCGCACCCGCGCGCCCGAGGCGCAGTGGTGTGCGGCGGGCATCGGGCCGGGTCAGATCATCGTGAACGAGTGGGCGATTGCGGCGGGCGGGCACACGCGCGCGGGGCTTGAGGACAATGTGCGGCTGGACCGTGATCGGCTGGCCCCGTCCAACGCGGCCCTGATCGCGCGGGCGGCGGAGCTTTGCGAGAAATACAGCCGCCCCGTGGCCACACCAGCGCAGGCGCGCTCCATTCTCGGGCTGCGCGCGGCCTGACGGCAGGCACATATCAAATTCCGAGTCAGGGCCCCGGCTGCAAGGCTTTGCGCGAAATGCGGCGGACTCTGGGCAGATGGGCGGCGGGCGGCGCAGCTCTCAAATGCAGGTTCAAAACGGGCTTATATGTGGAAATCCCTTAATATCGGACGGTGCGGCGCAATCTGTGTGGTTAAAACGTCACAAAGCTGCCAAGAGACAAAGACCCTCTCGCGCCTTCGTTGACAGTGCGGGCCAAAATGCAGCATTACTCTCCCAAGCTGCATCCCATCGTGGGGCGTGGCGGATAATGACATATATCCCCGCTAATATGAGGAGGGACTCCCTTTGAAAAAGCATCTGCTTTGCACCAGCGCGATCATCGGTTGCGCAATGGCAGCTCCAGCTACGGCCCAAGAATGGGACCTGAGCTGGGGTGGCTACATGAGCCAGCACATCGCGTTCGCTGACGTCAGCGGCACGACGATTACTACCAGCGACAGAGACGGCATCGTGTTCCTGTCGGCCACTGAAATCATCTTCACACCTTCGATCACGCTCGACAACGGCCTGACCTTCGGTGTGAACGTGCAGATGGAAGGCGAAAATGACGGCGGCGGCGCAATCGGTATCGACGAGACATACATGTCGATCTCCGGCGACGCATTCGGCCAACTCGACATCGGTTCCGAGAACTCGGCTGGTTACAAGATGCAGGTTGCCGCGCCCAGTGTGACTTCCGCGTACATCAACTCGCCTTCGATCTCGGCGTTTATCCCGCTGTCGACATCCGCTGGTGGCACGCTGCCATGGAACTTCCGTCAGGCCGGCGTGTCCGCCTACACCGAAGTTGCAGGTAACAACGACGTCGACCGTCTGACCTACTACACACCTTCGTTCAACGGTCTGACAATCGGTGTCTCCTATGCCCGTAACGACCTAGGTAACGCAGTGACAGCGGCAAACAACAATGCTACTGCCACTGTTGAAGACATCTTCGACATCGGTGTGG
>JBASXE010000354.1:0-1870 GCA_049276875.1 Roseovarius sp. | reverse complement strand
ACATGAGGCGATTGCTCTACGAGGACAACGCTGCTCTCACCGGGAGTGTGAAGCGTCTTTCAGACATGGGTGTCAACTTCGCCGGGATTGAAAATACAATTTCAATCACAGATAGCGCGAAACTGGACTCGATACTTGCTGATTCCGCGGATGACGTCATCGATTATTTCAACAACGCGAGTGGGGGATTGGTGACGCGAATGGAAGAGTATTTGGAGAACCTTCTCAGCACGTCCTCTTCCTCTCCTGGCACATTTAAAACTCAGACCGACTCGAATGATCGCCAGTCCAAGAGCCTTGATAAACAGATTGAGGTATTTGAGCGCCAATTGGAAAGTCAGCGTTCTCTTTTGGAAACATCATTCATTGCCATGGAAAAGGCGCAGTCGATGTATCAACAGCAAGGTTCCTACCTGGCTAATGCCTTCAAGCAGCAAAAGTGAAAAATTCCCTAAAGAAACAAAAACTCTGACCGATAAATAAAGATATCAGATTTTTACTCAACCAACCTCAACAGAAACTAAAGCCATGAACAACGTGCAACCTATCGCGCCAACTGCCTCACCCGCCTGGCCGGAGGTGAATGCGGCTACTGCCAAAAGCAACATGTCCGCTCCTCAGGTCGGTGCCAGCGAGGTTCGTGTTCGGGCATCTGTCATCGCCACTGGCAAGACAGATTTGCCTGATAAGAAAACCATGAATGATACGCTTGAGGCGCCTCATCGTGAAAAAGTCCGTCAGTGGGTCGGCACTCAACTTGAAGTGCGTCCCGGGGAAGTAAAAAAAGGAATTGATTGGAATGCGGATCCGAACTACCCTCCGCTGAACGTCGTTAACGGAATAGCAACATTGTTTGTGAATTCTGCGTTAACGGACGGGACAATCTCCTAACGTTTTGAAGTCGCAAAACCCGCTTAACATTTACAGGAAAACTGCAGCCACGACTGCCAGTCCTGGAGAACTCGTCTTAATGTTGTATGATGGGGCTTTGCGATTTCTTGCAGCCGCTGAACTGGGATTCAAAGAAGAAAATTTCGCCCGCCGCAATGAAGCGATTCACAACAACATTATGCGGACGCAAGCGATTATCACTGAATTGCAAGCGACGTTGAATATGGAGCAGGGTGGAGCGTTTTCTGAAAACCTGTATCGTCTTTACGATTTCATGCAGAATCACTTGAATCAAGCGAATCGCGAGAAAGACGTCGAAAAAATCAAAGTCGTTTCTGGTTTTCTACAAGACATTCGTGACGCTTGGTCTGAGATGCTTTTACAGGTTGCATCAGAAGGAGCTCAAGCGGGAACGGGTCAAGGCTTGGGAGCGAAATGCTGATTCGAAAGCCTGAGGCACAATCTCTGCCGCCCCGTTTCGAAAATCTCCTCACTACTTATGAAAAAAACCTCCAACTGGAGGTTTTTTTTATTCGCGAGAAGAACACGGAGAGGCTGTTGGAGATTCTACCCCAGCAGGGGGATTTGATTCGTGCCATTGAGGAGATTCTACCCACATTGCAACTTGGCTCAGATGGGGAGGCAGCTTTAAGAAAGAGGTTGGAAGACGCCGATGCGATGAGGGAGGCCAATAGCAAGGCAATTGAAGAGGGTGTGGCAGCGCTGAGAAACGAATTGCACGAATTGAATGCAGCGAGGGTGAGAGCTCGGCAGATGCGACATATTTCCAAAACGACCTACCCGCAAGATGAGCCAGCATCCCGCTTGCAGGATTGGGCCTAGGGGGCGCGATTTTTTAGGTAGACAAGATTCGTGCTATGCGATTTGAGGGTGACGTGAAAATCGCACAGGAATTCCGTGAATTTATTTCCCGCGGCAATGTCGTTGACTTGGCAGTAGGTGTCATCATTGGAGCAGC
>JBASXE010000353.1:0-3547 GCA_049276875.1 Roseovarius sp. | reverse complement strand
GACAGGGGCTGAGAGACATTCGGTGATCGACACAGAGATGATCGATGCGACGTCGAGCGCTATGGTAAACGACGAAAAAGCTAATCGATTTTTTCAAAACTCTTTGACAAGGCAAAACAGCGGGTGAGGTCTTGCGTTTGGCCGAGTAACCTGTTTGGTTGAACACATCACAGGGGTGCCGCGTAATGCCGTGGCTGAGATGTGGGCGCCATGCCCTCGGACCCTCAAAGCTGATCTGGGTAATGCCAGCGGAGCAAGGAGAATTATCATGTTCGCAGGGGCGCAAGTTTGCCTATATCCGATGACCGATGGGTTCGTCGACGTCATTATGTTATCATTGAAGGCACTTGATCCGTGGCGGGACCGCCTTCGTATTGAGACCGATGATATCTCCACCCTCATCGTTGGCCCGCCTGAGGTTTTGTTCCCGGCCTTGCGGGATCTTTACAGTGCCGCGTCGGTTACCGAGCATCATGTTGTGTTGCGCGCGACGTTGTCGCGAGGCTGTCCGGGCGAACCGGACGATCCTATTTGTCAGACCAACGCGCTGGCCAATCCGTCAGAACCGCTGCCACAGCGTCAGGCGGCAGCACTGGAGTTGTTGAGTGACGCCCCCCAGACAGGTCAGGCAGCGCGCGCGCAGTTCTCGCTCTATGTGATGGGCGCGGGTGATCACATGGCCGAGATCATGGGCTGCATCGATTTTCTCAAACAAAGCGGAAGTTTTGACCGGTCCAAGAATTTCTGCACCAGGCTCAAGGGTGATGCAGGCCTTGTATTCGCCACTCTGGAACAGGCGTTTTGCCGGTTTGGCCCGCCCCAAGGTCATGTGACGATCGATCTGACCGTCTCGGCCAACAGTCCGTCGCTGGACTGAGCCATGCAGCGCCCCATGCCCCCAATCCGGGGCAAGGGGCTGGCCCGCGGCATTCCAGCCGTTTTGAGTGTGGTCAGCGCCTTTGCCCTATGGGAGATTTACGTCCGCGTGTCGGGCATATCCCCCCTTTTGCTGCCCGCCCCGTCGCGGGTGGTGGACCAGATCGCGCAGAACCGCGCGCTTTTGTGGGGCCATACGGTGCCAACGATCACGGCGACGCTGACAGGGTTTGCCTGCTCTGCGGTGGTTGCGTTTGCTCTGTCGATCATTTTGGATTTCATGCCACGGGTGCGCCGCGCGCTGTTCCCGATATTTGTGATCAGCCAGACGCTGCCGTTGGTGGCAATCGCACCTTTGGTGGTCTTGTGGTTCGGTTTTGATCTGACGCCAAAAATTCTGTTGGTGGCGCTGGTCACCTTTTTTCCGATGCTGGTGGCGCTGGTCGACGGATACGAGGCAACAGACCCCGAGATCGAGGCGCTGCTGCGCTCTATGGGCGCGTCGCGTGCGTCTGTGTTCCGCATCGCGCGGCTGCCCTCGGCGATGCCGTATTTCTTTGCGGGGCTGCGCATTTCGATCACCTATGCGGTCGTCGCCGCGATTTTTGCGGAATACGTGGGGGCGCGTGCGGGGCTGGGTATCGTGATCCTGAATGCCAAGAACAGTTATCGCCCCGACCTTATGCTTGCCGCCGTGGTCATCAGTTCGCTGCTGACGCTGGTGTTGTTCGCGGTCACGGCGGTCTTGCAACGGATCGTGCTGCGTTGGCGCGATGCTGGTGGCGACACATGACTGCCCTTTGCATCAAAAACGTCGGGCTGTCTTTTGGCACGACCGAGGTCCTGCGGTCGGTGTCGCTGCAGGTTGAGCCGGGCGAGTTCGTGTCGATCCTGGGTCCGTCGGGTGCGGGTAAATCGACACTTTTCCGGCTGCTGACACAGGATGTGACACCGGCGTGTGGCACGATCACGGTTGATGGCACGCCTTTGTCCGCACACAGCCGCGCCTTTGCCTTCATGCCGCAACGGGACGCGTTGCTGCCCTGGCGGCGCGTGCTTGACAATGTGACCCTCGGGCTGGAGATCCAAGGCACCCCGCGCAGCGAGGCGCGTGCAAAGGCCAGCCCCCTTTTCAGCGCCTTCGGACTTGCCGGGTTCGAGCGGCATTATCCTGCGCAGCTTTCGGGTGGTATGCGCCAGCGCGCTGCCCTCCTGCGCACAGTGATCCAGCAAAGGCCAATCCAGCTTTTGGATGAACCGTTTGGGGCGCTTGATGCGCTGACCCGCATGCAAATGCAGCGCTGGTTGGAAGCGCGCTGGCAAAAGGCCAATTGGACCACGCTATTGATTACCCACGACGTGCGTGAAGCGGTGGCACTTTCGGACCGCATCTATGTGTTGTCCAGCCGTCCGGCACGGGTGATCGATGAGATCGTGATTACCACACCCCGACCACGCCTTGATCGGCCTCTGACGAACAGCGCACGCGCGTTGGAAGACAGGCTTCTCACGACACTACTCACCCAAACCGGAGATTGATTATGAAACGATTCCTGACCGCGGCCCTATTCTGTGCCGCAATGCCTGCCCATGCGGATGAAACCATCAGTGTGGCCCTCGACTGGACGCCCAACACCAATCACGTCGGGCTGTATGTCGCCCAAGCGCAGGGTTGGTTCAAAGAGGCCGGGCTTGACGTGGACATCCTGCCCTATACCGACACGTCTTCGGGCACGCTGGTGGCGGCGGGGGTTGCTGAATTTGGCATCCTCAGCGCGGTGGGGTTTCACAGCCAGCGGGCAACTGGTGCCGAAATGACGGTTGTCATGGCAGTTGTGCAGCATGAAACGGGCCGTCTGGTTTTCAACGGCGACCGAGAGGATATCCAGCGCCCTACCGATCTGGATGGGATGATCTACGCGGGCTTTGGCAGCGCATGGGAGGAAGCGCTGATCTCAAGCATTATCCGCTACGATGGCGGGGAGGGTGTCTTTGACACGGTGACTCTGGGCACGTCCGCTTATGAGGCGCTTGCCAACAGGTCGGTCGACTTCACGCTTGAGGTAAGTACCTGGGAGGGGGTCAACTCCGTCTTGCTAGACCGTCCGCAACGGGCGTTTCGGTATTCCGATTTCGGGGTGCCGGACCAGCACACCACGTTCCTTGGTGCAAATTCAAGTTGGCTGTCGGACAACGTCGAGAGTGCCCGAGCCTTCGTTCAGGCGGCTCAACGTGGCTATGCGTTTGCCGCAAGCAATCCTGAAGAAGCCGCCGACATCCTGATCGCTCAGACCGCAGGGATGCTGTCTAACCCCGAACTGGTGCGTGCTTCGATGCAAGCGCTGGTTGAGGGCGGGTACCTGCAAGACCCCGGCGAGCCGGTTGGACTGATCGACGCAGAAATGATGCGTAACATCAGCGATTTTCTGTTCGAGGCGGGCATTCTGCGTGATGGCGATGGCGATCTGCTGGAGACGCGTCCCGATCTGTCAGACTGGTTTACCAACGAATACCTCGCGCAATAGCTGGTGTTCGTTAGGTGGGTTTCGTCAAAACACACGCCGTTTGACGCGCAGTGACTTTGTTTAAACTGGCAGCCCCCGCCCCCAAGCGGTCGGGGGCCGCACGTCTGATGTCCTTCGTCAAATGGGGTTCTTTTACCCACTTCGTG
>JBASXE010000352.1:0-1928 GCA_049276875.1 Roseovarius sp. | reverse complement strand
TGCCTGCTCACACGCGTTCTTTCTTGTTGACGATCAACATGTCACCGACACGCAAGGCCCCGATGCCTGTCGGGCGGGGATCACGGTGACGCAGATCTGTGATGACGGGGAAATCATGGTCTTGGGTCGCCAACGGCAGGCCCCAAGGCTCGGCTGCCCGCAAGCGCAGGGCGCCGCCGCTTTCATGGGCCGTGGCGGTGTCGAATAGACGATAGGCGCCGCTCTGGTCGCAGACCAGTTGCAGAACGGAAAAGCCCGTGATGGCCGCAACCGACGGGAGGCTTTCGATGTCGCTGCGCAAGGTTTCGACGTTGAGCGACCAGCCGAACCGTCCAAGATCGGGGGGCGCGGTCCAGACAGACAGGGCGCGCGCGACGTGATCGCGCAATTGCAACGCCCCCGCCCCGTCATCGCCCCCGGACGCAAGGCGCACATGCGCGCGCACCCGCAACATTTCATAAGACGGGTTGCGGACATGTAAGCGTGCCCCGATCGGCAAGCGCATTTGCACATGGGCGGCCACGTCGCGCAAGAAACTGCTGTCGAAAAAGCGCGGCCGTTGTCCAAGTCCCACAACAGGCCGATGATCTGGAACGACTAGGAGGGTGATCTGTCCCGGCACGGCTGTGGTTGGGTCCTCATCCGCGGCGACGCATTTGGCCAAGAAGACCTCTGGAAAGGCATCGCGCACCAGATCTTCGATATCTTGCGCCGTGATCGCCCAGCCACGATGACGTAACGAGGCGCTGACGCGCGCGGTGAATTGCACCGCGGTCTCGCCGTCGTGCACATGCCGCTCGGAGGGCACCTCGATGGGCTGACCCAAGCCGGGGACAGTGACCGCAAGCGCGAAATCGCGTTCCGGGCCTTGATCACCGGCCAAATCGGGGCGGCGTTCGGACTGTGCCCAGACGGCATTCGTCGCGACGCGCTGCAACAGCGGGTAGCCGTCAAGTTCGTGCCAATCGGCCACGGCGGCCAGCCAGTAGCCCTGTCCGGGCATTTCGGGGCTTTCAAGCACGGCATCGTCGGGCAGATCGACCATGGCGATTCCCGTGCGGCCCAGGCCATCGGTGGTATCAGAGGCCAAGGCCGTCGCCGGCAGGCGGGTCCATCCCTCCGGGCCGAGATAATACCAAGAAATCGGTCGTGGCGCCCGATCTTGGCGCTGCCCGTTGGCCTGCGCGATCTCGAACAGGAGCGATATGGGGCCCAGCGCTCCCTCGCCCGCCAGCTGGATGAACCTTGCCCCGTAGCCAAGCCTGTCGGGCAGGATGCTGATTTGCCCATGGGCGCCTTCCGGGAAAATCGGGCGGCGGCCAAACGGGGTCAGATGGGTCACACGCTCTCCGGCCCGCGCCAGATCGGGTGCATTGAGGGCGATCACCGCCTCAGCGGTATAGCCAAGGCGTAGCCGTGCGATCTTGGGCACGAAGGGCGGCATGGGCAGGCTCGGCAGCCCGGGCACGCGGCGGCGCGCGCGGGCTGTCTTTCGCTTGAGTTCCGTCAGAAACTTCGGGCGGAGCCGCGACAAGAACCTCGGGCGCAAGGCCCGCACCAACGCCGCCGGATATTCTTCTGCAAGAAACCCCCGGAGCGAGTCCGTCAGGGTCAACCGCACGGCCCCTGCCCGGATCTGTTCGCGGCTTGCGGGCCAATGTGGTGCGGCGCCAGACCCATCGGGAAGCGCGCGCGATTGCAGGCGCCCTGCATAGTGCCATTCGGGCTTCAAGGTCGTCGTCACCGCATCGACTTCCATCATCGCCACATCATCCCCGTCCGACAGGGGTTTCCAGCCATCCGCGCTGCGGAATTCGACCTTCATCTTGGGCGTCGGCACGCCGATCAGCTTGCCATATTGGGCGTAGTGGCGCTGAAACCCGCCGCCGCGCCCCGGCAGTTCCGCCCAGTACAGCGCAACGCTAACA
>JBASXE010000351.1:0-5453 GCA_049276875.1 Roseovarius sp. | reverse complement strand
TGCGAATACCACGGCGATGCTGACCAGCGCATCGCCGTTTGTGGCGTGCACGTCAAGCGCGCCCAATGCGGTGCGTACATACGCCGGTGGAGGGTTCACGGACTGGTTCTTGCCGTCTCAGGATGAGTTGAATGAGATGTGGTTGTACTCCCAGGTTGTTGGTTTCAACACAGCAACGTACGGGTTTGCTGGCGACTATTACTACTGGAGTTCGAGTCAGCGCGGCGCGGACAACGCGTGGTCCCAGTATTTGGTTAATGGCGGTCAGGGCTGGGACCCCAAGGCCTTCCCGGTGCAGGTTCGTCCGGTCCGGGCTTTTTAGTCCTTCATCTCTTCATCTATTCATCACTTTTGCTTTTCGTTTTTGGCTCAAAGTCCAGCGTGCCGGGCGGTGTTTGGACGGAGTCTAGGCGTGGCGGGGGCTCGGTTTTGCGCCATCCACATAGGTTCGCATCACGTGAAGAAGTGGTATTCGTTGCTCGGAATCGGGTGAGCGTTGACGTGTTTCCGGGCAATGGTGTGTAGTAGCGCCGTGTTCCAATGTGATGCTGGGAGTCACCAATCCCTCACGAAAACGTGCATTGGTGAATTCCCGGCACCTCCACCACGGTTAGTTCACATAGTGAACTGACAAAACTCAGTAGTCGACTCCCTCGCGGGTTTCCCGCGGGGGTTTCGCCATTTCCAGTGCTTAGTTTCGCTGTTCGATGACGGTGCCAGAGCGCCGGAACTTCACGCGAGGGTCAAGGAGTGTGTTTTGGGCACGCGAATAGCCCGCGGGGCGGGTGTCTTATTGGGGTTATGCGGTTGGACCGAATGCGGGGAGTCCGCTAATGGTCAGGCGGATCGCCGCGTGAGGGTGTCCTTTTCCCGAAGCGGGGGGTGGACACGATGCGTGGGTGGAGGGCAACGAGACGGTCGAAGGTTTCGAGTTTGCCGGAACCTGGGCTGACAAGCTCTGACCCGCGGCGGCGCACTGCCGCTTCCGCGCTCAACAGCGCGCAGATGTTTCACGCTTCCGTCACCTAGATTTCGCACGATCGGGCGGACAAAGCCGCTGCTTTCGGAAAGACTGGTGCCTCGTCGGTCGTGCGCGACGCGCGACCATAAGTGGAGAAGTCCTTATGTTTTGTGTCATCAGCCAGTGGACAACATCCGAAGGCCTAAGCGACGAGCTCGAAGAGACCGTCAGGAGCACCTTCGTCCCCGGCATCATGGCGTTGGGCGCGGTCAGCGTGCACTTCGTGGAGACCGCCGAACGATCCATGCAGGTCGTGACGGTGTATCCCGATGAGGAGACGGCCAACGTTGCCCGCCAGAAGCAAGAAGCGATTCGCGCTCAGGCGGTCAACCAGATGCCCGTGCAGTACGTGGGCGAGGTTCGCGGGCGAGTCTTCGCGAACGGCTGAGCAGGCTCCTGTTCGTCACACCGGATGAGAACTTATGGATGGTCGAGGCCTTGAGCCTGGGATCTGCATGTGGGACGTTGCCGCTCATCCTGAAGTTCTGACTGACTCCTTCAAACCACGAGGGAAGTCGATAACTGCGTCATAGCCTGTGACGCATGGCGCATGCGATGGAATCAACCCGGCCCGAGACCTTGGTAGCCGTTCATCAGGTCCCCAACTCACAGATCCATGATTATGAGGCGTGGCTGGTCGACTCAGGTCGAATCGAGATGGGTTTCTCTGGATTCATGTCACGGGAAGTCATCAAACCCGTCGCTGGCGGACAGGACTTCTACACGCTTGTGGTGCGCTTCGACTCCTCGGACAGCCTCGGTCAGTGGCTGGACAGCAGTGATTGGAAAGGCCTGCATGCACGCCTACAGAGCCTTGTCGCGAGCACGGATCGGTACGGGACAGATGAGCGTTACCTGACGCCGTTCTGGTATCGACCCGATCCGCACGCAGTCCCAGCACCGACGTGGAAGATCTGGCTGTCGACCGTTGTTGCCCTGTACCCGGCCATCTTCATAATCTCCCTGCTCTTGGGAGGGGTAACCCTGCCGTTCGCCGCGATGCTTCTGCTCTCCAACCTGGTGGCCGTAGCCAGCGTTTCGTGGATTACGGGTCCGACAGTCAGGCGTCTCTTGCGGGCGTGGATGGCGGCCCCGAAGAGTCAGGTGCGGCTGACCGTGCTGGGGACTCTGGCGATCCTTGTCACGCTAGGTCTGCTTCTCGCCGTCTTTCTCCAAGTGCCGATGTCATAGGCGTGAGCCGTCGCGCCGATCCCTTCAACTCAGCCTGAAGTGCAGTGAGGCAGCGAACGATGAGGCCATGGTCCTCGGTATCGGCTAGCCCGGAGGAGTGGATGCTGCCGACGATTCCCACGTTCGCCACGGAGATCTGCCGATGCTGGATCACGTACCTGAGCATTCACGGATCCGTATTGGCCCGCGCGCTTTGGACTCGGTCTGGCTGTGTGTTCCCCCTGGTCCGCCGACAAATCGATGCCTTGGCCGGTGAAGGCGAGCGGAACTCCGCTGAGAAAGGGGGCGGAGCCTGCCCGCTTTGTGTGCGAAAGAAGCACGCGGTGCGGGATTGCCAGGGGATTTGAGGGTCTTTTGTGAACTAGCCACCACGGTCGGTTCTTGTAGTGAACCGACCAGTCTTGTTGTTGACCACCCTGCGGCACGCGACGCAGAGGTGTTGATGGGTTACGACTGTGTGAACTCTTGCCAAGATCTGATGCACGCGCCTCGCAATGCGTTGAACACCGATACGTTAAGTGCGTCCTCGTGTCGATCTAGGTGGGGGTCCCCGTGTTCGACGATCTGCAGACATATGTGCCCCCAAGTCTTGGCGGGATCGTCGATGTCATCGCGGAGGCGCGCCTCGGCGATTCCTCGAAACCAGCATGGATCATGCCCAATGGCACCATCGAAATTGTCTTTTTCCTTGACGGGGCCAGAGTCGAGGGCTTCTACATGGGCGATGATGCTGCCTCGGAGCGGGGGTCCCGGAGCACCTTCTCACTGCTGTTTGGGGCGCAGACCAAGCCACAAGTGGTGATAGCGCCGAAGGCGCGCGCAGTCATCGTGATGATGTCTCCGATCGCGGCGAAAATGCTTTTCGGAATTCCGGCCTTTGAGGTGCACAACCGGACTATTGAACCAACCATGATTCATGGTGATCTGGCGATGATCGAGGACAAACTGAACTCGCTGCCCTCGTTCTCCGAACGTGCTGGGTTCCTGGAAAGTTACCTGCTGCAGCGCCTACGTGCTCAATCGGAGATTCCCCCGTTCGTGTCCTTCACGCATCATGGACAGCATGTATTGCGGGAAGCGGATCCCTTCTGGATGACAAAGACTCTGATAGACCAGTCTGGCTACTCGTCAGTGCACATGAATCGATTGGCGAAAATCTGGTTGGGGACCACCCTGAATCGCTACGAGGCACTCTTTCGCTTCCGCGACGCCCTCGGTCGCATGCAGGCACCTGAGCTCAATCTGGCCGAGGTGGCAGCGGAATGCGGGTATCACGACCAGTCGCATTTCACTCACAGCTTCAAGGAATTCTCAGGACTAACCCCGTCTGCATATCGCGCGGCGTCAAAGGTCGGTATCGACACTCTCCTCCTCGAGAAATTGCCTGCGTAAACACCGCGTGTTCTTGCTGCCTAGAGATGATCGTTTCATACAAGACCGTCCTCTAATCGTGTCCTTAGTCTTCAAGCGACACACATGAATGAGTCGAGTCGATTGCCCCTACATAGCAACGGAGACATGAATGTCCGAGCTCAAGGACCTGATGAAGAAGGTATACGCCGAGATGTCGGCCACGGACGATGTTGATGCGATGGTGGACAAGTACTTCGCGGTTGATTTCGTCGAACACGACACAATCCCGGGGATTGATGCAGAAGGCCGAGAGCTGGCACGAGTGATGTTCGGCATGATGAAAGGTGGTATGCCGGATATACGCGTCGAGGTCGACATGATGGTGGAGGAAGGCAACAAGGTAGCTGCCTTCGGTGCTTTCGTCGGCACCTTCACAGGCGAAATGATGGGTATGGCAGGGCACGGGCAACAGGTGCGCATGCCGTTCGCCGATGTTCTCGAATGGCGTGACGGGCAGTTGGTCGCACATTGGGGTGTCTCGGATATGTCCGCGTTGTTCGCCCCAACGCCCTAGGCCCTTCTTCGGCCTCCTCGAAAGGAATTTGGACATGTTCACTCTGCTGGCCAGGCACAAGATTGAAGATTTCGACAAGTGGATGGCTCTCTACGAGGCCCAGCGCGGAGAACTCGCGGCGCTCGGCGTCACCCGCGAAGCTGGCCTAAGAGCCGTGGCCGACGGCAACGACATCGTCGTCCTGCATGAGTTCGGGACTCGGGAGGCTGCAGAAGGATTCCTGGCGATGGCGCAGCAGGCGGATATGCAGGAAATGCTGAAAGCTGCCGGCATTGTCGGACCTGTCACGTTCGAAATCTTCGCCAACTGCTAGCGATGGAGCGAAATCGTGAAATTCCTTAATGTGCGTTTCTGGTTGATCGTGTTTGGCATCTTCTTGCTCATCGGATCACTCAGTGGAATCGGTTCGGTTGAGAGCGAAGCGTCCAAGCAATGGGATGGGGTTGACCTGACGGGACGAACCCTGGACATTGCCGCGTCGGTCGAGGTTGTGTGGGTGCTGAACGTAGCTTTGTGGGGCGCCGCCATCATCGTGATATCCCTCCTAGTGAGTGGTCACAGTCTTGCGCGGGTCGGTGTCGTTGCCATCGTCACCGTGTTACTCAGCCAATTGGTGGTGGCTACCTACCTTGGTGTCACCTACGACTACGGGCAGAGCGCCGGCGGACCGCCATGGCAATTCTTCATCATCCTGGCTTTGGCGATCGTCACGCTGGTTGCCTGCATCACGAACTGGAGGCAAAAGCCCCTCAGCGTCGATACATCCGCATCGGCCTAGGCACTTCCGTCCACATCCGCCAAACAACAGTGAGGAAATAGGAAATGCCTGATCACAACAATTTCTGGGGAGCAGTTCGGCAGCGCGATGTCCTCGTCGGCTTCGGGTTCTTCGTCTTCGCGAATGTGCTGCTCTTGGGCATTGTCGCCCTTGCGAATGATGTCGTGGGCGGTAGTGGGTCCAACGGGGTTCAGGTGGCATTCGCCATCATCATCGTCGGCATGAACTTCATGTTGTGGCTGTGGAATGACTCTGGCATCAAGGATGTGCAAGCCAGCACCAAGGGCATCGCAGAAGCTGATCGCCAGCTCGCGATCAGCCAGGAATTCATCAAGGCACCATGGGCCCTCTATCGGGGGTTGGTAGCCATCATCACCGTGGCGGTAGCTGCGGGCCTGCTGTTTGCGGTCTTCTCGTAACTCGTTCGATGACGCTGAATGTGCGCCGAACCACTGGAGGGACGATGCTCAGCGGGAAGACGCGCGGATGCCTCCAGTTCGAATGACGCGGCGAATGCAAGAAGGGCCCGACCGTCT